>PBXZ01000185.1:0-26634 GCA_002729415.1 Candidatus Poribacteria bacterium | reverse complement strand
AATGCCGACACCGATGGAGACGGCCTGAGCGACAGCGCGGAGAGCAACAGCGGCACTTTCGTCGATGCCAACGACACCGGTACGGATCCTCTGGATACGGATTCCGACAGCGACGGCTGCCCTGACGGCGTGGAAGTTGCCCAGGGCGCGGATCGGGATCCCAACGGCGCGGACGGCCCGGGAGCCCATTCCACCTCCTACCTGCAGAACTTCGACGGCTTCCCCAACGGCACCACTGACCTGTGCGATGGCAGTCAGATCGGAAGCAACAACGGTCCTGCCTCCATCCAGGATAACCAGCTCCGCCTGTCCCAGGATGGAACTGGAACCACTCACTCGTCATTCCGGATCCCGGCTCTCAACGGCTCCGCTGACGCCTGGACCATGACCTTCGACTACACCCTCATCGCCAGTGGGACCCCGGCAGACGGCTTCGCCATTTCCTACGGGGCCATCCCCCCACTCACCAACCCCACCGGTGGCGCCACTGACGATGCCAACGGCGCGGGCGAGGAAGTCTGGAGCACCGCCATCCCGTGGCTCTCGGTGGAGGTCGATACCTATGACAACGGAGCAGGAGAAGGGGGCGTCAATGTGGCCACCAACACCACCGCCCACCCGGATCTGACCTTCATCCCCGGTCTGCCCATTATCGCCGGAGAAACGCGAACCGGGACCGTGACGATCGCCTGGGACGGCAATGCCGGGACCCTCAGCGCCAACATCACCGGCCTGGTCAACCCGGTTGAAATCGTGGACCTGTCCATTCCGGACTTCACGGCCGACGACTCCTACATCTGGGCCATCACCGCCCGGACCGGGGGAGCGCACGAAACTGTCCTGATCGACAACATGTCCGTCTCCACCACCACCACCGACGTCCACAACTTCGTGGTCTCCAGTGATGATAACGGAGCCAGCCTCGACTTCGAGTGGAACAGCTTCGCTTCCGAAGTCTACACCGTGGTAAGCTCCACCGATCCGGAAGCGGACGGCTCTCCCGAGACCTGGGTCCCCGTCGCCGGACTGCAGAACCTGGGTGCCACCGTGCCGTCGAACGCGCACAGCATCCCGAATCCGGGCGATCCGCTGCGCATCTACCATCTCCTGGCCGGGCCGGTTCCGGCACTCTTCTCCGACGACTTCGAGTCGGGGGCCGGAGACTGGACCGCCCTGGTCAATGATCCCGGTGGCAACACCCAGTGGGAGTTGGGCGCCCCGGTCGGTTCCACCGGGCCGCTTACTGGCGCTGATGATTCCGCCAACGCCTGGTGCACCAACCTGGGCGATTACGGAACCGGCTCCGACATTTCCCTCCGCTCGCCTGCCATTGACCTGACTGGTGTGCCCGGAGCGATCCTGAGCTTTGAGGCCTTCCGGGATGCGGATGGATTCGCCGACACCGCCGAGGTGCGCTTCCTGCGCGCCGCCGACCAGGTGCAGCTCGGGGTGTCCGTAGCCCTGGACATGACAGCCTTCGACTCCGACTATGGAACAATCGAGATTCCCGTCGATGCCGCAGCCATCGGGGAAACCGTCATCATCGAGTTCAACTTCGTCAGTGACGGTAGCGCAGACGCCTTCAGCGGTCTCACCATTGACAACGTCAGCGTGAGTGCCAACTAGGCACCCGCCCAAGTTCAACNCTCACCCTGAGGCGGTGGAGCCNCCCGGCTTCACCGCCTNTTCTTTTCCGGTCCCAAGCCGGGGCNGNAAGNTCCCGGGGNGTGGTCCCGCTCAACCCTCCCCTTCCCGCGGCAGGCGCGCAGTCAGGACCACCGCCNCGCACACNAACCCGGCGCTCGCCCACAGNCAACCCGACAATCCCGCCCACAGGTAGAGCAGGCCGGAGAGCAGCGTTCCCACCANNCGCCCCCCGGCATTGGCCATGTAGTAGAACCCCACGTTGAGGGCCACCTTGTCGGAATCCGTATAGNNCAGGATCAGGTGGGAGTGGACTGCCGAGTTCACCGCNAAGACGACTCCGAACACCGCGAGNCCNGCCANCACCATCACCACGACCTGNAANTCCAGCTGCACTGCCAGGGCCAGGGCTCCCGTCACCAGNGCCAGCATCCCCACCCACCCCAGGGCNGCCCGCGCCCCGCCACGCTTCAGNAAGNCNGGGGCNGCCGCCTGGACCAGNCCGTAGCNGATGACCCACGCCGCCATGAANCCNCCCACCGCGGCAAAACTCCATNCCAGCCTCTCCTTGAGNAAGACCGGCANCCCCACCACAAACCAGATATCACGCGAACCGAAGAGAAAGAACCGTGCCAGGGAGAGGAGGTTGATTTCCCGNCTCTTNGAAAACAACTGGGTGAACTTCACCTTCTCCTTCGANCTNCCCAGNTCCTGCCGCAGACTCANCATCCCGCCCNCCAGCAACAGGAGGAGTCCACCCGCCATCACCCAAAGNGCCATCACGAACCCCANCCACCCCAGGAGAACACCCCCGGCNAGNAAGCCCACCCCTTTCAGGNCGTTCTTCGANCCGGTCAGGATGGCCACCCACTTGAAGAGGNCCCGCCCCGCNGNTGCCTCTCCNTCTCCCNNGGNNACAAGCAACTTGACCGCACTCTTCGNGCTCATCTTGGTCAANTCCTTCGCCACCCCGGAGAGNGCCTGGGCCNCCATCACNTANCCCACCGANAANAGCACCNCCCAGTGCTGCTGCACCAGCGAAAGGGCCACCAGGGCCACGATCTGNGNCCCCAGNCCGGCAAAGAGAGTCACCTTCAACCCCACCCTCGANCCGNNCCAGCCNCCCAGGAGATTGGTCACCAGTCCACAGAATTCATAGAGCAGGAANAGGAAGGCCAACTGGACCGGCGAGTAACCCAGGGCATGAAANTGCAGCAGGACCAGCATGCGCAACGCNCCATCGGTCAGGGTGAATCCCCAATANGACGCCGTGACGATCGTGTAATTGCGTATNTCCATCCTCNCGNAGCNTGTNCGAAATGTGCTGGTCCCACGCTACGACAACGAACGCGCCACCCTGGCGNCCAGCTCCATGAGNCGGCANGCATAACCAANCTCGTTGTCGTACCACACCAGCACCTTCAATTGNGTTCCATCGTTCACCATGGTGGCCGGTCCNTCCACAATNCCGGAACGGACATCATTGACGAAATCCGCGGAGACCAGGGGCTTCTCTTCAAACCCGAGAATTCCCTTCAGTTCCCCCTCGGANGCCTCCCTCAGGAAACCGTTCACTTCCTGNNCACTGGTCTCCCGNGCGAGTTCGAAGACGCAGTCCGTCAGGCTGGCATTGAGGAGCGGCAGGCGCACCGCCAGNCCGTTCAGTTTCCCTTCCAGNTCGGGNTAGATCATCGTGATCGCGGTGGCCGATCCCGTGGTGGTGGGGATGAGGGAATTNAGCGCCGAGCGCGCCCGCCGGAAATCCTTGTGGGGNGCATCCACCANCACCTGGGTGTTGGTCACATCGTGCAGGGTGGTGATCAGGCCGTGCACGATTCCAATCTTCTCCTGGATCACCTTNACCACGGGAGCAAGGCAGTTTGTCGTGCACGAGGCCGCGGTCACCAGGTCGTGCCGGGCCGGATCGTAGAGCCGGTCGTTGCAGCCCATCACAATATTGAGCGCCTCCTNGACCGGGGCCGCCACCACCACCTTGCGCACGCCACCATCGAAATAAGGCTGCAGCACNTCCCTGCTGCGAAAGGCTCCTGAACTTTCCACCACCAGGTCAATCCCCATGCCCGCCCAGTCCACTTCGCCCGGGGTNGGCTTCNCNCTGAANCTGANNTCCTTCCCCTCCACCACGAACCGATCCTCCTCCGCCNCGATGCCACGATCCCAGCGTCCGTGNACCGTATCNTACTCCAGAAGNTGCGCNGCCANCTTGCAGCCGCCCTTGAGTTCGTTGACATGGACNATTTCGATGTCCTCGTCNTCCCAGCCTGCCCTGAAACCCAGGCGACCCATCCGNCCGAAGCCGTTGATTCCNACNCGTATGCTCATCGTTNCTCCNNGTTCATGTTTGCTTCAGCAACAGGACNCGGCCNTNCCGAGACCGCNTCGAATNCGGAAGACAGAGTTCCGGCCGGCCCTGNCAGCAATCCTCCGTCAGGAANTNCATCAGNTCGCGAAAGCCGGAAACNCGCACNCCATAGAATATCACCCGGCCCTCCCGCTCCGNCTCGATCAAACCCGACCGGCTGAGCTCCTTGAGATGGAACGAGAGCGTCGGCTTGGGTANTTNCAGCCGCTCNGCCAGNTCCCCCGCACAGAGNCGCCCCAGGGACACCAGCAANCGGAAGACCTCCAGCCGGGACGGATGCGCAAGNGCGGTCAGNNCCTGCACCGCTTNATTTATTTCCATATTTCTAGAANTACNAAAATATAATCCTGCGGACAAGNCTTAATAAGGNTTCCAGACNGACATTCCACTTGGNGTGAGTTCGCCTNTNNACNGTCGCAGAAANCAATGCGNNACCCGGCGCGAGTGGNNTCACNATCAGGCAGGGTCNCCCTCCCNGTTCCGCCACCCCTGGCCATCGGGACACNCNCACCGCNGCCAGNANTCCGGCTCTGCTCCTCCCCTTGNCCGGATCCCCGCACGCCTCCCNTTCCACTNCGGCAACCACTGCGGATTCTGCTGCTGNCACCAGNNCAAATCCTTCCCGGCATGNTGAGATCACCGNGANTGGGCTATGGTCACAATNTTGTCCGTATCTGCCCTGACTTGGTGAGTCGACTCGCTCCCGTCCGGCCAGCGGATCGAAAGCTCCACNTCNCTTCCGGNNCGTGCGAAGCACAGGAGGCCTCCCGANCGGGTGGAATANCCCCCCCCAACCTGTTGCTCCCGCANTTGATNGCCCAGCCGGACCCTTGCACCAACCGCTTGCGGGTTGCCCTTGGTTCCCACCAGGCGCAACCTCAGCGGNAGCTTNCCNCCACGACGAAGGAAGGTCATCACGGGCTCCNCATTGATNCCGAAGACAAGATCCAGNCGCCCGTCCGTATTGAGATCCNCCACCGAAAGGCTCTTCCCGNCCCCGGGAACCTCGACTCCACTGGCAACAGGTGCAANAGGAGTAAACTGCCCCCCTCCGTCATTGAGCAGGACCTGGCCCAGGCCGCCGTCCATCCGCCCGGTCTCACGTTGGGGNCTGAAGGAATTCTGTGCCAGGACGGCGTCAAGGTCNCCGTCTCCATCGAGNTCCTCCAGCACCACCCCGTAGGACGGTGCAATCTGTGCGATACGCGGCAGGGAACGCCACGTNAAGACNNCACTGCCGTCNTTGACCAGGATTCCACTCTCAAGGACNTTNGCCTCCCGTNGCAGGGACTTNGACAGCCGGAGATCACTATAGAGGTCGTCCAGANCNGCACTGGCAAAGTTGTGGAAGGTCTNTANTTTNGCATCNAGAAAGGGCATCGCGTCGCGCGAACAACTGAAACCCCGCCGGGGAAGAAGGCGGCCTTCCGCATCATACTTGGCCTCCACGATGTGGGNCTTCCCACTTCCGTCGAGATCGCCGTAGTAGATCAACTCAGGGNATTCCGGGCTCGCCTTGTATTTTGAGTTCAGGCCGTTGTTGGTGACAAGNTAGTCGAGNTCNCCATCACCGTCGATGTCNCCACCCGCAATCCCGTTCCACCAGCCCAGCCGGTCGGCGAGCTGGGACTCCGNGGTTCGNTCGACGAGGGCTCCCTCTTCGTTCCGGAAATAGCGCACCGGTCCCCACTCAACAGTAAGNAGAAGGTCACTCCAGCCATCATCGTCAACATCCGACCAGAGGGCCCCGGTCACCATCCCGACCTCGTCCGCCCCGGGGAACTGCTCCGGGCCGGCCGGCACGAATGTTCCGTCCGTGTTGATGAGCAGGTGACTCGGTGGAGCGAGGGGAAAGNTNCCCGGCACCACCCGCCCTCCAACGAAGAGATCAAGGTCGCCGTCCCGGTCAAAGTCCCCCGCCGCCACCGGCCCGGAACTGGTGCGNAAATCGGGAAGCNCTCCCTTCCCTGCNGGAGAAAGNCCTCCCCGACCNTCGTTAAGATAGAGNCGGTCACGATAGCTGTCGTGGCCCTCCGCCTCTTCCACNCCNCCACTCGCCACGAAAAGGTCCCGATCGCCGTCGCCGTCCGCGTCAAAGAACAGNGCTCCCAGATCCTCCGCCCCNGCATCAGCAGCAAGCGCCTCCACTTCACCGNGAGAGAACCGGCCNTCACCCNCGTTGAAGTGAATCTGCCCNGGATATCCCCGGGATCCNCCGAGGAAGAAATCCTCATCCCCATCACCATCGAGATCGCCCCAGGCCACACAGGGACCCNGCTGNGAGAGTTTGTTGGGNANGAGCGGCTGCCGGGAAAAATCGTCAAAAGNCTGCTCCCGGTGGATCGCGGTGGANAGNTGATCCGACCGCTCAAACAGGACCGGAAGAGCGGAATNANCCGGGGGATCNGGCTGCCCGACCGGCTCGGTAATCAAGTGGTAATGATCNGCCTCGAGATCCGTNAGAAGCTGACGCGTCCCNCCGGGCCAGAGAATCTCGATCCTGTCAATGGTCCTCGCCGATCCCAACCCGAAGCAGGCGGCGGTATCACTGGCNGAGAGCCAGCCCCGCGCGGCGGTNACGAAGCGGGTCTGCTTACCCATCGNNGTNGTCACCGTNATAGTNGCTCCCANNCCGGCCCGGTTGCTTGCCCGGCCCATCAATTTGATCACCACNCGATGNGTNTCGGNANCCCGGTTGCGATAGAGCNTGACCGGTTCCCCCNCATTGCTGACNGCCAGATCCGGATCTCCATCACCATCAAAATCNGCACTGGCAGCACCNAAACTCACGCCAAGATGTTCCAGCCCCCACTCNGCACCGNCTGATTTGAACTTGAGATCTCCCAGGTTCCGGAAGGCCATGTTCTTNTCCTTCCGCAACGGTTTCTCAAGCCAGAACCTGGNATACTCGGGGGTCCCCGGCTGCAGGTTCTTCCTGGAATAATCGGAGAGNTCGCTGTTCATGTTGTCGCGCATTACCCCGTTGGTCACGTAGATATCAGCNCGCCCATCCTGGTCGTAGTCCTCAATACGCGGCGTCCAGGTCCAGTCCGTGCTNGCCAGNCCGGCAAGGAAGGCGGCCTCNCGAAACCGTCCTGTNCCTGAGTTGAGNAGCAGNGCATTGCGCATGTACTGCCGTGGCTCGGNCCANTCAAGGAACCAACCCATGTCGTCCATGTTNCCCATCATCACCTTNTCCCGGTAATGCGAGNTCGCCGACATGTCGGAAGCGAANAGATCAAGNAACCCGTCATTGTCGAGATCACCGACATCGCTTCCCATTGAGAACCAGGGCGTATGGGGCACNGCTTCCNTCGCGACATCCTCAAATGTNCCATCTCCNCGGTTACGGTAGAGCATGTCAGGCCCCGTGAAATCGTTGGACACATAGAGGTCCGCATCTCCATCGGCATCATAGTCNANCCAGGTAGNGGAAAGCGTGAAGTAAGCACCCTTGATCCCCGCCNCCCTGGAGACATCAACGAACTGACCNCNGTCATTACGGAAGAGNCGATCACGCTGNCCCGCCTCCACACGCTGCGCCTTGTCCCCGGGCTTTATCAGGATTTCCCAGTACTCNCTCAGCTCGGGAATTACCACCGGGATTTCCTTTCCGTCACTCTCCCGGGGGACGAACTTCACCCTGAANTCTGTTCCCGGTGGAGGTGCCACCGCNGTGGTCGCAAGGTAGCCGTCAAGATCNCCGTCGTTATCAATATCCGTGAAGCTCATCATCATGCTNCCGCCATTGAANTCGAGGCCCACCTCCGCGGCCCGGTCGACAAACCTTCCCGTGCCGTCATTNANATAGAGCTTGTTGGGCCGGGTATAGCCACAGGCGTAGAGATCNAGATCTCCGTCATCGTCAATATCGACGAAACTCGCACCGGTTCCCCAGAAGCCCGGATCGGAAACCCCGGCCNCCTNGGTNACATCNTCAAACTTGAATCCTCCTGTGTTCCGGTAGAGCCGGTTGCCCCCCGAGGGACTGGTAATGTAGAGATCCGGCAACCCGTCNCCATCNTAGTCACCGGTGCAGATCCCCCCGGAGGGATTGAGGAAGATAAACTCCTTGAGGACGCTGGCNGGNTCATCCCAATGCATGCCGTAGTCAATTCCCGTNCNCCCGGCNGGGAGCGCCTCAAAGAGGGCCTCCCCCTCGNCCCGNACCGCACGGACCGGGAGAGGNCGGGATTCGACGGTCCCTGGTGCCGGGGCCACCNCNCCGCGGTCAGGNTCCCTGCCGGCAGANGNCCCTGCCGGTTTGTCGCAACCCGCCACCACGAGCACCANGGGTANCGCTGCACCAGCAGCAAGCAGGTGGGAAATCGGATTCATTGCTCTCNTGGGGTGGAACCTGCCACCCTGTCAGCGGNNTGGCAACCATNGCTNNAAAAAGGGCAACACCCGCCACGGAANATCCGGGCGGGTGCTGAAAGAAAAAACNGCTGCCTCTCTCTACTGAGAGCGNCGCCTCCGGANNAGCAATGCGAAACCGGTAAGACCCAGCAGACTGAAAACGGCTGGCTCCGGNATCACACTATCCGCTCCCAGTGCNATANTCGNATCGACAAAGGACTGNTCCGCCGCGTTATCCCAGATGCGGAACTCCTCGAAGGTCCCGTCGAGGGTGCCATCATTGATCCAGGTCGAGCGACCGAGCCAGGTGTTGACATCATTGATGTCNCCCAGAGTCCGGGGGGCAACTCCGTCAACAGTCANGTGNNCNCCATTGCGCCAGTAATTGATGANGCTCTGGNTNCCGTCACCTTCTANNGAAACGNCAAAGTGAAANATCTCACCAAAGGTGGTATTCAGGTTCGAGTCCAGGGTCGTGACCCCACCGCCGCCCGGATCCTCATTACGCCATTCAATCCGTTGCTGGTTGTAGTTCCCNCCACGGGAAGCCGACAGCATGAGGTAATCNCGNCCGTCCGTNCCGCCGCCGTTGGTATTGCCGGGACCTGTGATCTCNCCNNNCACCGNNTCTCCCNGCATGGTGCTGCCAATATCGAAAATCCGCGTCCAGNNTCCACCACCANTTGAGTCAACCGAGACCCAACCTTCAAGAGTCACGGTGGAATGGACCGAGAGCAGGTTATTGGGGAGGTCGCCGTAGGCTGCCCGCCCGTTCATTGAGTCCCCCCCGGGAAGGTCAAGTCCCGTCCCGGTGAAGTTGGCGCCGTCACCCCGGACGAATCCAGTTGCTCCCCCGACAGAATCCACNANNGCGGCCCCATCGGCNGCTGAGCCCGCAGCTTCGTTGAAGCTCCAGCGATGNATGAGNGCCGANGATCCCGGNAGGACCGTGCTGGCAAGNANNGCCANGGGAAGNANTNGTCTNTNNGTTTTCATGATGTNTCCTCNGGGCNNATNNCCCAGATNTGCANTGGATNGCTNATTCCANCAATTTCTCNGANCCTGGTCAACAGAAAANGNNNCTNNTNTCAGACTTCTTCAGCAATTCANGAACTTTCACTNATGTAATGNAGTTTNTTGNTCTCGAGATTCTCGATCACCTGNATNTGCCCTGAAGGCCAGCGNATCGTGAGTCGATCCACTTGNTTGGCCGAACCCAGGCCAAAGTGAATGGAGTTACTGGCCTGNGAGCGGTAGGAATTCACCGGGAATTGATNTCGCACGATCAGGCGACCNCCTGCCTCAGCGACCAGACGGGCNCCNATNCCATGCCGGTTGCTGGNCGTCCCGCGCANNCGAACNGCAACCCAGTTTCCTGCNGGAAAACGGTTCTCGAATATAAGGACNGCACCTCCTCCCGTCTGGCGCACNATCAGTTCCTNCCGCCCATCTCCCTCNAGATCNGCAGCGACACAGGCCCGGGCATCTCCATCGCTGTCTGCNCCGGTCAGGTGACTGATCTCAAGGAAGCTCTCTCCTNCCATACTGAGAAAAGCCCGGTTCCTCTCATANCTGCTCAGATTNTTCTCCCAGTTGATCCTGAAGGGATCCTCCACCCANAACTCTCCCAATGAAGGATCNGGGNCGCCAGGACAACTGGCAGTAGCTGNGCGGTTAAATGGTTGTGACACGACAACCTGCCAGAGACAACTTCAGCCATCGGGCTTGCCCCGTTCCTGGCTGATGAANCCTGCGGTCGCGTANAGGTCNAGCCAGCCGTCATTGTTGAAGTCCGCCANGCACGGNCCCCAGGCCCANCCAACCGCGTTTACTCCCATCNCGGTTCCAACCGGGGANAATCGCNCTCCTTNCTGCCCGAGGTANAGCTGACTCCCATCAACCAGNCGTTCGAGTTTCCGGACAACCTGCCTGTCATATTCGCCCGGGGGAATATTNCCCATGACCCGCTGCCCGGCCTTGGAATACATTTCCCCGATATANAGATCGGANTANCCATCGTTGTTGATGTCCCCCGCNGTCATNCCCATTGAACCAAAATCGGTTGGCTTCTCGTTCAGTTCCTTCCCCTGGAATTGNCCATCCGGGCCATTGAGCAGCAGGATNCCNTCTCCAAACTCGTCGATTACATAAAGGTCCGGCCTCAGGTCATCGTTTGCATGGAACCAAACNGCGTTGCTGGTCGAACGCTGACCGCCATCGAGGGGGGNNCCATTGGTCNCATCCTCNAATTGCCAGCCACCGNCATTCCGCAGCAACTGGTTGTTGGCCAGCTTGCCTGCCTTNCCGTCAATCCAGGATCCCGACTTGAACCCGCCTCCTGCTCCNCGGGTGACATAGAGGTCGACCTTTCCATCGAGNTCGTAATCTGCCAGCGAAANCCCGGTGGGTTTCACCTGNGTTTTTTCCAGAACCTGCTCCCGGGTGCTGGNCTTGAATTCTTCCCGCGACATCCCGATNAGAAAGGANGTCAGGTTNCTGCGCTCCGTGATGTCCTGAAAAAANCGACCGTTCAGATTNCGNTANAGGCGGTAGCCATCCGGGTGNTGGGCAATGCCGTGGATGAGATCCTCCCAGCCGTCGCCATCCAGATCGACAAAAGCCGCAAAGCCCCCTCCCAGGTGNCCACGTATGCCCAGGGCCTGCGTCCCTTCCCGAAACAATCCCCGCGGCTGGCCAACGAAAAANCGTGAACCNCGCATGTCGGTCACGAAGAGGTCATGGCGNCCATCGTTGTTGAAATCACAAAGGTAAACTCCNCCCGTGTTCATNACCCTCCGGTTACGGGGCTCCTTCCAGTTATCCCAGAAGAGANCATTGTTGATTCCNCGCCCGGCAGCNACTTCGNTCATGAGNGGCTCCCTGNCATGCCCAAGCACCNCNCGTGTCACNTNCATGGAGNCAAGCCACCCCGGGGCCGCNAGCCGCTCCTCGNTCANGGCCGNGACTCCGAACTGAAAAAAGAGGGTNAGCTCTCCCCGGGATNCTGCCGGACCCTCTGCAAACACCTCGATCTTTCCAGTCCCGGACCAGGATCCNCCGGGGTTGTCCCGCTCCTCCGGANAGAGCGTGATGACATGAGTCCGCAANGTGAGATCGGCGCGCCCNCTCNNATCGAGNTCCGCCANCCTTNCNAGGATCCAGTCNGCAATCCCCTCCCGNTCGACACGCCGCGATTGACTGCTGNCAACCTCTTCNCGCACCGCAAGGATNCCAGNCTGGAAGGATTNGCCTTTNCCGGCAGCNGGATGCAGTCCCTTGAACCCGGGAGCAAGGANATCAACCAACCTCTGGCGGTTCCGTGACTGCAAGGCTNCTGCAATCNGGGAAAACCCNATCTCCTTCAGGANATTGGAACGATGCTCGGCATCCCATATGTAACTCCGNCCCTCNTCACTGATGAGCCTGNGCGGATCGTCCGGCTCCCGNGCCNCGCGATCGCTCTCATCCTTCNCGNNACAGGAGCAGAGGAGCAGGGCCACCACCCAGCAGGGTGCNGACCTTGCCGNGANNAACTCCGNCATCGGTCCGNNNATCACCTCTTTNCCTCCGTNNCNCCACTCCCAGCCNGCCTCGGACAGTGGCCCGGCGATGTTGTCTCCNNTGNANTCGAGAGCGAGANGCATTCNACTGACGATCTGCCCCGGTNNCNCGAAACTTNACNCAACGAACCCGGTGCCGGGGTCCCNNNACTGCANCCCGCGAGGACGATGCGTCGGANGAGNCTGNANGGGCTGGCCATNATGNAGACTAACAGTCNCNCGACTCCCCCCGCAAGNCCGTANGCCCGGNNCATCAACGCCCNGGAAAGAACCNCGTATCAGGGGTGACGGACCANCAANNCCTCTGNCTGANGGGGNCNACAGGGTANGAATTGACCTCTCTCCANNCCNTGNTATGGTTCCCGCCNTGCTCCGCNGANTATCAGGTTCCGGATTTGCCATCGCGATGATCCTTCTCATCGCGCTGCGGATTCCTGCCTTCGCCTTTTGCGCNTGCGACCAGCATGTCATTCTCAACAATGGNGCCTGCTGCCCGGANCAANCGNCCGCCCAGGCTCAGGAGTGCGNTTGNTGTCCGNCCGAGACCGCTGCCAGGANCGANCCCTGCCGGGACTGNGTGATCNNTNTTTCCCTCNATCCCGGCGACTTCAACTGGTCTGCCGANAGTTCCCGGGCNAAGCNCGTTGAGGAAGCCCCNCCGGTGCTCCGGGCCGGTTTNCAGGACGATCTGCGCCCNGACCTTTCCCGTGTTTCTCTCCACGGTTCCATCCGTNNCTCTCCGCCCNTGGAACCGTTTCCGGTCCTCCTGCAGATCCAGGTCCTGAGACTNTGAGACCCGCGCGGCCGACAGCGCCAGTTGCTGTNGTGACCCCGATGNNCTGCTGCNCCCGGCAGCACTGCGCCCGCGCATTGACCGNTANAACCCCGGTCTCCCCCCAGTCTCCAACCACAGGACCATTCCATGACNCTCGAGAAACTCACCTCCCTTCAGGATNCCAATCCGAAATCGCCTCCCTCCGGCGGGAGACGGCTGCCNGCCGCNCTCCTTCCCNTCGGCCTGCTCCTCGCCTTCNTGGNGATCTTCGGGCTGATGTTCGGTTCACGGCTCCTNCCCGTCACCGAAGTGCGCACCGCNCCCGTCATNGCGCTCCGCATCGCTGCCGGAAAGAACGAGGCNCCGGGTTCCGATTCCTCCNTTNCNGCTCCCGTCGNCCAGGGCNANCTCCTCTTNCAATCCTCCGGGTGGGTCGAACCGGACCCCTACATCATCAATGTCCCCNCCCTCGTCAGCGGAGTGGTCAGGGAGGTGCTGGTCCTGGAGGGCCANAGCGTCAAGAAGNACGACGTTCTCGCCACCCTGATCGATGATGACGCNAAACTCGACGTCCAGGNNGCCACCCANGCCATTGCCACTCTCGACGCCACCCAGGTCGCCCACTGCGCCCAGCTCCCGGTNCTCAATGCCGAGATGCACGCCGTGCAGGAACGGATCNAATCCGAAAAGGCCCTGCACGCCGAACTGCTCGACACNGCCACCCGCCTGGCCTCGNTCCGGCCGGGANCNGTATCCGCCCNGNAGGTCCGTCAGGCNCAGCTCAAGGTTGACGCCCAGAAGGCGGTCATCGACGAAGCTANCGCAANCCTCGCCGGNGTGCTCGCCAAGATCAACAAGGTGGACCTCGAACGGATCNCGGTGAACGCNAGNATCANTGCCGCNCAGACCGAACTCGCCCGCAAGCAACTCGCCCTTGAGCGGACCGTGATCAAGGCTCCCGTCGANGGCATNGTTCTCNATCTCCACGCNGCACCGGGGAAAAAACGNATGCTGGAGAGCGNCGATCCCTCCAGNGCCCTCATCGTTGAACTCTACGAACCNGGGAAGTTGCAGGCCCGTATCGATGTCCCCCTCNCTGANGCCGCCTCNCTGCAGGTCGNNCAGCCGGTCATTCTCACCACCGACCTCCTCCCCGACGNCAGGTTCAAGGGAGAAGTAACCCGCATCGTGGGCGAGGCCGACCTGCAGCGCAACACCCTCCAGACCAAGGTCCGCCTCCACGANCCCGACGTCCGCCTGCGTCCTCAGATGCTGGTGCGCGCCNAGTTCTACCCGGGNGNAAAAGCCGATTCCGAAACNGGNCCCTCCAGTGGCGGACNGCGCCTCGCCATCTTCGCGCCGGAGGAAGCCCTCTTCGATCGTTCGCAGAACTCGGCCCGGGCCTGGATCGTCGAGGACGGNCGCGCNCGGCTNCGGACTCTCAAGGTGGGTTCCGGAGAGCGCGAGCAACACCTCCGTATCATCGACGGCCTTCGCCCCGGCGATCAGGTTNTCCTGCCCCCCTTCGGGGACCTGGAGGAAAACCAGCGCGTCAGNATCACCAATCCCTCCTGANTGCCGCGNTCGANCAACACCCCCATTTTCACGTGTCCACCTCCCTCATCCAGATCCGCAATCTGACCAAGTCCTTCCGCAAGGGCTCCAACCTCATCACGCCCCTGGAGAACCTGAGCCTCGAAGTCNCCCGGGGCGAGTTNCTCGCCCTCATGGGACCATCCGGTTCCGGGAAGACCACCCTGCTCAATCTCATCGCCGGNATTGACACTCCCAGCAGCGGGGAACTCATCNTCGACGCACAGGACCTCGGGANCCTTTCCCGCGCCGGGCTCACGANGTGGCGTTCCCTGCANGTGGGCTACATNTTCCAGCTCTACCACCTCGTCCCAATCCTNTCCGCTTACGAGAACGTCGAACTTCCCCTGCTTCTGCAATCCCTCAGCCGCNCCGANCGCCGGACCCGGGTGGAAACCGCNCTCGAACTCGTGGGACTCTCCGACCGGNCNCACCACCGTCCNGCCGAACTCTCCGGTGGCCAGGAACAACGTGTCGCCATCGCCCGGGCCATCGTGCACGATCCCGGACTCCTCGTGGCCGATGAACCCACNGGAGACCTGGACGGAGAATCCGCGGGCTCCGTGCTCNACCTCCTCCGTTCCCTCTCCCGTGATCACGGCAAGACCATCGTGATGGTCACTCACGATCCCAGGGCCGCNGCGGTGGCGGACCGCACCCTNCANCTTGANAAGGGNCNACTCGTCACTCCCGAACCGGCANACNGATAACCAGNACCCCGGTCNCATGCTCTCCCTCGCNCTCAAGAACATCTTCCGGCATCGCCTGCGNTCCNTCCTCACCATGGCAGGGGTGGCGGCNGGCATGTTTCTGTTCACCGCGGTGGAAACCATGCAGNATTCCCTGGCCCGGGTCACCAGGGCCGGGGCCGACGACACCACNCTGGTCGTCTACCGGGAGAACCGCTTCTGTCCNGCAACCTCCCGCCTCCCGGAATACTACCTCCCCACCATCGANAAGATCGAGGGNGTGCGCGAAGTCATTCCCATCCAGATCGCAGTCAACAACTGCGGGGCCAGCCTCGATGTCATCACCTTCCGCGGNGTCCCCGCCGAAAACCTGCGCNGNTACAACCCCGGCCTGANCATGNTCGCCGGTTCCTTCGAGAACTGGNCCAGACGCTCGGACGCCGCNCTCGTGGGNCAGACCTTCGCCCAACGCCGNGGACTCAGNACCGGNGANANTTTTGAGGCGGTCGGCATCAACGTCCACGTCGCCGGCATCATCCAGTCGGAAGAGAGCCAGGACAACAACGTCGCCTATGTCCACCTGCCCTTCCTTCAGCAGGCCTCCAACGTGGGACTGGGAACCGTCACCCAATTCAACGTCAAGGTCGATTCCGCCGATCTTCTCGACCCGGTGGCCCGGAAAATTGATGCCACCTTCCANGCCGACTCACAGCCCACGGCCACCCGNCCNGAGAAGGCCTTCTTTGCCGAGACCGCCAAGCAGATGATCGAACTCATCGGCTTCACCCNNTGGCTCGGACTGGGAGCGGTGGCCGCCGTCCTCGGACTGGTTGCCAATGCNGTCCTGCTCATCGTGCGCGGTCGCGTCANGGAAACCGCCNTCCTGCAGGCNCTCGGGTTTTCCCGGTTNCGCATCGCCAGCCTTGTCNCCNCCGANGGTCTGCTCCTCGGACTCCTGGGTGGNGCCCTGGGAGTNNTCTCCGCNTTCCTCTTCCTGCATTGGCAATCCTACACCCTGGGCAATGAGGGTCTCACCCTCGCCATCACTCCCAGCCCNGCTGTCCTCCTCAAGGGTCTCCTGGTCGCATTTGTCCTCGGCCTNGNNGCCTCTCTCTACCCCGCCTGGCGCGCCTCCCGCCANCCCCTCGTCGAATCCCTCAACACTGCCTGATCCCTGAAACTCCAGCCCNGGCTCTCCGGGCTTCTCCCCATGCTCCCCATCACCTACGCCATCCGGAATCTCTTCCGCGACCCTGGCCGCCTCTTCCAGACGGTGGGCGGCAGCGCGTTGGTGGTCCTCCTCGTGATTGCGGCCATCGCCCTCAATCATGGNATGGAAGAGGTGCTNCAGACTTCCGGTTCGAGNNCGAACGTGATCCTGGTGGGAGCGGGCAGCGAGGAGAGCGTGGAACGCTCTGAAGTCCATCTCGATGCGGAAGCNGCNGCCGCCACCGNCGTNCCCGGNCTGGCCCGTCCTCTCGGCAGCACCGCTGCCTCCGGTGAGATTGTCTACATGGCACCNCTCAAACTGGNGGGGGGGCAGGAGCAGCCTTCCCTCCTCCGCGGCGTCACCGAAAAGGCTCTCCTGGTNCACAACCNNGTCCGTCTTCTCGAAGGCTCGTTTCCACGACCCGGANAGGTGATGGTGGGGCGTCTCCTGCACCGGCGCTTCGGGGTTCCNGCCCANGANCTTGCCCCNGGCAAACGCCTCTCCTTCGGCAGGACCGCATTCACGNTNTCCGGNGTCTTCGAGGCCTCCGGGACCGTCCTCGAATCGGAAGCCTGGTTCGACCGCAACGACCTTTCCACCCTCACCCAGCGCGACACNCTTTCCGCCATCTATCTTCGCCTCGACGACGCCGAATTCGACGATGTNCACGTCTTCACCCTCCAGCGGAACGATCTCGAACTCTCTGCCATCCGGGAGGACCNCTACTACGAGAAACTGAGCGNCTTTTACGCTCCCATCCGGGCCATGATCTGGATCACCACCGCCCTCGTCGGGGCGGGNGCCNTCTTCGGAGGACTCAANACCCTCTACGCCGCCTTCGCNTCACGCATCCGCGAGATGGCCACCCTGCAATGCNTCGGCTACACCCGGCGCGCCCTCCTTCTCTCCTTCATCCAGGAGTCTCTCCTCGCCACCCTCAGCGGCTCNCTGATCGCCTTCACCCTGGCGCTGGTTCTGCTGGATGGNCGCANCATCCCCTTCTCNCTCGGCACCTTCACCATCGAACTCACTCCCNCCATCATTCTCGCCGGNCTCGCCACCGGGGTGNNCCTTGGAACNCTNGGCACGCTCCCCCCCGCGCTGCGGTGTCTCAAGCCCTCCCTGCCCGTTGCNCTCCGCTCCTCNTGANCCNNANNCCCATGCCATCCTGCTGCTCCANATCCGAACCCGAACAACCGGNCCAGTCCCCCTGCTGCGCCNCCGGGCGGAAGATCGACTGGCTCTTCTGGNCCTGNCTGGTGGTGGTCGCNGCAGCCTACCTTGCNCAGTTGTTCTTCCACCNCTCCCTCGNCGNCTCCCGNCTTGGNGCCTTCACCCNCGGNGCCTTCGAAATGACGAACAGGATGTGGTGGGGCATCCTCTTCGGNGTCGNGGCNGTGGGCCTGNTCGGGATGATCCCGCGCGANTTCATCACCGCNATCCTCGGNCCNGGCGGACGNTTCTCCGGCATCCTCCGCGCCTGCGGGGCCGGACTCCTCCTNGANCTCTGCAACCACGGCATCCTGATGGTGGGCATGAANCTCTATGAACGGGGCGCCTCTCTCGGCCAGNTCTTNGCCTTCCTCATCGCCAGCCCCTGGAACTCCCTTTCCACCACCCTCATNCTCATTGCCCTCATCGGCCTCCCNTGGACNCTCATCNTCATCGCCCTTTCCGCCGTGATCGGCATAACCACCGGGCTCATCGCAGAGTTCCTNGTGCGGACCGGCGCGCTTGCTCCCAATCCCCACCANAAGNACCTGCCCCCCGACTTTCAGTTCTGGCCGAATGCCAGGCACCGTTACAGGGCTGCCACCTTCAACCTCGCCTTTTTCCGGGGACATGCCAGGCGCGCCCTGGCGGAGTCCCGCATGATCGTGCGCTGGATCCTCCTGGGTGTCATTCTTGTCGCAGTCCTCCGAGCCACCTTTGTAGACCCCTCGGCCTTTGCCCGGTGGTTCGGGCCAACGGTGTCCGGCCTCGCTCTCACCTTTCTCGCCGCCACTGTCATCGAGGTCTGCTCCGAGGGCTCCAGCCCCGTGGCTGCCGATCTTCTCACCAGGGCAGAAGCACCCGGGAATGGCTTCGCCTTTCTCATGGCCGGCGCGGCCACCGACTACACGGAGGTCCTGGCCCTCCGTGAGACCACGAGATCCTGGAAACTCACCCTCGCCCTTCCCCTGCTGGCCTCTCCCCAGATCCTGATCGTCGCCTGGCTCCTCAACCAACCACTGCCTCTCTAGACCATTCAACCACAAGCTACCAATTCAACCCAAACGACATGAACATGAAATCCAGTTCCCTCCTCCTCACCATCCCACTCTCCCTCGCCCTGATGTCCTGCGACCGCAGCAACAGGGATGCGGGCAAGGACCAGGGGCCGAATGACTCCGCTCCGCACGCCCTCTCCGCCGTTCTTCTCACCGAACCCCCGGAAGGTGCCGTCACCATCACACAAGCCCGTCAGAACCCGACCCCGGGAACCAGGGTCATCCTCTCCGGCAAGGTCATGGGCAACGAGAGCCCGATCATCGGGTCCCGCGCTCTCCTCACCCTCGGTGATCCTACCAAGCTGACCTCCTGTGACCTCATTCCCGACGACCCCTGCGAGACGCCCTGGGATGTGTGCTGCGACGACCCGGATCTCATCACCGCCAGCATCGCCACCATCCAGGTCCTCGACGCCCAGGGCAAACCCCTCAAGGCCGGATTACGGGGACTGGGCGGCCTGAAGGAGCTCAGCTCCCTTGTCGTGGTGGGGGAGGTGGCGGAGGGATCCAACCAGAACAACTTCCTGGTCAACGCCACCGGCATCCACGTTGCCATGGCGGAAGCCACCGGGGAAAACGCGGCCAAACAGTGATCAGGACCACCTCCATCCTCGCGCTTGTTTCTGCGCTTCTCGTCTCCTGTGCGCAACACCGTGCCCGGCAACAGCCCCGGGAAGTGTTCCAGCGCGGAGAGGAGTGGAAGCATGCGCCCTCCTGGGCCAGTGCCTCCCTGCGTCAGGACTGGTGGAAGTCCTTCCGCAACTCCCGGCTCAATTCTCACCTCGCCACCGCGCTCGCCCACAATCCCGGGCTCCGTGTCCTGGGCACCCGTCTGGAACGTGCCCGCGCCCAGACCGGCCAGGCCCGTGCCGCGGCCTGGCCATCCATCAATCTCGGCAGTGGCCTCGTCTTCGGCAACGAACAAACGCGCATGACGCGGTTCTCGCCCACCGATCTCGAACCATGGGCCAGCACCGGGTCCGTTTCATGGGAACTTGACCTCTTTGGACGACTCCACGCCGGCACGCGATCCGCCCGGGAAGCCGAGCGGGCCGCCTTCTGGGATCTCCATGCCGGGCGCCTGCTCGTGGCCTCCAAGGTGGCCGACGCTCACTTCCGCATCCTGCGTCTCAACCAAGAGCGTAACCTGATCGCCGATTCCATTGTGGCCAACAGGAAAATCGTGGGGGTCTGGCGGGAGAGAAGAAAGGCCGGCCTGCTCTCCGACACCGAACTGCTCCGGCACGAAGCCGAACACGAAAGTCTCACGCGCACCCTTCTCGATCTTGACCGCTTGCGTGGCCTTGCGCACCTGCAACTCGAGACCCTCTGCGGGGGAAGCTCCCTGCCCCGCACCTCCAGTCACCTCTCCGACGTCCGCATACCCGCCCTGCCCACGCGCACCACCTCCGCGGTCATGACCAGGCGCCCCGATCTCCTGGCAGCGGAATCCCGGGTGCGCTCGGCCTTTCAGCTCGAGGAATCGGCCCGCCTGCACCTTCTGCCTTCCCTCACTCTCGGCGCGGGAGCAAGTGGCGAAAGCGCCTCCCTCCTCTCCGGGTTCCGCGAGTGGACCGCCTCCGTCGGTCCCCGGCTCGACATTCCCATTTATGATCCCCGGCGTCTTGCGTCAGTGGATGTGCACCGTGCCGCCACCGATGAAGCAGCGGCGCTCTACCGCCGCAAGGCCCTTCTTGCCTTCCAGGAGGTGGAAGGATCCTACCTCAACCTGGCCAGCCGGCACCGCCAGCTGCAGGTCGCCCAACGTGAAGTGACGGCCCTTGAAAAGGCTCGCAAAAACACCCTGGACACCTTCGAGAATGGCATTGTCTCTCAAATTGAACTCCTCGAAAGCGAGCGGCGCAGTCTTGAGGGAAAACGACAGAGACTGGCCCTCCGACACGCTCTCCTGAGGGATCATCTCGCCCTCATTCGCGCCCTGGGAGGCGGCTAGGACACCCCCGAATCCCCATGAATTCCCATGAAAACAGGGTCTTCCCTCCCCCTCACACCCCGCTGGGTGGTGGAAATCCCCTTGTCGAAAGGAAACTCCAAAAGTATCTTGCGAGCGTGCGCCGTGTGTCCAACACGCTCCTTCTCTTCTGCCTCTCGGCTGGCTTACTCCTGCCGAACGCCCCGGTGCGTGCCCACGAAGTGACCTGTCACGGCGACGATTGCGCAACCGATCTGGTCATTGATCACCACGAGGTGACACCTCCCGCCGAGTGTCCCTGCGACCATGATCACGACCCTGCTCCCGGGGAGGATGTTCCCCTCGACCAGGATGACACCAGCCCTCAGGACCAGCATGGAAAGGATGGCTGCCCTCCTCACGGTCACGAGCATCACCATCATCACTGCGTGTGCACGGCAGTGAGCACCTGGGGCATCATGGACGAGAGCAGCCTCGCCCTGCACCCTCCCTTCACAGCTCATCTTCTCACCGCAGGTGAGCAGATGTTTGTTCCGGACCCGCCGATCACCTTGCTCGACCGGCCTCCCTGTTGCTAGCGGACCCCGGTCCGTCCGACCCTCCATTCGCGGCACGCTCGCGTGCGGGATCACCCTCCCTCGACAACAGGAACTCCGCCTGCGAACTGACCGGGAATTCTCCCTTCATCCCATCATCTTCGGGACTCCCTCCGGCAGCTCCTCCATCTCCATTTCCACCTTCCTCCTCATGAACAGACTCTTTCTCCTCACCATCACTGCCGTCGCCCTGACGGTCTCCGGCCTCGTCACCGCCCGGGCCTCCTCCGGCCTGATCGTGACCTTCGACAACATTCCCCACCGTGTCCGTCGCGACAATCCGCACCTCGCCGCGGCCCGCCTGCGCATCCAGGAGGCCATCGGCCGCATGCAGCAGGCCGGACGCCGCAGCAACCCCGAACTGGAAGGCGGCTTTGCAAGAAACGGAACACGCGAGGGCTCCCTTGAGATCGCCCTCTCCCAGCGCTTCCCCATCACCAACCGCCTCCAGCTCGAGAGAAACATCTCCGCCATTGAATTGAAGGCCGCCGAAGCGGAGGTCAGGGAGGTGGAACGACTGCTGGTCGGCGAGGCTCGCCAGGCACTGGTCGAAGTCCTCACCTTCCGGCAACGGAGGTCCCTCCTCAAGCAACAGGCCGCGGTCTCAACCAAACTTGCCGAATTCATCGGGCAGGCCGCCGAGAAGGGAGAGGAATCTCCCATCGACGCGGGCCAGTCCAGGCTGGAAGCTGCGCGTTACTCCAACGAGATCCGCCAGTTGCAGGCCAACGAGACCGCTGCCATCACGACAATCAAGCCCCTCCTCGGCATGAAAGTCAGTGATGTCCTCAATGTGAGTGGCACTCTTCCTGCGGCCACCCTGCCCGGCCCTTCCCTCTCACCCGACCGGCGTCCCGACTACCAGGCCGCCCAGCTCGCCGCCCGTGCGGCTGCCGAGAACATCGAACTGGAAAAGTCGCGGCGCTACGAGGATATCGAAGCTGGCCTGGCCGCCGGCCTGGAACGCACCGAAGACGCCCCCGAAGGATTCGAGAACGAAGCCATTGTCGGACTGCGTTTCAAACTGGCTCTCCCCTTCTGGGACCGGAACGAGGGCAACATCCGGACCGCCCAGGCCCGGGCCAGGCGCAAGGAGAAGGAGACCGTCGCGCTGGCCCACCGCATTCGGCACGAGGCCCACGGCAGTCACCGGGAAATGGCGGAGTGGATCAGGATGCTGCAGGAAATCACCGGCACCCTCCTCCCCCTCGCTGCTGAGCAGGCCGAAGCCGCTGAATCCGCCTACCGCCAGGGGTTTGCGGACCTCACTACCGTGCTGCGGGCGCGGGAGCAGGAACTCAAGCTGGCCCACTCCCGCATTGAGGCCCTCCGTAGTTTTCACCTTGCCCGCATCCGCTTCGAAACCGCCATCGCCAAACCCTGACCCCACTCCATCATGAAGAGACGAGTATTACTTTCCCTGGCCACGCTCACGTCGGCCCTTGCGGCAGCCCAGGAAGAGCACGGATCGGAGGATGATCTTTTCCGTATCCTTCTGGACGAAACCGCGATCCAGAACCTGCGCATCGAGACGGTCGCGGCCGAGGAACGGGACTTCGAGACCACGGTCTTCGCCATTGGCCGGATCGAGGAGATCCCTTCCCGGCACTCCGTGCTCTCCTCCCGCATCCCCGGACGGGTGGTGGAACTGAAAGCCTTCGTTGGAGATCAGGTCGAGGCCGGCCAGGTTCTCGCCAGGATCGAGAGCCGCCAACCGGGCAATCCACCCCCCACCATCCCGCTCAAGGCCCCTCAGTCCGGTCTCGTCATCAGTTCCCACGTCCGACTCGGCGAACCGGTGGAACCCGACAAGGAACTGCTCGATATCTCTGATCGCAGCACCATGTGGGCGGTGGCCAAGGTGCCGGAGAACGCGGCCGCCCAGGTCAAGCCCGGAAGCAAGGCGCGCCTTCGCATCCCCGCCCTCGGANACGAAGTCATNCCNGTCACCATGCTGCGCTACGGCACCAGCGCNNACCGNCANNCCGGGACCATCGAGGCCATCTTCGAACTCGGCAACGAGGANANGAANCTGCANCCGGGAATGCGGGCCGAGTTCTCCCTCATCATCAGNTCGCGNCCNTCCGTCCTCGCCATTCCGCGGGANGCGGTCCAGGGNCCTCCNGCCAAACGCGTGGTCTTCATCGAGGACTTCGATCTCGAAAACGTATACGCCCGCGCCCCGGTCGTCCTGGGCAGACAGAACGACCAATACGTGGAGATCATCAGTGGCCTTTTCCCGCAGGACCAGGTCGTCACCCGGGGAGCCTATGCTCTCAGCTTCACCTCTGGTGGCAGGATATCCCTGAAAGAGTACCTCGATGCCTCCCACGGTCATGAACACAACGAGGATGGCTCCGACATGATCGGGCAACAAAAGGCTGCCCGGACCACGGAACCCCGGGGGGAACACCACCACGCAGCTGACCATTCCCACCCTCCTCTCTATCTCAGGGTCTATGCCGGGGTGATCACCCTTCTTTTCATCGCCACCGCTCAACTCCTCTGGCGGGCACGGAAGAAAAGCGGTCCGGACCCCGCACCCGTCACACCCTGACTTTGCCCCACAGGCAACCGATCAATCCCTCCCATGCTCAATCACCTCATCAGATTCAGTCTCGCCCAGCGGGCCATCGTGGTGGCTCTCGCCCTGGTGGCGCTGGGACTGGGCGTGAAGAAGGCAACCGAGCTTCCCGTCGAAGTCCTCCCGGACCTGACCAGGCCCACCGTCACCATCCTCACCGAGGCCCCCGGATACGCACCCGAGGAAGTGGAAACCCGCATCACGATTCCACTGGAAAAAGCCCTCATGGGTGTCTCCGGGGTCACCCGCCTGCGCACCACCAACGACATCTCGCTCTCCCTCATCTTCGTCGAGTTCGACTGGAAGGCCGATCTCGACAAGGCCCGGAACGATGTCCAGGCCCGCCTCTCCAGCGCACCTGAGTACCTCCCTGGCGGCATTTCCCCCTACATGNCGCCCGCCACTTCCCTGATGGGTGACATCATGTTGATCGGCCTGCGCGATCCAACCGGCACCACCGCGACGCGGGACCTGCGCACCCTCGCAGACTGGCACGTCGGCCGCCGCATCCAGTCCATNCCNGGCGTAGCNGAAGTNCTCTCCATGGGCGGNGGGGTGAAGCAGATNCAGATCCAGCCCGACCCGGAACGCATGCTTGCCCTCGGGGTGAGCTTTGNAGAAGTGCGNAATGCCGCCGCCCACGCCATCCGGAACACCACGGGGGGATTCCTCACCGGACAGTCCCAGGAGATCATGGTCCGCAACCTCGCCATGACCACCGATCTCAGGGAAATCGGCCAGACTGTCGTCTCCGCCAAGAACGACCGGACCATTCAGATCAAGGACGTGGCCCGGGTGGTGTGGGACCTGGAACCGATGCGGGGAGACGCCGGGATGGGAACCAAGCATGGACAGGAAAACCCCGCTACTCCCCCACGGGGCACCGATGGGGTCATCCTGACCGTGCGCAAGGCCCCGGACTTCGACACCATCGCACTCACCAGGCGTATCGAAGACGCGATGGAGGAACTGCGGCCCACCCTGCCGGAGGGGGCTGAACTGCTCACCATTTACCGCCAGCAGGACTACATCGATCTCGCCATGGGGAACCTCAAGCACGCCCTGCGCGACGGAGCCATCATGGTGGGCGCCATCCTCCTTCTCTTCCTGCTCAACCTCCGCATCACCTTCATCACTCTCACTGCCATCCCGCTTTCCCTGAGCATTACCATTCTTGTCTTTGATCTCTTTGATCTCAGCGTCAACTCGATGACCCTGGGCGGCCTGGCGGTGGCCATCGGAATGGTGGTGGATGACGCCATCGTGGACGTCGAGAATGTCTTCCGGCGACTGCGCGAAAATGCCCGGCGCGACTCTCCTTTCCCCCATCTCGAGGTGATTGCCCGGGCTTCCGCGGAGGTGCGTTCCTCCATTTTCTTCGCCACCCTCCTCGTCATTCTGGTCTTCATCCCGCTCCTGGCGCTGAGCGGTGTGGAAGGACGTCTCTTCACCCCCATCGCGATTGCCACCATCGTCAGCATGGCGGCTTCCTTCCTGGTCTCCCTCACCGTCATCCCGGTCCTCAGTTCATACCTCCTCGCTCCCAGGCTCGGCCACCCCCACCGGGACAACCTTTTTGTTCGCGGACTGAAGGAACTCTTCGAACTGGCCTGGCTCCGCCCCGCCCTCTCACAACCCTTCGTCCTCTTCGCCCTCATCGGGTTGCTGCTCTTCGTGAGCGCCTCCACCGTTGCCAGGATGGGCAGGGCCTTTCTCCCTCCCTTCCGCGAACCCACTGCGGTGGTGGCCACCACCACCGCGCCGGGCACCTCGCTCCAGACCACCACCGATCTCTCCCGGACCGCCCAGGATCTCCTCCTCGCCATTCCCGGTGTCGAAACGGTCGGTTTCCGGGTGGGACGGGCGGAACGCGGCGACCATGTCGTGCCGGTCTCGAGTGTCGAGCTGGAGATAAAGTTCAACGACTACGGGAAGAAGCACCGGCAGGAGACCCTCGAGCAGGTGCGGAGCACCATGAAAGGCATCCCCGGCACCTTCAGCGCCATGAGCAGTCCGCTCGCCGACCGGGTCGGACACATGCTCAGCGGAATCTCGGCCAAGATCGCCATCAAGATCTACGGTGATGACCTCGACGAGCTGCGCCGGATCGGTTTCCGGATTACCGAGCTGGCCCGGGATATCCCCACCCTGGAGGAGGCACGCATGGAGCAACAGGCTCCCATCCCCCAGCTCCGTATCGAACCCAACCGCCAGCGCGCCGCCGCCTACGCCGTGAATCCCGGCACCATTACCGAAGAACTGGCAGCCATGATGGGCGGGGAAATCGTGGCTGACGCCTACCAGGACCAGCGCGTCTACGACCTCGTGGTTCGCCTGCCGCTGGAGTGGCGCGAAAACCCCGAACGCCTCGCCAATCTTTACATCGACACCAAGAACGGCAACCGCATTCCCCTCAACTACGTCGCCGACCTTCGCCAGGCCAACGGCCCGAACACCATCATGCGGGAAAACGGGCTCCGCCGCTTCGTGGTCTCCATCAACCCGACCGGCCGGGACCTCGCGGGCGCGGTGGAGGAATTGCAGCGCCAGATCGATGCCTCCCTGAAACCAGATCTTCCCAAGGGATACGAGATCCGGATCGAGGGCGAATACCAAGCCGAACAGGAAGCCCGTCAGACCATCTTCTTCTGGTCCATCATCATTCTCACCGCCGTGACCTTCCTCCTCCTCGGTTATTTTCAGAGCTTCAAGCTCGTCCTCCTGGTCCTCACCACCATCCCCATTTCACTCATCGGGGCCGTTCTCTACACGCGCTTCACCCTGGACAACATCAGCATCGCCACCCTGGTGGGCTTCATTGCCATTGCCGGCATCGCCGCCCGCAACAATATCATGATGATCTCCCACTACCTCCACCTCATGCGCCATGAGGGAGAGAACTTCACCAGGCAAATGGTGATCCGCGGAACGCGGGAGCGACTCGTGCCCGTCCTCATGACCGCCCTCGCCGCCGGCATCGCCCTCGTCCCGCTCATCTGGGCAGGCCAGGAACCGGGCAAGGAGATCCTCTATCCGGT
>PBXZ01000184.1:0-12809 GCA_002729415.1 Candidatus Poribacteria bacterium | reverse complement strand
AGCGTGTTTTCAAATTCCAATCGGGTCAATCGGCGCGAAGGCACGCGGCCCTTGGTGGCGCTTTGCTGCTTCAGGTTCTCGGTTCGCAGATCATCCCCCAGTGCGGCCATCGCCTTGTTCTTCAGCTCTTTATCCGGACGCTTTTTCTTCTTGGGCGGCATATCGCCCTTTTGTACCCGGTCAAAGATCTTTACCCATTGGCGAAAGGTGGCGGCATCGGATAGGTCATGTCCGAGCTTTTCAAAATTCAACTGCGTATCGGTATCCGCATCATGGCAATCAATGCACGAGGCTTCCACCAGCGGTGAGACAGCCGCCTTAAAGGCTTGTCCATGGGCAGGTAGGGCGAAGAGCGGGATGATGGTCAGGATTTTCATGAGGAGTGCTCGTTCTTACTCCGCGCCCGCGGTCGGAATTCGGAAAGAAATTTCCAGGTTTTTTGGATTTTGTCTGTTCGGGTGAGAGATTTTAATTCGGAGGCATGCATGTCGGATTCCTCTCACATTGAGTGCCGGTCTTCGCTGACGATCTTCCCGTCGATCACGTGGACAACTCTCTGGGTGTAGTCGAAGAATTCGGGGTTGTGGGTGACCATCACGATGGTGGAGCCCTCCGCGTGCAGGCTGGTCAGCAGTTCCATGACTGCTTCGCCGTTCTTGGAATCGAGGTTTCCGGTGGGCTCGTCGGCGAGGAGAGTCACGGGATCTCCGGCCAGGGCTCTGGCCACCGCGACGCGCTGCTGCTGCCCACCCGAGAGCTGGGAGGGGTAGTGTTTCATGCGATGCGACATGTCTACTTTCTCAAGGGCGGCGGCCACGCGGTCCTTGCGCTCATGGGGAGGCATGCCGCGGTATTTCAGGGGCAAATCGACATTTTCGGCCACGGTGAGATCTCCGATCAGGTTGAAGCTCTGAAAGATGAAGCCGATCTCCCGATTGCGAATGCGGGCCCGCTCGGAGAACGATAGGTTTTCCACATGATTTCCATCCAGGAAATACTCTCCACTGGTCGGCGTGTCCAAGAGGCCCAACAAGGACAACAAGGTCGACTTGCCGCACCCGGAGGGCCCCGAAATCGACAGGAACTCGCCCTTGCTGACTCCGAGATCGATCCCGGCCAAGGCATGGGTTTCTACGTCGTCGGTATGGAACACCTTCGTGAGACCGCTCAGCTGAATGATTGGTTTGCCGGTCATTTCAGTTTGAGTTTGTCGTTGTCATCGTAGGACGACATATCCGACATCACCACCTCGTCACCGGGTTCGAGGCCCTTCACCACTTCGATGGTGGTGACCGAGGCCCGCCCGAAGGTGACCGGGACGCGCACCGCGAACTCGCCGTCGACGAGCTTGAAAAGCCCGACCGTGGAATGCTCCTGCCCCTGGACGGGGCGCCCGACGTAGATGACATCCGACAGGCGTTCCAACTCGATCACACCGTCGATGCTCAGGTCCGGCCGCGCACCGTCGGGCAGGTCACCGCTCAGTTCCACATCCACGGTCACCGTTCCGGCCACGACCGACGGATCGACGCGGGAAACCTTCCCTTGAATGCTCCCATTGCGGGTGTCGATGGTGGCGGGCAGGCCGATGACAACATCCTTGGCCTGGGTTTCGGCAATTTTGATGCGTGCCATGAGTTTGCTGGGCTCCACGATCTCTGCCAGGACGGCTCCCGGTCCAACGCGTTCACCGACCTCCATGGTGCGGCCGGGAACGGGCCCGATCTGCTGCACCACGCCACTGATTCCGGCGCGGACGATGAGGGAGTCGACCTCGTCCTTCTTCAGTTTCAGGGCGGCTTCCAGCTTGGTGATGTCGCTCTGCTGCACCGCCAACTGTGCAGCCGCCGATTCATCGGCAGCATCGAGACTCTTGTTTTCCAGTTCCAGTCGACGCTCCAAGTTGGTTGCCAGGGCCTGCGATTTGTTCATCGTCAGTTCCGGAATGAACTTTTTCTCGGCAAGCCTTTTGTCGGCCTCCGCGTCTGCCTTCGCAAAATTGAGCTGGGAGGCGAGTTCCGCAATTTTCACTTCCAGGGCGAGACGGGATTCTTCGAGTCGCACTTTGAGCAGGCTCAGTTTCGCCTGCGCGCTCTTCAGTTGAAACTCCAGTTCAAAGGCTTGTTGTTTCAACGGCGGATTGCTCAATTCGAGGAGGATGGTGTCCGGTTCCACGATGGCCCCGGGCAGGGTTTCGATTCGAACTACTCTTCCGCCAACCTCGGTCGGAACGACGAGGATGTCCTCGGGAAGAAGGGTCCCGTTTCCGCGCACCTGCCGGATCATCTCGCCGCGTTCCACCGTATCCAACCAGATCGTCCCACGCTCAATGGTGGGGACTGCCGGTTCCAGGCGGAGAACAAATACGGTCACTGCGAGCGCCACGAGGACGGCCGCTCCCATCATGATGAGTCGCCGGCGCTTTCGCCGAGCGGCAAGTTCAGGTCTTGAGATGTCCATCGTTACTTGGTTGCAATTCTGTTCAGGGAAAGGTTGGGCCCTCGTTCTAGTCGCTGCGCAGGCACACCGCCGGACTCACGCGCATGGCGCGCAAGGCAGGTACCATGGTCGCGGCGATCCCAACCACTGTGAGGACCGCGGCGACCGTGAGAAAGGTCGGAAGGTCGGCGGAGTTGACATTGTAGAGCAGGCTCGAGAGCACGCGAGTCAGCGTCAGGGCCCCGAGGAGGCCGATGATCACCCCTGTCAGGGTGAGCCGCAGTCCCTGTTTGAGGATCATTCCCAGAAGGTTTGCGCGCTGAGCGCCGAGGGCGAGGCGGATGCCCATTTCATTGGTGCGCTGCGCCACGGAGTAGGAAATGACTCCGTAGATTCCGATACTGGCAAGGATCAGGGCCGCAATGGCAAACATGCTGACCAGGAGGGACCGAAAACGATCCATGGCGGTGCTGAAGTCGAGGTAGGCCTGCATGGTCCGGAACTGGTTGAGCGGTTGATCGGGGTTCAAGGCGCGCACTTTCCGGGTGACCACCGGAGCAAGGGCCAGGGGATCCGCCTTGGCGCGAACTGTTAGAAAGACCGACTGGGCATCCGGTCCCTGCCATTGGGCGTAGGGCATGTTGACTTCAGGTTCCGGCTCCCGCGTGAGCCCGGCATTCTTGTGGTTGGCGAAGATTCCGACGATGCGCCAGTCCCGGCCGTAGTACTTGAGGTGTTTCCCGAGCGCGTCCTCCCCTTCGAAAGCCGAATCTGCAAGGGCCTCGTTGATCATCATGACGCGTTCGGATCCCCAGGTGTCGCGCTCGCTCAGAGGACGACCGCGCACGATTGGAATGCCGTAGGTCTTGTGGTGATCCGGAGTCACGGACCGGAGACCGGCACGGGGCCGTTGGTTGGGCAGGGGCGGCGGCCTGTCGGATCGGGAATAGGTATAGGGCCACCCTTTCTGAGTGGCCAGGACGGACACCGCGGAGACCGACTCGACCCCCGGGGTTGCTCTCATCTCATCCATGAGACGGCGCAGGAAGGCCACCCGATTCACGCGCTTCGGATAAGCCGCTCCAGTCATGGTCACTTCAACGGCAAGCAACTCATCGGCATCGATGCCGGGATCGATTTTCTGCATCGCAGCAAAGCTCTGGATCAGGAGGGCGGCTCCGATCAGGAGGACCAGTGCGAGCGAAACCTGGAGGACCGAGAATCCATTTCTAATGTAGTGGTGTGAGGGGTCGCCGGTCTGCCGGTTTGCGCCCGTGCGCATGGCATCCATGAGGTTCGGCCGCGAGGATTGCAGGGCTGGAGCAAACCCGAAGAGCACGCCCGTCACCAGAGACAGCAGCACGGTGAAGGCCAGCACGGTCCACGCGATTCCAACATCGCTCGCCCGCGGGATCGCGCCGGCATTGAATTTGAGGACGAGTTCCAGTCCGAGCCACGCCAGGAAGACTCCGGCAATCCCGCCGGCGATGGACAAGACCGCACTTTCGGTGAGCAGTTGCTTGATCAGGTCCCACCGCCGGGCACCCAGGGCGGCGCGGACCGACATTTCCCGTTGCCGGGTCAGGGCGCGCGAGAGCAGGAGATTGGCGACATTAGCCACTGCGATGAGAAGCAGGAGGGCGACCGCGCCGGTGAACATCGTCAGGGAGGAGCGGACCCCGGAAACCACCGAATCGAGGAGTGGTTCCAGTTCGATGTGAGGGCCGATCTTGAGCGCGCCGTTGTGCAATTCGAGTCCTTTGAATTCGTCGTGGATGCGCCATTGAAGCACGTTCATCTCCGCTTTCGCCTCTGTGAGAGTCACGTCTTCTTTCAGGCGCGCAATGACGGACATGATGTCGCCCCCACGTCGGTGGACGGACGCGGGCATGTGTGCGATGGAAACCCACACGTCAGAGTTCGGGTAGCGGAACCCTTCCGGCATGACGCCGATGATCTCGTAGATGTGGCGACCGTGGTTCTCGAGGGCGATGGTCTGTCCGATAATGTCGGAGTCGCTGTCGAAATGCGTCGTCCACAGGCGATGGCTGATCACCACCACGCGACGCGAACTGGGAACCTCCTCCTCCGGAAGGAAGCTCCGGCCGAGCGTCGGTTGCAGCCCGAACACCTTGAAAAAGCCGTTCGAGACAAACCGGCCCTCCAGGCCATAGGCCTGCTCGCCGTCGGAGTAAATGAAGCTCCTTGTAATCGGCCCGCTGTGATTGGCCGCCAACCCGATCGCTTCGAAGACGGTATTCTCTGCCCGCCAGTCCATGAAGTTCGCGGGCGAGGTCTGGTCGTGATAGCCGTAGGAAAACCCTTCCTGGAGATCCCCTTCCCAAACAAGAACGATGCGATCCGAATCCGGATAGTCCAGCGGCTTGAGGAGCACTCCATTGACGATCGTAAACACGATCGTGGTCGCACCGACGCCGATCGCGAGGGTGAGAACCGCCACGGCCGTGAAACCGGGATTCTTGCGCAAGAGGCGGAAGGCGAGACGAAAGTTGTGCATGTTCAGGCGAATGCGCGGCTCATGCGCTGATCACATTCAACGTCCCTCCTGCTTCAGCTTCTTGACCCAGCTTCCGTCGGCGTTGATGAAGAGAACTCCCATGTCGCGCCAGAAACTGATGCGGGAAATGGTGTGGTTGACGAGGGCGCCGGTGAGGTCATTCTGCGAGTCGACGAGGTCGTTCTGTGACTCGACGAGGTCACGGGCGTCACCCCGCCCGAGTTCCATGAGAAGCTGTTGTTCTTCGAGGCGACGTTCCGCGAGTTTGACGCCGTGTTCGCTGATTTCGTATTGGCGGCGGGCCTGTTCGAGGTCGCGGATGTCGTTGTAGACTTGGAGTTTGATGCGGTCGGCCTCGAGACTGAGGTTGCGCCCGGATCGCTGGTGCGCGATCAGTGATTGGCGGAAGGCGTTTCGCTCCTGTTTTTTGTCCGGATCAAGATCGAGCTTGAGGCCGGCCGACCAGTCGTTGAGGCGCGGTTCGAGGTCACCGTTGACGGGATTGGTGCCGACCTTGACGGAGCTCACGAAGTCGACGCCGGGAAGGAGGTCGCGGGCGAAGACCTCGATACGGCGGGCGGTGTCCTCATTCCTGTCCCGGAAGTTCTTCAGATCGAGCCGGGTGTTGACGGCGACTCTGGCAGCATCCTCGCGGGAGAGGGAGGGGTTGATGATCTTGAGTTTTTTCAGTTCATCGTCATCGAGGACAATGCGGGAGTCGACGGACAGGCCGAGTTCGATTTTGAACTCATCGAGGCGTTGGAGATAGTTCTGGATGGCATTGATCCAGGCAAGTTCGCTACTCAGCGCGGCTTGGCGGAGTTTTCCCAGTTCGGATTGCTTGGCCCGATCCTCATCGACGAGGGCGCGTTCCCGTTCGACGCTGAGTTGGAGGCCCTGGTAACCAAGCCAGTTGTTCTGGGCCGCATCGCGGGCCTGGATGAGCTGGTAGTAACTGCTGGCGATGCGAACGACGAAATCCTTTCGGAAGCGCGCAAAGTTACGAAGGGAGTAGAGGACATCTCGTTCCGCCTGGGTGAGGGTCTCGGTGACCGTGAGGGTTCCTGCTCCGCGGAGGAGGGGTTGGCTCAGGGTGGTGACCAGAGAGGAGCCCTTGATGGTGCGGAGATCTCCGTTGACGAAGCGGAGGAAATCAACGGTGAGGTTGGAAGAAATTCGCCCGCCGGTTTTGAGCAACCAGTCAACGCCCGTACTGGCGCGAGCGGCAAAGGTGCGGTCGACGACGATATTGTTGACGCTTTGGCCGACCGCGGTCCGCGTCTCGCCAATGGTAGCAGAACCTCCGGCACCCAGGATCGGAGTGAATTCGTGCCGAGCGAAGGTGAGGTCGAGGGCCTGGGTATAGAGAGCCTCCTTGCGCTGGAGGTACTCGCGATTGTGGTGGACGGCGAGGGAGAGCGCGTCGGCGAGGGTAACGATGGTGGCGCCCATTTCCACCGCGGCGGCGTCACCCAGATATTCGTAGGTTTTCCTGGATTTGGGGAAGTGAGCGAGGGAAGGAGGTTGCGGGGGATCGATGGTAAAGTCCCGTTCCATGTTCGGGACCGCCGCGCCCTTGTGTTTGATGATCTGCGAGGTCTCGCGATCGGCGGACTCGAGGAAATGACTGCGAGCACAGGAGGAGAGGACCGCAATGGGGGGCAGCACCACTGCCATGAGTGCCGATAGCCTCGCAACCCGCTGAGGGCGGGGACGGAGACAAGTAAATTCAGGAAGGGCGTTCAAGGGGCATTGGGCTTGGAGTAGTGCGCAGAGATTAATCCGCACGAACTAGGGAAATTCGGATTATTTTCCTGAAATAATTGCTCAGAACAACATCCTCAGTGAAAGTCTGTCCATTGGCGGTCAGACCGATAGGCAGCGATGGTTATGGATCGGTTCATTTCAAATGCCATGCCTTAATTTTCTTTTTCATCCGGTTGACGACATCCGGATTCGCTCCGGCCCGGTCATTCTTTTCGTGCGGATCAGTTTTCAGATTATATAACCGGACGGGTGCCGTATCCCAGATGTGCAGATTCTTGTATCTCGTGGTGTCCTTTCCGTCATGGCGAACCAAAAGCTTCCAATTGCCTTCAATACACCAGAGATATTGGAGCGTGCTGTCGGGATCTCCCGGTGTCATATCCTGGATCGAATGCGTAACGCCGAATACAGGCCTTCGCTTGCGACGGGCCTCGGCGTTGAGCAAATTAATTCCCTGCAGATTCTCAGGCGCCTTCAGACCGGCAGCTGCAGCAATCGTCGGAAAGATGTCGATCGCATGGGCTGGCGCTCTCTGTGAGTTTATCTGCCGCACGTGGCCCGGCCAGGAAACCATGATGGGGGAGCGGATTCCATTTTCATAGGGTGAGCCCTTGGAACGCAGGGCAAAACCCTTCCATGACTTCTGATTCGGGTCGCTTGCGNTCGTGCTCGCCGCCGCCCAACCGTTGTCACAGATGTAGATCACCATGGTGTTTTCAGTGAGGTTCTTNTTATCCAGATAGCCGAGTAACTGNCCGCAGGTCTCATCAAACCACTCACACATCGCGTANTATTTTGCGACATCCTCGGCCTGTCCCGGCTTGGTGTATTTTTCCAACAAACGCTTGGGCGGATTGTGTGGCGTATGAGGAAGGAACGGTGCATACCACAGAAGGAACGGCTTTTTTTGTTTCGTGGCCTCGTCAATGAAATCAGTCACCGGCTTCATCGACCTCCGCCCTATTTTCAACCCCACATCGCCGTGCCTGCCTCCACGTTTCGGATCCCCGTGCGTCATGCCGTGCGTGAATCCGCCATCCTTATAAGATCCTTCCCACCATTTCCCCGACTGATGTGCCAGGTAGCCGTTTGACGTCAACATCTTGATGAAACTGGGATGTTTATGGAAAGCGGCCTTCATCGGCGCATCCAGTGTCGCGCGATCTTTTCCGCCATTCACACCTAGCTCGGTATCAAGAGGCGTGCGCCCTTTATCCAGTGCCGCACGTTTTTTGGCGGGATTCCCTACATCGTTGCCCGTAATGCCATGTTGAAACGGATAGAGTCCCGTAGCCAGTGAAGCAAGGGAGGGGCGACAAAGCGGCGCGGCAACATACCCACGTTCGAATACGAGACTACGGCTGGCCAACTTGTCGAGGTGAGGTGTCTTGATGTCGGGATGCCCCATGAAGCCATAGTCTGTCCATGCCTGGTCATCACTCAGGATAAAAACGATGTTGGGTCGTTGTGATGCAGCCGGCGCGAGATTGGGATCCAATTTTTTCAAAGCCTCCACATCGCCCTGCGTCCTGCACCACTCAGTGACCTGCGCTTTGAGCGACTTGAGTAACTCGGCATGCTTCGGGTCGTCGGCGAGATTGTTCATCTCATAGGGATCCGCTTCCAGGTCATAGAGTTCATCGGCGGGGCGGTGCTCAAAGGCCTGAATCATCCGTTCGGCGAAGTCGTCGGTCTTTGCCTTTTCCTGCCAGGTTTTGTAATAAGCCCTAGGGCTAACACGTGGATCGTGAGTGCGGCAGCTCGTATTGAACAGACGGTCAGGTTCCAGATTAAAGATATAGCGATGCGTGGGAGTGCGGATGGTGCGCATCGGGTTGTTGTTGTGATTGTTTTCCGGCCCGTTGTTGTTGCCGGTGTGCGTGCCGAAAACCACATCGCGATGCTTTTGCGAACCGTCCTTCAGCACGGGCAGGAAACTCTTGCCATCCAAGCCGTCAGGAATGGACTCCCCGGCCGCTTCAAGAAAGGTGGGCAAGACATCTGCCAGGTTGATCATGGACTCGGTCTTGCTGCCCGGATCGATGACACCCGGCCAGCTCGCCATGAACGGAACGCGCAGGCCGGTATCGTAAAGATTCCACTTGCCAAAGGGCAGGTGCGCGCCCTGATCGGTGGAAAACACAAGGAGCGTGTTTTTCTTGAGGTCCTCCCGGGCATCGAGCGCATCCAGAACTTTGCCGAGCTTTTCATCCATGACGGTCACATCCTGGTAGTAATCCGCCATGGCCAGGCGCGTCTCTGGCGTATCGACATAGTTCGGCGGCACCGGGATCTTCTCAGGGTCATAGACCTTGTTCTTCTGCCACGGCTGGTGCGGCTGCGAGCAGCCGATGTACATGAAGAGCGGTTTTTCGCCCTTGTATTTCCGGATGTATTCATCCGCCCTGTCGACGTCCCCGATGCCTTGGGTGTATCGGTTGCTCCTGGCCGAACTGAGCCCCCAGCCCCCATGAAGGTACCCACTCTTGCCCACGCTCACCGTGTGATAACCCGCTTCATTGAAATAACCCGACATGACTTTGATGTCGCGCGCGATCGGGGCGCCAAAGAAATCCGCCCCACAGCGATGCGGCATCAACCCGGTCGCCACCGTCGAGCGCGAAGGGGAACACGTNGGCGAGGCTGCATAGGCATGCATGAACTGCATGGACTCCTTCGCCAGGCGCGTCATGTTCGGCGTCTTGATATAGGGATTGCCGTAGGGCTCCGAATCCCGCCAGCCGTGATCATCGGTGAAAAAGAAGATGATATTGGGCNGNNTCGATTTGCCCTCGGAAGCGGCGGCTGGTTTCTTGTCTTCGGCGATCAGCGGGCTTGCCGTGAAGCAGGCGAGCAGCGCCATGGCGACGCAATAGCATGTGTTGAATCGGTTCATTTTGAGGGCCAGTCNGGCGCNTCGNNNANNACGTCNTTGTAGAGTGTCAAGCANNTTNTTCTTNAGNCGTTCGGTGACCTTCGGCCGCTGCTTTGAAATGTCCTTCTTTTGCAGCGGATCAGCCTTTAAGTCGTACAGAGCGAACCCCCTGAATCCGCCTGCCTTGATCGTCGGAATCCACGCTTCCTGAAAAGTCCTTAAACGAACAAACTCGCTCTTCAGTCGCTTGTATTCGGGACTGGTGAAAGTGGTGTTGCTGACGCGGGAGCCCAGGTTGGGCGTCGACGGGTCAATGCCCGCCAACCTGGCCATCTGCCGCAACAATTCGTTTTTCCTGGCCTGATTCGAAGGCAATTTGTAACCACGGGAACCCATCAGCGTGTAATTGCCTTCCCGCAGGGTGGCCAGATGGCCCGATGAGGGGGCAAGCCANAACATGGGTTGCGAGCGCTTAAACGTCCCTTTCTCAATCAGCAAAGGTGACAGATCCGCGCCATCGAGATGCACGCCTTTGGGTTTATCAATGCCGGCCAGGCCGCAGATGGTAGGCAACAGATCGACCGCGCCCGATGGCGTGCCTTCAATCCGATTACCGCGAAAGCCATTCGGCCAGAAGAAAATGCCGGGCGAACGCAAACCGCCTTGGAAATTTGAGCCCTTGTTGCCCTTCAGTCCGCCATTGCGATCAGTCCGGTAGCTCCCGTGGTCGGAGGAGTAGATGATCAACGTGTTGTCCAACTTGCCTGTTTCCTTGAGCTTGGCAACGAGGCGACCAATGGCGCGATCGGTATTGTCGACCGTGGCCGAATAGAGCGCTCCTTCATCTTTGAGGTCGCCGTAGATCGAGGTGATCTCATCGGGCGCCGCCAGCTTGGAGTGCGGTTCGTTGAACCAGATGTTCATAAAGAACGGCTGATCGGGATTTGCCTTGGTTTCCAACCAGTTGATCGCATCACTGACGACGATCTGACAGGAGTAACCTTTCATCGGCCCCACTGGTTTGCCGTTGCGCATAAAGTTGGTGGGATTCCTGTGACTGGGATTTGCGCCATTGGACAAGCCAAACCAGTAGTCAAAACCGTGATCCTGGAGTGAAGGTTTTTTCCGTTTACCGGAGGTCATGCCGATGTGCCACTTGCCGAAGTGAGCCGTTCCGTATCCGGCCTTCTTGAGCACCTCGGCGATCGTCACTTCACGCTCGAGCAAGTGCATATCGTGCATGTGATCCTGCAGAACGCCGTAAATGCCGGTGCGGAGATTCTGCCTTCCGGTAAGGAGGGTCGCCCGCGACGGCGAGCAAACCGCCGCGCCGGCGTGAAAGTCGGTGAACCGGACTCCCTTCGCTGCCAGTCCGTCGAGCACCGGCGTCTTCACTGGTCCGCCATAACAGCCGAGATCCTTTGAACCCAGATCATCGGCCAGCAGGATCACCACGTTTGGCTGCTTGTCCTTGGACTGCCGAGACTTCTGACTAGTTTTGCTGCGAGTCGCGTTGCTGCCGGAGCGTTCAGCTTTGTTTTTTGGCAGCCATTTCTTGAGTTGGGTTTTCGCGTCGGCAAACTGCGCGTGGTTGGCGAGGTTATCCCACTGATATGGGTCTCCGAAGTTATCGTAGAGTTCTTCACTGCCGTCGGCATAACGGATGTAATGCCAACGCTGGGACCGCACGGCGTGATCGTCACGCAAGCTGATTACCGCCGGATACTCCCACTGGGTTTCCGGTTTACGTAACAGCGGCGCGATACTGCGACCGTCGAGTCCATCCCGAGCCGGCAATCCAACCAGCTCGATGAGTGTGGGATACAGATCCACCAGGCTGACCGGCTGCTTGCATCGCTTGCCCTGAGTGGCCGCGAGATCGGGGGCGGAAATGATGAGCGGCGTCTTCGATCCTTGCTCCCAGAGCGTCAGTTTGCTGATCCGGTCCTTCTGCCCGACGTGAAAGCCGTGGTCGCCCCACAGAACTACGATCGTGTTCTCGGCGTAATCACTTTCTTCCAGCGCATCCAGCACGACTCCTACACAGGCGTCCGCAAATGAACATGAAGCCAGATAGCCCTGGACGGCTTTTTTCCATTCGGCATGCTCGCGGATGACGCCAAAGGCCTGGCTCCCGCCAGAGTTCTGCCGACGTCCTATTGGCGGAACGTCATCGAGGTCGTTTTCAAGCGTAGCCGGCAGTTCAATGTTCTCCAGAGGATGCATGTCGAAGTATTTCTGCGGCGCATACCAACGAAGGTGCGGACGAAAGATACCGCAACCCAGGAAGAAGGGCTTGTCGTGATCGCGCTGCAGGAACGCGGCGGCGCCCTCGGCAGTCTTCCAGTCGGCCGTTTCCTTTTCCGGAATGTCCAGCGCCTGCCAATCCGCCCAATCTTGGAAATACTCGTGGGCCATCTTGTCGCTCATCCCATGCAGCAGGCGTCCGTTTCTGGGAAACGGCGTCCCTGTTTTGGTCGAGTATTGATGGTCCCAGGATACCGGGTCGGAGAACTTGCCATGTGCCTGATGAAAAATCTTGCCACCCGTGACGGCCGTGTAGCCATGCTGGCGAAAGTACTGCGGGATCGTCACCCAATCCTTGAATTCCGGCTTGTCCCGGAACCACGAATAGGTTCCGGCTTTCCCATACCTGCCTTCGTTACTCCAGATATCGATGGTCGAGGACCGCAACCCGGTCATCGTCGCCATCCGCGAGGGGTTGCACAAAGGCGCCGAACAATACGCCTGCTCGAAGAGCACGCCTCGCGATGCGAGCCGATCGATATTGGGTGTTTTTGCCTGGGGATGTCCTCCAAGACAACCCACCCAGTCATTCAAATCGTCGACGGCGATGAACAGGACGTTTGGCGGTTTGTCGGATGCTCCAGCGGCGGGCCGATCAAGAATCGTCTCTTTAGGCTTCTTCGCGGCGGCCTGCTCTTCCGGAGCGAGCCATTCCGGGGCTTCGGCCATGACGCTCGCATAGATGGCAGCGGCCTGCTTTTTCATTCGGGCAACGATTTCGGGACTCTCTTTTGCAATGTCCTTCTGCTGACCGAGATCCTTCGAGAGGTCATACAGTTGGACGCGGCCGAGTTGGCTTTTTTTGAGTTCGGGGATCCAGGCTTCGTTGAAGTAATACAAGTCCCGAAGTTGGTGCCGCAGTCGATTGGCCTCGGGATTGGCGATTTTCATGTTCTGGCTAAA
>PBXZ01000183.1:0-10376 GCA_002729415.1 Candidatus Poribacteria bacterium | reverse complement strand
GTGTCCGCGTCAGATGTCCGTCAATCACACGGTTGAGCCGTGGGATAATCCTGATATGCGTCGAGCACTGAGCTTAATTATTGATCGTCAGCAAGTGGTTGAGATTGCTTATGAAGGGACGTCCGTACCATCCAAGACCATATTTGTCCAGTATGCTGAGATGGAGCCTTATATCAATGCCGTCGAAGATCTTTGGATTAGCCCGACGGCGGACCTGGTTGCTGGCCAAGCGTTGATCGAGGCTAACGGTTGGGCAAAAAATGCCAGTGGGTTTTACCAAAAAGATGATCAGGAGTTGTCGCTGGATATTCAAACGCATGAAGGGTTTATTGAGAAACGCCGGGTTGCGGCGGTTGTGGTTGAGCAACTGCGTGCGGCAGGAGTTATGGCAACCGCACGTTCGGTTGCCGGTTCAACATGGGATGAGAATCAGGCTTTTGGTAATTTTGAGGCTGTTATGGATTGGAGTGCTTGTGGTTCAGTCAATGAACCGTGGGTTTCGATGAACCGCTATACGCAACAGTTCCTACGTCCGATTGATCGGCGCTCGCCAGGCAATAATAATTTTGTGCGTTGGAGTGGGGCAGGTGCCGAAACGTACAGCCAGCTTGTGGCACAGATTGGTGTCTTACCGTTAAGTGATTCGGCCATTAACCCGCTGGTATCTGAAGCGATGGAGATCTTTATGTCCGAGCAGGTTGTAATTCCCATCACGCAAGCCCGGAAACTGGTACCCTTTGACACGACTTACTGGGTTGGTTGGCCAACACAAAAGAATAACTATAATCATCCCTGTACTTGGTGGAATAGTACTCATCAGATTATTCATCGGTTAAGAAAGGCGGACAGCTGATTGTCTGTGAGTATGTTCTTTAGGAACTGTCCGGTTGCGATTTCACCTTCCTATGCTTATGATGATGTCAGGGGATGGTTGGTTTGAGCACTAAATCTCTGGTTCGGCGTTTGTTTATCTATCTCTTGACTATTTGGATCAGTGCTACCATAATCTTCTGTATTCCCCGGTTAGCTCCTGGCGACCCGATTGCTGCCATGATTTCGCGAATGTCCCAGCAAGCAGGTTACGTCGAAAATTCCGATAAGATCATTGAAGGATGGCGGAAACGTTTCGGCTTGGATGATACTCCGCTGACGCAATACATCCGTTATTTGCGGAATTTGTTGCGTTTCGATATGGGTTATTCGATGGCCTTTTTTCCCACCACCGTCAGCTCCATGGTTAAGCGGGCATTGCCTTGGACGTTGGGATTGCTATTGGTCTCTATTATCGTGACCTTTTTTCTCGGCAATTTTCTAGGTGCTCTGTTGGCTTGGCAGAGAACACCGAAAGGTGTCAAAATGATTATTCCTGTAACCATGATTTTTACCTCCATTCCAAGTTTTTTGGCTGCTATCTTTTTGTTATACGTTTTTGCTTTTCGATTGCATCTGTTCCCTCTCAGGGGGGCTTACGGACGTGGTCTACAACCCGAATTGAGCTGGGAGTTCATCTCCAGCGTCATTTACCATGGTATTTTGCCTGTTTCCTCCATTGTCCTGGTTAGTTTCGGTTATTGGGCGCTGGGTATGCGTGGCATGATGATTACGGTGGAAGGAGAGGATTACATGCATCTGGCACAAGCTAAGGGATTAAACCCGTTTTACACTTTGTATCGCTACATGGTGCGTAACGCTATTTTGCCTCAAGTGACCGCCTTGGCTATTTCTTTGGGGACCATGGTTGGTGGACAGATTCTGGTTGAATATATCTTTTCCTATCCTGGTATGGGGACTTTGATCTTCACTGCCATTCGTAATCAGGATTTTAATGTCATTCAAGGGACTTCGTTTATCTTGATTGTTACCACTGCCACTGCCGTTTTGGTTATAGACCTGATCTATCCGTTCATCGATCCCCGTATTTCTTACGTAAACAGTTCCGTTGAGGAAGGTTAGCTGTTGTCCGAGATAGATGCGAGTTTGAGTCCATCGCTGGAACCGGTACCTTCGACACCCAAAATGGGGCGATTGAATCGATGGGATACTCCTTGGCTGAATTGGAAATTCCTGTCTGGGATGTCAATCATTGGCTTGATTGTACTGATTGGGATTTTTGGACGTTTGTTTTGGAATATGGATTTGGTTTACGTAGCCAGTTCTCCGCTTAACTTGCCGCCGGTAGGTTTTGAAAATCGACGGGGGCAACAAGGGACATGGGAGCATCCGTTGGGAACGGAAAATAGGGGGTGCGATATGTTGGCGTTGATGGTTATTGGGGCCCCGAACTCATTGTATGTTGGTGCGGTGGCGGCCAGTCTTGGTATCAGTATTGGCGTGATTCTTGGTTTTATGGCTGGCTTTATCGGCAATTGGGTGGATGACCTGATCCGTTTGATATCTGATACTACCATGACAATACCTTCTTTATTGGTCTTAATTATCATTCAGGCTTTGATACCTCAGGTGAGTTTAACCTTGATGGCCTTCTTGTTGGCTTTGTTTGCTTGGCCTNCTCCGACTCGTTTGATTCGTGCTCAGGTCTTGAGTATGCGTGAAAGNGGATATGTGCAGATGGCACGNTTNTCCGGAGCCTCTGNTTTNCGCCTGATGTTCGGTGAAATTATGCCCAATTTANTNCCCTATTTGGCTGCCAGTTTTATCGGTAGTGCCGCNGGCNCTATCTTGGCGGCTGTNGGTTTGGAGGGGCTTGGTTTAGGGCCGCAGCGCGTTCCAACTTTGGGGCGGACAATATATCTTGCCTTGGAGTCTTCGGCCTTGTTGCGGAATATGTGGTGGTGGTGGGGGTTGCCGACGNTGGTTTTGGCAATTATCTTTATCGGNTTGCTCTTGATTAATCTTGGTTTAGATGAGATTGCTAATCCTCGTTTGCGTCGGGCATCGGGATAGGNGGACGAATTGTTGTCGGATCAGAACCAGAAGCCAATCGTACTGGAAGTCGAAGGTTTACGCGTCTACTACGAAACGCCGGCTGGTGATGTGTTNGCTGTAAACGGTATTGATTTTCAGTTGTATCAAGGTGAGACGCTGGGTTTGGTTGGTGAGTCCGGTTGCGGTAAATCGACNGCNGCCATGGGGNTTTTACAGCTGGTTGTTCCTCCGGGACGTATTGTCTCCGGTCAGGTATTGCTGGATGGTCAGAATCTGTTGGATTTGAGCGCAAGAGAATTGCGGAAGTTACGCTGGGCAAAATTATCCCTGATTCCGCAAGGGGCCATGAATTCTTTGAACCCGACGATGAAGATCAACCGTCAGATTCAGGATGTGATCNATGCGCATCTTGGNNNAACTTCTAANCAAGAAATCCGAGACCGGATTCTTGAGCTTTTGCAGATGGTTGGTCTGCCGGAACGTGTTTATNATATGTATCCGCATCAACTCAGTGGTGGNATGAAACAGCGTGTGTGCATCGCTATGGCCATTGCTCTTAGTCCACAGGTTATCATTGCCGATGAATCGACCAGTGCCTTGGATGTGGTTGTTCANCGGGTGGTNGNTCAGACTCTATTGCGAGTCAAAGAAGCACTGGGTGTGTCAATGATTATGATTGGACATGATATGGGATTGATGGCACAGATGGTTGATCGTATTGCTGTCATGTATGCGGGTAAAATTGTTGAAATAGCTTTCGTTAAAGAGATTTTTGATCATCCTGCNCATCCGTATTCCCAGTTGTTGATTGAGTCGGTTCCTTCACTCAAGGAGCACAAACCGCTCAAGGTTACCGAAGGGATCACCCATGATCCGCGTCATCCTCCGCCAGGTTGCATCTTTCAGTTGCGTTGTCCGTTGGTAATGGACCAATGTCGCCAACAGGAACCGGTGGCGCAAGAGGTTCGTCCGGGACAGTGGGTAGCTTGCCATGTCTATCAATCCAGCGAGGCTGGTCAATAATGTTACTGGAAATTTGTAATGCTACCAAGATTTATGGCCCACGTGGAGGAGAAGGTGAAGTTATCGCCTTACAGGATTTCAACCTGCAAATCCGCAAGAGCCCGGCTTCCATTACCGCTATTGCNGGGGANAGTGGCAGTGGCAAAACAACCTTAGCCAATGCGATTCTCGGTTTTACCAGGTTGACTTCCGGTGAAGTGATCTATGATGGTCAGGATATCTCCCGAGCCNCTCGGGCGCAGATTAAAGATTACCGCCGGAATGTACAGGCCGTTTTCCAGGANCCGTTTGGCGTNTATAACCCGTTNTATCGTGTCCAGCATGTTTTTAATCAGGTCATCAGAAATTTTNNTCTTAANCGTAATCGTGCTGAATGGCAACAGATGATCGAGGAAGCCTTGAANGCGGTTGGATTGCNTGGTCAAGATGTTCTGCGGAAATATCCGCACCAACTCAGTGGTGGNCAGCGCCAACGGATTATGATGGCCAGGGCATACATGATTGAACCCCGGTTGATTGTAGCCGACGAACCCGTGTCAATGGTAGATGCTTCCTTAAGGGCGTCGATTTTGGATGTGATGCTTCGTCTGAAGGAAGAAAATGGGATTTCTTTCCTTTATATTACCCATGACCTCAGCACGGCTTATCAGGTAGGTGACCAGATTCACGTTCTCTACCAGGGATCGGTAGCGGAAAAAGGACCGACCTTCAGCGTGATAGACCGGCCTCGTCATCCTTATGTGCAATTGTTAGTTGATTCTGTTCCTGTGCCGGATCCTGATGTCAAATGGGAAGGTGAAGTTGTCTTGCCTGCAGAGGAGGAGATGCGTGGTTCTGCTACCAGTGGCTGCCGTTTTTATCCGCGTTGTCCCCAGCGGTTGGATCAATGTCTTCAACAGCAACCGCCTCTCTATCAGGTTGACGATGCGGATCATCAGGCTGCTTGTCATTTGCTGTCAACCTGATCAGCCTGTTATCANTTAAAGTGGCTCTTTTCTCGCCTGGTTGATAATTTCGNGTTACCCGTCGATTATGGGAAATTCAGTTGGAAATCGCTTTTNATATGTGATACATTAAGGTCTTGGTTTAAGCTTAGAAAGGACGGTCAATTCCTCAAGTGCTCGGTGCCCATGTCTCAGTTTCCGGTGGTTTGCATAATGGCATCAGCAACGGTGAGAAGTTCGGCTGTTCAGCTATCCAGATTTTTGTCAAGAATCCCAACCGATGGCAGAGTAAGTCCTTTACTCAGGAAGAAATTGACCGTTTCTGTCAAGCATGGGCAGCCTCTGACCAGGTCAAAGAGGTCATCGTTCACGACATTCATTTGACCAACCTAGCATCCCCTAAACCGGATATTTTAGAGAAGTCCCGTCAGCATTTTCAATCGCAAATTGACTTAGTTTGCCAACTGGGCGTTAGATATTTGGTTAAGCATTTGGGGTCTCACACTGGTGCTGGTGAACCTGTTGGGTTGAAGAACTTAAGCCAGAGCTTGGATTTCCTGTTGGAGGAGACTCGGCATACCGATGTGATACTTCTGCTGGAGACCACTGCCGGTCAAGGGGCCAACCTCGGGTATATCTTTGAACATATCCGCCAGATGATTGACGATTCCAAGTATCCAGAACGGTTGGGGGTATGTTTTGATACCTGCCATGTCTTTGCTGCTGGTTATGATTTGCGTACAGAGGACGATTATCAGCGGACATTTGAGGAATTTGATCGGGTTGTAGGTTTAGATCGATTGCTGGCTTTTCACCTCAACGATGCCAAATCGGAGTTTAACAGTCGGGTTGATCGTCATCAGCATATTGGTCAGGGGAATATTGGGATCACCCCTTTTCAGTTGTTGGTCAATGACCCGCGTTTTTCTGCCGTTCCGATGATTATTGAAACGCCTAAGATGGACGAAATGCACGGTGAAAACTTGAAAGTTCTCAAAGATTTGAAAGGGAATCCATGATCGGACTTTGGGAAATCGTGGCGCTACTGCTGGTCTTTTTTTGTTTTATTTTCTTTTTTCGGCATCAGGCTAAGCGGATTTGTCCCAAATGTGGTTTTATGATTCGGTCCTACGGCTATCAATGTCCTGAATGCCATTTTGTGTTTCCAAAAAGCGGTTAGTTCCGAGTGGGGTCTATGAAAATCTTGTTTCTGGGTACCGGTACATCGCACGGTATTCCTAGGATCGCTTGCAAGTGTGAAGTTTGTACCTCAACGGATCCCAAGAACAAGCGCGATCGCGCTTCTATCTTAATCCAAATGGGTGACAAGAATGTCCTGGTTGATACTGGACCGGATTTGCGGCATCAGTCCATCCAATGGGAGGTTGATCGGGTAGATGCGGTCCTGTATACTCATACTCATGCCGATCATCTGTTCGGACTGGATGATTTGCGGGCCTTTTCTTCACGCCAGCAAAGTTCGATCCCGTGTTACTGCAGTCCAAAAACCTCCGCTCGAATTCGCCACGTTTTTGATTATGTTTTTCAACTTCAGCATTTGGGTTACGGTATTCCGCAGATTCAATTGATCGAATTCACCGGTCCATTTGATGTTTTTGGTAACGAAATTGTACCTGTCCACGTTATTCACGGCAAGACTGAGGTTTTTGGGTTTCGGATCGGTAAGTTTGCTTACGTTACTGATTGCAAAAAAATACCGGTCACATCGATGGCCATGTTGGAAGGTCTGGAGGTCTTGGTTCTTGGTGCCTTGCGCTGGGAACCGGAACATTGGATCCACATGACCATTCCGGAATCGCTGGATGTGGTGGATGAGTTGCGGCCTAAACAGACGTATTTAACGCATATGATGCATACGGTGGAGCACACTGAAACCAATCGGAAGTTACCCTCAAACGTTCAATTAGCCTATGATGGTTTGGTTGTAGAGGTCTAGTTATGGCAATGCTAAAAAAGGCGAAAATCAAGATTGATGGTATGTCCTGTCAGCATTGTGTCAAAACGGTGACAGATGTTATGATGGGTATAGATGGTGTTTCTCAGGTCAAGGTTAACCTCAAGAAAGGGGAAGCCAGGCTGAAGTTTGAGCGGGATCGCCTGGATCTTGAATTGCTTGAAACGGCGATCGTAACTGCCGGTTTTGAATTTGTTTCGCTGAAGTNAAAAGTCACAATCAGTTGTTTTTTTTATTGCCTTTTTTTTCGTTTAGGGTATTGACATTGTTTTGTATCTGTTGTATTATACAGCGTCCATATATATATGACTGGTTTTTTGTTAGTAATAGCTTGAGTCAAGATGGGCTCAGGCGGATAATGATGAAGGTTAATGTTGCTTTTTGTTTTAGAAACAGGTTTTGAATCTAGCTAGCCTTTGGTCCGTGTCTGGGACTTGAGGCTTTTTGTCGTTCTTTATAAACATATCAGGTTTGGAGNTGTTTGNTTNGGGCTGTTTAGAGAGTTGAATTTATTTATAATCTTACATAAATTNTTGTTTTGTTTTTTTTAAGGGAAGGCTTTAATGCCGTCATCTTTACATAATAGTTTGAATGTTAAAACTCGCAAAAGAAGAAAATTAAATTTTTACAATTCCAATATGGAGGAAAAATCCTTTATGAATTCGAACACATTTCCAAGTAAGTTAAACTTTTTTGGTGTGTTTTCTTTGATCGTGATGTTGTCTGTGTTTTCCAGCCTGGCTTATGGCGTGGCGACTGTGTCTCCTGCCAGTAGCATATTCATTGCTGGTTCTTCAAATAACGACGTTACCATCAATATCACTGGCGCAATTCTTAATAACACTATCGTTATCACTCCGCCAACTGGTTGGAGCGGTACTGGTGCCACTAAATCATCGGGTAATGCTACTGTTACTGGTGGGATCGGAACTAACGTCGTGAATGTTGTTCCTGGAGCTAACGGGGATATCGTCGTTGTTTATGCCTCCACAGTTGGTACAACCGTTGGGCTGGTGGCCTTCGGCGTACAAGGTGCGACTGAAGCTGAAATGAGTGTTGATGTGGTGGCTGACGGGTCCGGTACTCTCTCTTATGCCAACAAAGATTCTGATGCTGTAGCAGATGGTGTTAACGATACATTTGATGCAGGTCTCAATGCAATTACAACTGCAGAGCAAACAGCTGGTCAAACTGCCCAGACTATTGATATGTATTATACCGCTGTTGGCTCTACCGCNNNTGTGTTGANTGGTGGNACNCTGGTATTGGATATTCCTTCCGCTTTTGNAGCTCCGACTNCCNCTACCTTGAAAGTTACTAAAGNTGACGGGACAGCCGCTTCTATTGGTACCGTTANTTACGNTGGTAATNAGGTAACTGTTCCTCTGACAACCCTAAATGGTGGTGATCAACTGAAATTCAGTTATTCCAATGTTACTATTCCTGCTGCAGCAANATACAATTTTGCAATTAGTACCGCCAGTTCCAGTCCGGCTTTTGGTGTTCCTTTCAAAGTTGGCAACTTGGTACTCACCGTCGTAGGTGCGGGTGTCGGAACCGGTACAGTTGTGGCTTCAGGCGGCCCTTACTCAGCTGGAAGTACAGGGAATACTATCACTTTTACCTATACTGCAGCTGGTACCATGACCGGTGGCCGCATTGAAATTGTTCCGCCTGCTGATTGGACTGATCCGCAAGGCGAACCTGGTCGGCCGGGTTATACTATTGTTCGTGGCCCCGATGGCGCACAGTACGCTACTTCAGATGTTATCTTTGATGTCAGTGCCGCTGATGGGTTTTCCGGTACTGGTGTTGGTATTAAAGTTGGTACTTTGGAGTTGAATCAGGTTTTAACTGTTATTTACGGTTATACAGGTACCGCTTCTGGTGCTACAGCCGCTGGGACTACTGGTTTTTCACGTTTTGGAGTTTATGCCACACCGAATCTTTCACTGGATGATGGTCGTAGAACAGATATCACTACTGGTCTCCTAATTGACCCGCCAGGTACTGATGATGATAGTTTGGCTGATCCTGCTACCAAGTTTGACACTGCCAAGCAGCCCAAAGTTTCTGTTCAGGCTGGTGACGGTTCTGGTATTATAACAATCACTACTGATCCTGCTGCCGTGACTGCCAGTGCTCCAACCACTGTTACTGTTGCCTACAAAGTGGCGGGCTTGGTCAGTGAGGGTGCTTTCTATGTCAAGTTTCCTGCTAACTGGCCGGTACCTGTGATTTCTACTGACGTCGCCGTTGACGGTAGAGTTGCTGTCACGGATGATGGCGCCACCTTAGGGACAGCAAGTTTGGTAGGTCGTGAACTGACTATTCCTATTACCTTCATTCAAGCTGCTAAGACCATCACTGTGACTTATGTTGGTACTGCACCGTCTACGGCTTCTACTGATGCTACCCAACTCATTGTAAAATCCCGTGGTACTGCAACCGGGAGTTTAGCTATTATAACCAATACAGCACCCGATCCTGACCTGAATTACTGGCCAATTGCAGTTGGTAAAGCGGCCAATGGTTCCGGATTAGTTGGTGTGGATACAACAACTGTGACAGCTGGTAGTATTGGAAACATCTTTAACATTACCTACAAATCTGTTGGTCAGTTGGATGGTGGGAAGATTAAGATTACCCGGCCTACTGGTTGGACAGCCATTGAGGCTAATATCAGTGCCAACAGCACCAAAGTGACTCTGGATGCTGTTGTTTCAACTGAAGATATAGCCGTTTATAAAATCACTACCCTAGGTAAAGATGAGCAGATTACCTTTACTTATAGTGGGGTGGAAGTGCCGAAAGATTATAAAGCTGTTAATGTTATTGGGTTTGAAGTCACCAATTTTAACGATGATGCGAATGGTGTTGGTGTAGATGCGTATGAAGCTGTAGCTACCAATTTGAGTGAGACCTTGGTTGTTCCTAGTAGCATCGTTGTCGATTATGCCGCTGATGGTACCGGGATACTTGCGATTACTGAGGACAGTACTACGACAGTCGTAAGCACTCAGGCTTCCTTGGAATCCCAAACCTTGGATATCACCTATACCCCTTTTGCCGAAATGAAAAATGGGAAGATCGTGCTGCAGATTCCTGTTGGTTGGCCAGCACCGGTGAAAGCTGCTGCGGGAAAAAACATCAGTGTGACTGCTGCTACTGTTAATGACGATGAGTGGTCCGTTGATGCGACTGCCATGACAGTCACCGTTACCGATATCGATCAGGATGAAACTCAACCTGTCAAGATTTCTTATAGTGGGGCTAAGGCTCCATCGGTTGGCGGGGTGTCAGTTTTCAGCCTGACTTCTCAAGGTTATATATTGGATGATGATGCTCTTACGCTAGATGTTAACGAAGCTGGAACGAGTCCAGCTGGTCGTGCGCTGGTTGCAGGTGCTTCAGTAAGCATTAACGTATCCGATGTTAAGAAAGGACGTGGTAAGGCAGGGCTTATTTATCCCCTGGCACAATCCGCTGGTGCTGATACTATTGGAGCTGAAGAGACAGCAGACGATGTTTTTAAACGTGAGTTCCTT
>PBXZ01000182.1:0-8286 GCA_002729415.1 Candidatus Poribacteria bacterium | reverse complement strand
CAAGCTGAAGAATATATACGTAGTGTTAATGCAGGAGCAAGTATTTGTCACTTACACGGGCCATATACTGTCGATGAGCAAATCCAAGCTGATGGCACAAAACTGTCTGATTTGGATATTCCAGGGTGGGCAAACCTGAAAGAACTAATCGAAGATAAATGCGATCCGATAATTCAATATGGTATTGCAAACGGTCGTTTCCCACAACGCAAAGAACTTATGAAACAGAATCCTGATATGATGTCGATCTGTTTCAATGCTCATGACGAATGCTTTGATTACGAACCCGGAAATCCCCCGGTGGAACTATATGGCATCCATGATCGGGACGAACTGACTGAGTACTGTCAGGTCACATCCGAATATAACGTCAAGGTAGAAGTTGAGGCATTTCACTATGGAGGCATCTGGAACGCCGTAAGACTAGTCGAACAAGGACTATTAAAAACACCCGTTTGGACAACATTTTTCCTTGGTTGGAAAGGGGGTTGTTGGACCCCTCCAACTCCTAAGTCAATGATGTATATGCATGATCATAAACCGGATAATTTCAATTATAACGTAAGCGTAATGGATCCCCCAACACACTGGCAAATCCTTACCACGGCTATCATCTTGGGCGGGCATATTCGAGTAGGCATGGAAGATAATCCTTATTTAACNCCTGANAAATATGCCAGTAGCAATGCCGAATTAGTGGAGAAGATTGCACGCATTTCTCGAGAATTGGGACGGGAAATTGCTTCACCAGAAGAAGCGCNCCAAATCATTGGATAAACAAGCAAAGAGGTTNCAGATGGCATGCATCAACGCTGTTAGTTTTTATGAAAATCGGAGCATTGAAGACATCTGTCATATCATACGACGTATAGGTTTCGAATCGATGGAAGTTTCCCGCATACCTTTCTTTGAAAAACTTACAACNACAAGCACACGAAAGGTCTTTGCTAACTGGGTAAAAGAACTGGGCCTGTCAACATATGGTTTCGATGCTTGGGTNAACTTTGATCCCTANCACGCTAGGGAAGAAACAATAAAAGGTTTCAAACAGGCAATTGATTTTGCCTCNGACCTTGACCTAGGTCAGATTATCACCCACGATGGACACATGGATATCACCGANGGGAAAAGCCCAGGGGAATGCCTTAAGATTCTTATTCCTCTGTTCCAAGAAATCGCGGATCTCTCAGACCAAAAGGGNTTAAAGGTTGTANTAGAACCNCATCCAGATACATTGAGCATGGATNATATCTTCGCCATNGACCTGATTGATGGCATTGATCGTCACAATATTGGTTTAGTCTACGATTGCTGTCACTACGGCGTTGGACAACCCAATACATATATTCAGGCAATTAAGAATTTAGCNCATCGCATCCAACANATCCATTTTTCNGATGGNGATTGTCGNACTTANGCCTTGCATCTTCCTCTAGAAGAGGGGGAACTCGNACTNGATGCCATNATTGAAAACCTNCAAGAAATTGGTTTCAATGGCACCTTAACAAGTGATATGTATAACTATCCTTTGTTGGAAGAAGGTGCAAAACGTAATTTAAANCGTATAAAGGAAGTAGAAGAAAAATTAGGTCTATAATTTAAAATCGCTTTTGCTCCTTGGATGATTAATTCCCAATTTCTTTTTAAAGAATTAATTAAACATATAATTATTCTCTATCCTTTATGCTATTGTCTGTTCTGATTCAACAGAAGTCACTTTATATAAATTATTAAGTGCTACATATGATCAGCGCCAAACCCCACAGTAGGCACTAGCCACAAGCAAAGATTGAGATGAAGGAGTAGCTATCCGCTCAGAAACACTTATGAAAGCCGCTGTCTTACATGAGGTTGGTAATCCTTTACGTATTGAAGATGTTCCAATACCAGAAATGGGACCAGATGATGTATTGGTTGAGACCAAAGCATGTGGGATCTGCCGAACGGATCTACACATATATAACGGACTGGCATATGTGCCACAACTCCCTCACATCCTTGGACATGAACCAGCAGGCATTGTGGCCAAGGTAGGCCAGAATGTATCTGGTTTTTCGATAGGACAACGCGTCGTACCTCATCTCTTTTTCACTTGTGGGAATTGCTACTATTGCCGTGTCGGACTGGATGCTCAGTGTATAAACCTCACAGGACTGCTGGGAGTGCTTAATGACGGAGCTTTTGCAGAATACTTCGTTGCCCCTGCGGAAAACCTATTTGCTTTACCTAACCAAGTTCCCTTTGAAGTTGGAGGTTTATCAAGTTGCGCTGCAATTACCGCTATCCATGCGGTTAGAAAGACAAGATTAGGACCAAATGATACTGCGGCAATAATTGGATCAGGAGGAATTGGTCAGATATTAATTCAGATATTAAAAGCCTCAGGAGTCAACGTTGTTGCTACCAGTCGCACGCCAGGAAAACTAGAAATAGCAAAAGAACTTGGTGCAGACCTAACACTGCGACAAGACCATCCTGATACCTTTAAAGAGATAAAACAATTTTCGGCAGGGGATGGCGTACAATGTGTTTTCGATTGTGTTGGCACTTCCTCTACTATGAAGGCTAGCGCTCAATATGTTATGCGTAGCGGACAAATAGTGGTAATCGGAGAAGAGCCCGAATTCCCAGAAATTGATACTATCCAAATCGCACAGAGGGAACTGGAGATTATTGGTACTCGCAACGGTTCCAGACAGGACATTGCCGATGTTATCAGCATGCTGGCCACTGGAATACTTAACCCTCCAATCGCAGAAACATTCCCATTAGAAAAGGTTAACCAAGCTTTAGACCTAATGAGAGCCGGAGGAGTTAACGGCAGAATTGTCATTACAGTCACATAGACATGCTAATTGCTTGATCAAAAACCGAGATAACAGAGGAAAGAATGAAGACGAACGAAGTTTTCCAACAGCAAGTTAAACAGTGGATTGATGAATTTGAACGGGGTGAACTGACTGAGAAAAGTCTATATGCTGGACTAGAAAAATTTGATCACACCATACCACAAAGGCAAGATTTACTCTATCTTCAAACAAGTGGAACCTCTTTAACTTCTGGGATTCATGGCATACTTCTGGTAGAAAACGGTCAGGTATCTGAGATTCCTCCTGATCCTGATGACTGGCCTTATCAATCAGTGCTTGAAGCAATCAGGGATGGTTGGCACGTTATCCAATTCCCTAACATGGCGCTGTTGATGGATGAATCACGTACATACGGTTTAGGTTGTGAATTCATCCTAGAGAAAAAGCACTAACGCCTCGTAATGCGAATTACATCAAATCGAAACATCTACCAAAGGAGAACTTTTTAACCGAGAATACACTCCAATCTTCAGTCACTTACAAACCGATCCATTCCTAATTTACTATCTTACCTCTTTGCACAAAAACTTAAGTCCCTCATAGCTTATACAATATATTTACAACNTGCTTTTAGACTTTCTATAAGAAATGCGACTTGCTACAAAGAATTANCTACGGCTNTCGGAAAACGGATATGCCATATTTATTTCATCTATATTTTTGCTTTCAGGTGCAATCTTAGCTTGGAACCACGAAATGTGNAGGGATGAGATACAGGCATGGCTAATTGCTAGAGATTGTAAGACCCNAATTGAATTAATCAAGGTTTTAAAAAACTACGAAGGTCATCCTGGTTTATGGCACTTTGGTCTCTTTCTACTCAAATTCATAACATATTCACCAACTATCATGCAACCATACCATCTAATGATCGCCACAATAACAGTTTATTTGTTTTGCAGGTTTTCACCCTTTACAAGGCTTCAAAAAATGCTATTCTCATTTGGCTACTTTCCCTTCTACGAATATGCAGTTATTTGCAGGAACTATGCTATTGGTATGTTACTGCTCTGCAGTTTCTGCACACTTTTCAAATCTTGGAGAAGAAAATTCCCAATTATTGGTTTAGTCCTCTTGTTACTAGCTCATACTAGTGTTCATGCATTAATTATTGTGATCTCTATCGTCGTATTGCTATTGGCAGAAGTTTTGCTCACCCCAGATCGACCTAAAAAATCAAAAATTGGAATTGGTTTTGCGCTAATACTTACAGGAATTGCAACTGCAATTTTCCAAATCGCACCAGCCTCAGATCAAGGTACCAGCCATTCTCAGACGTGGATCCTGAACTTTGAGGTGAGACACCTACTAGATATTCTGAATATTATGCCAACGGCTTTTTTCCCGATCCCACAACCAACGCTACATTTCTGGGGATCTAACTGCCTAAACAAATTACCTTCAGCCTCTAAAATCAAATTTGCTCTTTCAATCCTTATCTTATTTTCTGCCACTATTGTATTATTAAAAAGACCTACAGTGTTAGCCATGTACTTATGCGGAACAACAGGTTTACTAGCTTTCTTTTATACAATATACTATGGTTCAATACGACACCACGGTTTTCTTTTTATGTTATTCGTCGNTTCGATATGGATCTCACATTATAGTTATCAAAAAACACAAATCTCGAGTTTCCTTAATACTCCAAGTTTCAAAATAAACCCAAACATAATACTTACCATCCTTTTTGGNTNACATTCGATTGGAGGCTTAANATGGCAGCTTGTTTGGAGTACAAANATNCCTTCTCTCAAGGCCAATCANTAGCCAAATTTATCAAAGAATCCAANGCAGACNAAATNCTGATTGCTGGNGCAGCCCCNGATGATTTAACATTNGAAATTCTTGGATATTTGGAGAAAGATCAATTCTATTATCCTCGCACGAAACGATTCGGTTCTTATGGTACCTGGGACATGAAATGGNGGCNTGGGCGAAGCACNCCAATGAATAAAGTGTTACAGGAGGTCCNGCGACTGAGTAACAAAATGGACGAGNACGTNATTGTTATTACTGCNCGACCATTAGAAAAAANAATCCTGCCGGATATTCCCNATGTTAAAGCACCTGTAGAAATTGGCAGAGCTGAAGGTGGAAATTATTTCACAGGATCCATCGATGAACTCCTGATAGCGAAAAGGACTTTGACTCAGGAAGAAATCCTAAAACATTTCGATTCAGGCATTGAAGAAGCTATAATTGCAGATCCGGATACTGTCCTTGCCATGACATTCAGTAAAGGTAATACCACCATAGATTTATCGGATTACAGCAACCACGGAACTCTACAAAATGTAAAATGGGTAAACGGAAAATTCAACAAGTCCCTCATGCTCAACAATACGGCCTGGATAAATGTCGAAGATGATGAGAGTTTGGATCTGGACAAAACTAACTTTACAATTGCGCTTTGGGTTAATTTCAGAGAAAAATCTTATGCCGCTTTTATTTCCAAAGACGAGGGACTAGGAGAGAAAAACAAGTGGTTCTTAAGTTACAAACCTTCTTCTAAAAATAATCATATAGGCTTTCACATCAATCAGCCTGATAAGGAGGGCATTTGGATTAATACTCCATGGGACGGTGAAACATTCCAATGGCATCAAATTGTGCTGGTAAAAAAAGGATATAACTATATCTTTTATGTAGATGGACAGGAAGTTGATAATGTTTCAATCCGACCACCATCACTCCATGAAATAAAAAGATTCAGTCCTTCAATCATCAATGGGGAGGTACTGAACTATTGTCTGTATCGAATATCACCTTCAGAATAATTATCCAAACAAATCAGTTCAATCAATAAGGTAACATTGCCATGATTTTTTTATAAGGTGTAGAAAAGTTAACTTGAATGAAAAACGTAACTATAATTAATCGACTAATAATCACTTTTTCTATCTTTGTCTTGACTTTTTTAATCAGTTGTAATTCGCAAAACAGAGAGGATTCAACTAGCACAAGCAAGGGCTGGCAGATAGTTCGTTCCCCAGGTAAGGATGGCAGATTAAACGCAATCTCATTCAACAAAGAAGTTGGCTGGATTGTTGGAAGCAACGGTATTCTTTTAAAAACAGTAGACCAGGGTAAAGTATGGCTGAAATGTGATAGCCCAGTTGATGAAAATTTCAATGCGCTTTACTTTATTAATCCTAATTGGGGATGGGTAGTTGGAGACTTCGGAATGGTGATTCGAACTGAGGATAGCGGTCATACGTGGCGGCAGTTGCCTATCCCAAAAGAGATTGAACTTTATGGTGTCCACTTTCTTGATCACGATCAGGGATGGGTGGTTGGCGGCGATTTGACCACAGGTTATATCTTTCATACACTTGATGGTGGTGAGAACTGGGAAATTCAGTACTCAGTTTTGAACCAACACCTATGGCACGTTACCTTCGTTATGGAAAAAGAAGGTTGGGCTGTCGGTGTTTCTGGCACTATCCTACATACAATGGATGCGGGCAAAACCTGGGAACTGCAAGACTCAGGTACCAATCAAACAATCTATAAAGCGAGATTTGTGACCAGCGAAATAGGCTGGGTCCTTGGAACCTGGGGAACCATATTACATACCCAAAATGGTGGTAAGAACTGGATCCGACAAAAAGCGCCAGGGGAACATTTCACCGACGGCTACTTTCTGAACCAGAAACAAGGTTGGTTAGTTGGCCACGAAGGGTCGCTTGCCCAAACAAACGACGGTGGCAGAAACTGGAAACGTAGAGAGTCCGGAACAGCCGACGCTAATCTGCTGGGTATTGCCTTTGTCAATGGGACCGATGGGTTTGCCATTTCCTCAACTGGTGGGTTACTTTATACGACTAACAGAGGAGACCTGTGGAAAGGCAAAAATCTCAACCCACACGCCACACTTAAAAGTGTCGCTTTTAGATCGGCGAAAGAAGGGTGGGCAGTTGGTGTAAACGGCACCATCCTTTATACCCATGATGGAGGACACCTATGGCAACCAATTTCCAGTGAAGCAACAGGCGAATTTGCCACCATCCGTTTTGTTGATCGAGAACAAGGTTGGATTGTTGGTGATGGGGGATTTATTTTCGCTACTAAGGATGGTGGGAAGCAATGGCAAGCCCATTCGACCATTCAAGAACACGGACATTTGGGTATTTGCGCTTGCCAGTTTTCCTGCTTCTGCTCCATTCCTTGTAGTTGTCCAACCTCCGAAGCTACTTCACAAAATATCAATGTTGATAATACCAGCTTTTTTCATGAGCTCTATGGTGTCTACTTTGTCAATTCGCATCAAGGCTGGGCAGTTGGCCATGAAGGCAGAATCCTTTATTCTGAAGATGGTGGGAAAACTTGGACTCAACAGACATCACCGGTAGATTACCCTCTCTTGGGTGTTTGTTTTGTTAATTCTAAACGTGGTTGGATTGTAGGTTATCAAGGAGTCATCTTAATGACAGAAGATAGCGGAAAAACTTGGGAAAGGCAACAGAGTCAAGCCGACATTCCCCTAATGGATGTTTGTTTCGTTTCCGAAAACGAAGGCTGGGTCGTTGGCGGAAACGGTACTATTCTACACACTTCAGACGCAGGAGAACACTGGGAATACCAGGAAGGACAACCTGTCAGTTTTTTGTGGAGAGTTCTCTTCAAGAATCGAAAAAAAGGCTGGACTGTTGGAAGTGAAGGCGCTATTCTCTATACGGAAAATGGTGGACAAACGTGGATACGACAGCAAAGTCGTACTGATCAATGGTTGTACGATATCACTTTGGCCGACCAAAAGACGCTTTATGCAGTCGGCCTTTACGGAGTTGTACTGAAAAACTCATTGTAATCCATTTGATGATTTTGAGTCAATCCAAGTCTGTTTACGTCATATACCAGTCTTCCTAGTCCAGAGGGATTCTCTTGCCTCCTTAGCCTCGCACCAATTTACAGAACCCTGCATAGCTTATAGCCAGAAATTATATGGATTTAGACTTAATCACAACCCGAGATGGGTCTCATACACTTGAGGTTCCTAGTTTAAAAGAGCGTTACCATTCTATCCATGGGGCGATTCAGGAATCAAAGCATGTATTCATAGAAATGGGGTTATGCCATTTCTCCTCTGGCCCCATTTCTATTCTAGAGGTTGGATTCGGTACTGGCCTTAACGCATTTCTGACGTTTTTAGAAACTACAGATCAAGAAATATTGATCAATTATCATGCTCTCGAACCATTCCCGTTACCTTTCAGTTGTACAACAAAATTAAATTATCCACAACTTCTGAAAGCTGGAAAGTTCCAAGAAATTTTTAATTTGATGCATCAGACTCCTTGGCATCAAGCCATTCAAATTACGCCGCAGTACAAATTCCAAAAATCCCTCCATCAGGTACAAGATACCAACTATAAGACAGAATTTGAATTAATCTACTATGATGCTTTCGCTC
>PBXZ01000181.1:0-40945 GCA_002729415.1 Candidatus Poribacteria bacterium | reverse complement strand
GCTTGCCTCATTAATTTCTATTCGCAAAGCGGCGATAATTTTGTCGAGTTGTTCTTTAGTTGGTATTGATTCCTTTCCTCTTGACTGTAGTTGTATACCTTGAACTTTCCCAATCCGTTGTTGAATTTCTCTAACACGTGAAGGCGCATCTTTTTGTTGAAAGCTCTCTTTTTGCTGTTGAAAATCCTCTTCAAGGTTAAATTGTTCCGGATTAGAGATGCGTTTTAATTCGCGCTCAAGACGTTGCAGTTCCGCTCTTAACCGAATTTGATCCGCGTTTTCCTGCGTACCTACTTGCCCATCTGCTACTAAAAAACAGGCAACTAAAAACATAGAAATTGCTATTACCCAAACTTCTTTTTTTCGATTCATTTCCCACTCCAACTATTTTTTTTGAAGCCAAGCGATCGTTTCAAAATGATAGGTCATCGGAAAAAGATCAACCAAATCTAGGTTCTCTATTTTGTAAACTGATTTAAGTTTAACCAAATCGCGTGCCAGCGTAGTTGGGTTACACGATACGTACACAACGTGGGAAGGAAGTATTCTGGTTACGCTGACCAAATCCTCTTTCCAACACCCAGCCCTTGGAGGGTTAAGAATAATAAAATCCGCTTTGGCATCCCTAGTCTGTGCGAGATTTGCGGTTTGAAACTCGACATTATTTATCTGATTTCGCTTGGCATTTTTAATGGCTAAATTTACCGAATTCCGGTGTAAGTCAACTCCAAGGATGCGCTGAGAATACTTAGCAATTGGTAACGTAAACGTTCCAATTCCACAATGTGCATCGATTGTTGTTAACGGTTGGATGCACTGAGCGTTGCGCTCAATAATTTCAACCAGAGTTCCTAATCCACTAAAGCTAGTTTGAAAGAAACAGTCAACACCAATCTCATAGCTTATACTTCCACAGATCTCTGTTATCGAGCGTTTACCTGCAACCCAAATTGGAGAACCTCGCTCACCTGTTTTAAGATAAACAGAACTAATCTTTGGATAATTTTTTAAGTCTTCAGTGTAGATTCCTAAGTTTGATTTTTCCCTTTTGGAACAGATAAGAATCAACATGACTTCACCAGTGGATTTTGACATTCGCAGAGAAAACGATTTGACCGAAAAAACCCGAAAATCTCGGATTAAATCAATAACTTGGGATAATGACAGATTAATCTGTGGGTCAGCGATTTTACATTGGTCAATTTGAACAAACTGATGCGTGTTTTTTTGTTTAAATCCGAACTTGAGTGTCGGCTCAACTTCAGCGACCGTTAGACGAATGTGAGTTCGATAATCCAGTGTGTGATTAGCTGGATGCAACGTAATACCTGGTAGATATGTTAATTTGGAAATTCGCTTGAGACTCTCAGTCAATATCCGTTTTTTAGCACTAATCTGTGCAACGTAATCAATTTGCTGCCACTGGCATCCTCCACATCCATTTTGAAAGAAATCACAAGGCGGATCAACTCGATCTGAAGAAGGTGAAATAAGTTCGATAATCTTGGCTTCAAATCTTTTTTTCTTAATTTTTGTGATTTCACTTAGAACAGTATCGCCTGAGACACCACCTGCTACGAAAGTCACGACGCCGCCAATTCGACCGACTGCTGAATTAGAATAGGTCAAACTGTCCAAATGAATTTCATGGCGGTCGCCAATATCAAATGAGTTAGTCATTATCGTTACAATATTTGCTCAATTATCCTACCTGTTTCTGGATCTTTGAGGATCTGCTTGGTTTTCCCATCTGGCATAACTTCGGTCTTCAATAAAACTTTTCCGTCTACCTCGGTTATAGATCTAATATGTTCGACAGATTCTTCACCGCGCCAAACTTCTAGCTGGATCGGCTCCCATTGTTTTGACTTGGCAGACTTATAACAGGCATCAATCATAGCATTGACAACATATCCATCATAAAAAGTTTCCATCGGTGTAGTGTTGTTATCCAAGCAGTTAAACATTTCGTTGAACATATCAGTGTATCCAAGTTCTGCGGCTTCATCACCAACAGGAAAAAGCCAGCCTGTATCGCCTTCCGCTTTCTCTGCCACGTAACCACCTTGCCCAACTGAGGTAAACATCTCGTAACCAGTCCTCAGCCAATGGTTAAGCCAAATAGTTCCTTCTGAGCCAGAGATTTCGTCGCGGAGATCCATCCCACCCCGAAAAGCCCAACTGACCTCAAATTGTCCCATAGCACCATTTTCAAACCGGATTAGGCCAATTCCGTGGTCTTCAGCATCAATAGGATGAACCAACGTATCAGCCCAACACATTGCTTCAACAGGACGGATGCCCTTGCCCACGAAATTGCGAATGATCTCAACGCAATGACATCCCATATCGACGATCGCCCCACCCCCAGCTTGTTCAATATCCCAGAACCAATCACTATGAGGCCCAGGGTGTGTTTCGCGAGATCTAACCCATAAGATTTTTCCCAATGCTCCGTTTTTGACGGATTGGATTGCCTTCAATGTCTTAGGTGGATAAACCAAGTCTTCTAAGTAACCATTGAAGACACCAGCTTTTTCAACGGCATCCAACATTCGTTTGGCTTCTTCGGCGTTTCGTCCTAGAGGTTTGGTACAAAGAACAGCTTTTCCTGCTTCCGCTGCAGCAATTACGGCTTCCTCATGACGATTATTCGGCAAACCAATAATCACTGTGTCAGTTTCTGAAGAGTTAATGGCTTTTTTAAGGCTGGTAGACCCGTTAGGTACTCCCCATTTGTCTTGAAAACCTTTTGCCCGCTCTTCAGATCGTGAATAAACCATATGAACCTGTTCCGGTCCACGCTGATTGTGAAGCGTTAAGGTATAAAAATCAGCGATAAAACCCGTACCTAACATGGTAATCTTATGTGGCTGTGCCATCAATTTTCTCCTTCGTCGTTTTGGGAGTTGCTATGTATTTTTTTGCTACTAAACCTTTCGCCGCATTTCAGCAAGCAATAGTTTTGCCTTTGCTTCTTAGCTTCAACCACAAACAGATTTGGTGAAACCGTATTGAATTCAAACATCTCATAGTGGCATGGAATGACCAACTTAGCCCCGATTTGCTGAGCTAACCAGACAGCTTGGGAGCCGTCCAAGTTACCGGACACTTGGCGGGAAGGATCAGCCCCGTTAATCGGCAAGATAGCCAAATCTATCTCCCATTTCTTCAATTGGGGAACCATCCCATCATATAATATTGTATCACCGCTATGATAAATTGTCCATTCGCCGAACTGAAACACGTAGCCGAGAAATTTATGCTGTCCGTTTGCATCAATTTCTAGTGTTTCGTGCGCTGCGGGTACTCCGTTGATTTCAATACCAGCGATTGTCACTCTCTTTCCTGCATCAGATCCAATTAGTGATTCAGCATCAACCTGCAATCGGTCTGCGGCAAAGTCACGGTTTGCCTCAGGCACGACAACTTTCAGTTTCGGATTCACATTCATCAACGGAATTAGAGTATTTGCGTCTAGGTGATCTGTGTGATTATGACTGGAGGTTACGACATCAATAAAATCAAGTTGATTAGGATTAATCACCTTCTCTGTCATCCGGATATGAGGCTTGTCAGTATCGGCGTATTTTCTTGTCAACGAGTTAGATAAATAAGGGTCTATTAGCAAGTGCCGTGAGGTAATTGAATTTCCAGTTTCTCGATTCCATTGAATCAAATAACCACTTTGACCAAGCCACCATAGGTTAAAATTCCCAGTTTCTTTGGGATGTTTTTTGATGTCATCCAAAAATTGATTGCCTAGTAAGATCGGTTTAATCATAGGTCAACTTGATTGAAATAATGTTGTGGTAATAATTCAAAAAATCAAGAATTTTGGATTTCTCGTTGATACGATTTTTTACCAATTGATATCCGAAAAGCAAAGAAAACTTATCAGCCAACTTCCAAGACATTAGGAGGTCAATTCCAATTTGCTGATTTATTCTACTTTGCGATTGGTTTTGAAAGATAGTTTTTCGGTCTTTAAAATTGAGTTGAAGTGCGGATAAGCGTAATTTAAACCAATGGCCATCAGCCATTCGATAGAAGCCGGTACCGCCAAATTCAAAGCTCACAAAATCGTAAAATGATGTACTGGAATTGTTCTGAAAAAAGTTGATATCTTCTTGAATAATGATTTGACCTGTTGGAATTTGTATCAGTCGAGTTGTAAAAAGGTGTTTCCAATCGGTACGGAGATTTCCCGGACTAATTTTGGCGATCCCGAGCACCAAGTTATTCAAGTTGTCTTTATAACGTTGATGCTCAACTTGGTATTCGAACCGGCCTAAAAGATTTTTCAGAATTCCAAATTGTAATTGCCAGATACCCAATTGTGAACGAGAACCTACAAGCAGGAAATCGTCTCGACGAGTTTGGTCATCGTCAAAGCTCCTGAATCGAAGATGATATTTGAACACTTCACCGAACTGAAAACCGATTTGGTTTTCAACGTAATCGTAAACGTCATCTTCTCGATCAAGCCGCTGAATCTGGTGTTGGAAACGAAGGCGTGGTAACTGATTGTTTAATCGAAGTATAAATTCTGTCGAGAAAGTGTTATTGAAACCATTAAAATTATCAAGTTTATCATCTCTTCCAATGTAATCTTCCAACTGTGTCTTGAGCTTCGTTTTAACACCAAGGAGCTGACTGAGGAGAAAAGTACCTTGCAGATCTATTCTTGCCTGATTAATAAGGCTCTGTATTTGTGGGACTCGACGCCCCGAAAGACTGCTGGTATTTGGGTCAATACTCAAACCAAACTCAATGTGATTGTCATAGGTGCTGTTTGTTTGGAATTTGACCTTGATATTCTGCTGTTTGACCTTGATATCCTGCTGCAGGAGTGGGAAAGGAGACAATTGTGCTGATGAAGTAAATGGAAAGGAAAGAAGCAAGAAAAAAAATAGAAAGGGAGGCATAGTTGTAATCCAATTAATAAATTGTACAAACGCCGTTGGCACAACTACTACCAGGTTTTTTCGTAATATCTCCAGAGTTCTTCTCTCCCTCATTAGAATCAAATTCGGCTAAGATGGGCGGCACTTCTGTTGCAGAACCTGACAGATCAAGTTGAAGTTGTTCGTTTTGCGTAAAATGCGCTGAACAACCTCCCATACTGATGATTCCGCTCACTAAGATAACCAAAAAAAATTTCATAGCAGTTTTTTTAATTCATTTTCGTAAATAGGTTTTTCTAGTTGCTCACCAATAAACATTTTACGGATTTTACCTGATTGGTCAATCAGGACTGCAGTTGGAATCGCAACAATATTGTATTTTTCCATTAGGTCCGGTTCGCCCAAGAGGATCGTATAGTTTACACCTAGTTTCTTAATAAAAGGATTGACTACCTTAAGGCGTTCACTATCAATCGAAATACCAACCATCTCGAATCCTTGATCGTGGTATTGATCATACAGATCAATAAAGATTGGGATTTCTTCTTGACATGATTTACACCATGTAGCCCAAAAATCAAGGAGAACGACTTTCCCTCGATAGTGAGATAAACTTACCTGCTTAAAGTCTGTACTAAGCAAGGTGAAATCCGGTGCAAGGGAAGAATTCGAGTCTTGGATAGCATTATTGGAATTACCATCGTTGTCAGTCTCGTTTGAACAACAAATGGAACAACAAAATAATGCGATAAGGACGAACTCTCTCAGTGGAAAATCTCCTTTTCGGTGCTAATTGAATTACTGGGCTAACCGAATTGCCTTAAGTAAGTCATCAATCTTCGGTAAATCATCAGGGTTAACACTGCTGTGCGTGGAACGCCAACGAATAATGCCCTGCTTATCAATAAGGAAAAAGGATACCTTGGAAAATCTGCCAAAGTCTAAAACATTGTAATTCTGAATTGTCTTTGCTGTTGGATCCGATAGAGAAAAATATTTCAGTTTATGTTGCTGATAAATCTTCTTGTTTTCGGCTACAGATTCATGGCTAATGGCAACGATTTCAGCTTTGAGTTCTGGAATTTAGCTAGGTAAACCCATTTGTTAAGTTCGTATTCAGTGCAACGAATATGGGAACTAAAGCCTCAGTTCATGAAGAACAATTTTGACACCCTTGACCATGTTTATTAATTTTTGACGCGCTGCCCAGCGTGCGGTTTGACTCAGGCCACAGTCTGGAGCAAATGATAAACGTTCTGGCGAAGCGTATTTTAAACAGAGCCGAACACGGTCTGCTACATCCTCTGGAGATTCGATGTAATAGCTTTTTACATCAACTATTCCAACGGCCACATCCATTTTTTTGGAGATCAATTCGACGATCTCAATTTCAGAAAACTGGCGACTTGCCATTTCAACGTGGATCTCATCAACATTCATATCAAGAAAGGCTGGAAACATTGGGGCGTATTTTCTCAAACCAACTGCACGTGCCTTGAAATTACCAAAACATAAATGTGTCGAGAGCCGGACTTTACCACGAACGGGTTCAATCGTGCGATTGAAAATATCGACAAAGCGGATGGGATCTTCGTGGTGAGCATAGCAACTCATTGAAGGTTCATCAACTGTTAATTCTTGGCAACCAGCTTCCACCAAAAGAATCAATTCATTTTGTACAATCGGCAATAACGCTTCAGTAACTGCGTAACGGTCAGGATACTGATCATTCGGAATCAACCGACCACTCATGGTATACGGTCCAGGTACAGACGATTTCAATACTGGGTGCGAGTCTAAGTGAGACGTTAATCGTTGAAGCCTGCCAAATTCCTCAACTACGCCGAGTCCATCTGGAGCAACAATTTTGTCAATAATCCGGTGCTTTCCTCGCTGATCATGTGCGGGAGGCCCAAATTTCCGAGAAGTATCGGTCCCAGCCTCAATCCCCTTTAGATAGCCATAGAAAGATAAATTAAAGTCGAAGCGTGTTTGTTCCCCATCAGTAATAACATCTAAACCAGAACTAAGTTGATCACCTATAGCAACAGTTACCGCGTCTTCCTGAATTTCTTCTATATCGCTGAAGCCGAATTGATCTAAATTCTGAGAGGCAAATTCAAGCCAACCCGGAAATGGATAGCTTCCTATAACCGTAGTTCGGAGCGGAAATCCTTTCATTCCGTTAAGTTCCTCTGTTCTTTTGATAAAAGTTTACTTATGCGGTATGCATGTTCATCATAGGCTGATTCGAACAGATGAGATGCTCGCTTACTACCAACCAAACAGGAGGCTGTCAGTACTTTTGGTGGCTGACCAGCCTTTGTCAAGCGATCAGCAACTTCAGCCTTAACAGCATTAATTAAGGCTACTCCTCCAACAGTTGAGCCAGGTGAAACAGGGGTGTCAAGATCATCAATTTGGACCATCGAATCCCCTGGGGGAACACCATTATCAAGAACCAAATCGACTGTGTCTGTAAGCTTGATGTTCTCCGGATGCTTAGATTCACTTGCTTCCGAATGTTGGACACCTACCATCCCTACGACTTTCATTCCAGTCTTCTTAAATCCCTGTGCTATTTCGATGGGAACAATATTTGTACCACCAGATGAAATAACTAAAGCGGAGTCTGTCTCAGACAAATCGAAATTACGCAGAATGTGCTTAGCAAATCCACTAACGTTTTCGAGATACATCGCCTGACGCTGCCCATTTGTGCCAGTAACATTGTTATGGAAGGTCAACGACAACTCAACAATGGGGTTAAAACCGGGAAAGGATCCGTAACGTGGCCACATCTCTTCCACCATGATTCGACTATGTCCTGAGCCAAATAGATGAACCATACGTCCCGCTAAAATTGTTTCACTAAACCAATCTGCAACTTGATTGATTTGGTCATATTGTTGTTCAATGAGATCAATAATTTCACGGCACTTAGATATATATTGCTGACTTGGCTTCATAAATATTGTCCTTCTGAAATCGACCAGCCACCGTCAACAGCTAGAACTTGACCGGTTACAAATTTTGACGCATCTGACAAAAAAAAGACCACCGCCTGATTCAGATCGGATGGTAAACCAATCCTACCACCATCCAACGGTTGCTTAGTTTGAATATACTGCATAATTTTCTGGTCGGTCGAAGCTCGTTCTGCCATCGGTGTGTCGACCAGAGCCGGTGCAATAACATTGAACCGAATACCTTGGTCCGCATAAAAGGAGGCTGAGGATTTGGTCATCCCAATGATCGCTGATTTGGCCGTAGCATAGGTAAGCGTGCCGAAATAATGCGAGGAAGGTGAAAATCCTAAGACGGATCCCATGTTCAAAATCGAGCCGCAGGTTTTCTGCCTTCGGAACTGCTGAACTGCCGCACGATTTGAGTAGAACATGGAAGTCAAGTTGAGTTCTATAGTTTTATACCAACCTTCGTCTGTAACTTCATGCAGTGGTGCATCTCCCATGCTACGGCCGCTACCACCTGCCACATGGTAGAGACCATGGATTATTCCTTGCTCGGTTACGAACCGATCAATCATAGACGAAACCATATTTGGATCTGTAGCGTCGCCAACAGCAACAACTGCTTGACTACCTAACACTTTTTTCGCTCGCTCAACTTTTTCGGCATTGCGACCAAAGGTAGAAACTTTTGCTCCTGCCTCAATGCATGCATGACATGCTGACAACCCCATACCGGAAGTTCCACCAACAATAACAATATTTTTACCGTTTAGAGCCATCCTTACTTTGATTCCGAATTAATTGAAGAATTTTATGGTTTCAATTGGCCAGTTTCAAGGTCAAGTATTCGGATCTGAGGGTTATTAGTATCTGCAACATAAAGCGTATTACCAAAAAGATAACACTGCAAGGTTCACCAAAACTGATTTCAGTTCGCCTTTACTAGCATAATCATTTAGATTTGTTTAATTAGATTAAATAAATAGCCGTAATTTCGAACTATCAAAGATAGTGCACAGACGGCTAAAACAAAAAGGATTCCTGAAACCGAGCGACACAATTTCATCCCGAGAATTCAGAAGGGAAATTAAAGTATGGGCATTGTAACACTCTACGTCTCGGGAAAAATCGTGGGCGTGCTCACTACCTAAAAGCATTTTCTCGGATATCATACTCTCTTTTGGCTAGCCAAAACCCAAAGTTAAGAATGAAACTTAAACATATCAACCGGAAGAGAGCATCATTATGCTTTAAGCTTTTAGAATACTCCATCAATCATGACTTTGACTTGAGTAGACCCAGCTTCTGAAGCAAAAGTCATGTAAAGCATATCAAGTTCATCATTGTAAGTGTAACTTCCTCCACCGTTTGATCCTTTGATTTGGAATTTCAGTCGGAAGTTTCGCCCAAAATCGTAGTATACATTGGCCCCCCAACCTAGACTTCTAGCTGAGAAATCGAGGTAACTTTTGTTACCTGGGTCAAAAGCATACTTAATCTGTCCCATGTTCGAAACCGACAGGTTGACCCCTCCGCCTATTTCCCTATAGGTATAAGGATTATGATCTCGGATGAGTTCAAAGCCCAACGAAATGCTATTCTTTAAACTATCTTTGACTGTCCGGCCATCAGCCACAAAACTACCTCGAAAGTCTTCGAAGGCAGGCGTACGATAGTATAAATCATCGGTTGTTTCACTCCAACCAACAGTGTGAGTCAGATCCATCCGAAAGTCTTCGTTAAAATCGTACGTCAAGGTAGTGGTGGCATCTATACCGCTGTTGGTTAGATCTTGTTCATAATCTGCCTCTTGATAAACGTCAGCATCCAAATCATCTTCATTGTCGATCCAGATGCCCTCATCATTCCGGTGGTACGTGAGTTGGACTTCGGTTTGTAATGCGGACCTAACAAACGGAGAGGTTGGTGAAAATTTGCTTACTCGCAACGATTGGGCATTGATAAAATAGAGGCTGCCAGTTGAATCAATTGCCTTCAAGTCCAAATTGGCAAAATCCTTGTCTTCTCGTTGAAAACGAACTAGGGTCTTTTCTAGAAAATCCCCGCTAGCACCAAATCGCTGAACCCTCAAAAATTGACTCTGAAAAGTTCGCCCTGCACTAACAAGTCGCTGAAATTTGGGAGTCATTAGTGGATCATTCATGCGAGTTGGCAACTTGGAAGCGGATAGTTTCCAGTATCGGGATTTATCTGCAACAAAAACCGAATTATCCGCTAACACAACCAGATGATACGGGGATATTAATTCCCCATCGTCGTAACCGTGTTTCCCAAAAGTCGAAACGAATTCCCCATCGGCATTATATTTCAAGATGCGATTCAATTTTTGATCAACAATATAAACATATCCTTCCAGATCAATCGCCATGTCAGCAGCTTCAGCGACCTGTCCAGCACCAGGTTGATCTACCATGAATGTTGACAGTATAAAACCTTCCGCAGAGATTTTTCGAACTTCGCCGTCATCAAAAACGTACATATTTTCTTGTTCATCAACCGAGAGAAAAAAGGTTCTCTTGGTATTTCCCTGCGGAAGAAAAAGCGCATAGTGTCCATCAGGATCTAAAGCGGGTAACGCAGTGTCAAAAAACTGAGAGTGCCGAGAAAGTGATTCGTGCGTCAATGGAAGAGATGTGTCAGTTAATGGTGAGTCAGGAAGGGATCTAATCCCTGAATGAGTTAAGCGGTGAACGAAATAGGTCTTGATGAACTGACCTTCAGCATCAAATTTGTGAATACAAGCCCCGTAAGTGAAGAGCTTTGGATCATCTGCCCCTTCAATCGGCGAAATTTTCCAGTCTGAAACATAAATTTTCCCATCAATGCCGATAGCCATATCCGTGATATTTGCAAAGCTAAACTTTTTTGGTTCGCTCTTAATTGTAAAGTCGAGAGTACCATCCGGCATAAGTTTCTGAATTTTTCTCGTCCCTTTGCCGTTATCTGCAATATAGATAGCTCCCTCTTGATCAAAGCTAAATAATGTTTTATCCGAAAATTTTCCTCCATCATTACCTTTACCTCCGAATTGAAAATCAAATTTCACCTCCTTGGCAAAGACAGCTAATACATTAGTACAAAAGGAAATAACGGCCACAAATGATAAGAATCTTCGGAGAGATATTACCATATTTTATCTTTTTTCTTCATTCTGGTTGGAACTAACTTCCAGAAGATTGAGTGAGATATGATTTGTGGAACTCAGTTCCTTAACTTTATCTAAAACACCATTGACAAATTTGGGGGAATCATCAGTACCAAATATTTTAGCGAGTTCAACCGCTTCGTTAATTGAAACGGCGAAAGGAATATCCGCGAGAAATAACATCTCATAGGTTGCTAGCCGTAAAGCTGACAAATCAGTGAGTGGCATCCTATCGCGTGTCCAATGTTCCGAAGCTGAATCAATCAATTGGTCAATGGCAACCAAATTCTCAATGGTACCTTGCACCAATAAATTGGCAAAATCGATGATATTGTCTGATGCTTCAAATGCTTTAAGCAAAATTTCTCGTTTCTGCCCAGACGGGTGAACAGATATTTCAACCGTGTCGTCTTCACCATCTTCAGTTCTATTCCAGAATAAATTCTTGAATAGATCAACCAACTCTTGGTTGGGATTATGATGATTTTTTNCCCGTTTNCCAAATGTTTCTTGGACAGTAGCAACTTTTTGATTGAAATCATCCTGAACTTTCTTCANCTGACTTGTNTTCCCATACAACAACCACCGAAATACACTAAGCGGATAAAACCCATCTGACACATTTGTATCTGGTTGATTCCAAAAGNATGCAAAATCAAGGACAGAACTGTCTTGATGTATTTCAACCTGATAAAGCATCTGGAGTGCAAAGGCCCGTGCCTGGGTACGCCACATCATCTTACGAATATTTCCTTAATTCCGAGNCCCATGCTTTCGNAACCTCAAATTATTGTACNATTTAAGGATAGCATATGCTTAAGCAAAATTGATAGTAAAAATTGCCTTGNATATCTCCTTTGTACACGACACTTCAAGGCAAAAACGATTACACGTCTAGTGTGTAATCTTGTATACTATAGTGACCTTGGAAAACCAAATGTAACTATAGATGGATGCTTGAATTNTGGATTACTATAAAATTCTAGGGCTTTCAACGTCTNCTACGCTTGACCAGATTAAAAAAGCGTTCCGTCAGCTTGCGATTGAATTTCATCCTGACAAAAACCCNAATAACCCTACTGCCGAANACAAATTCCAACGCATCTCAGAAGCGTATGCTGTCCTGTCAAACCCGGAAAAGAGAGCAGAATACGATCGGTCTTATCCTGCTAGTCAATANAGGGCAGAACCACGNTCTGCTAAACGCAACCAACAATCTTCTACAAGGACAAAACCTACACCACAAACAACCAACGAATCTCCAACTGCACACGNAAGANCANGAGGGAAATTCTCAGATTTCTTCACTGATTTCTTCACCGAATCTGAAGATCAGAAAACAAAGATCAAAAGNCCCANACGTGGTGAAAGNATCCAGCAAATTCTTGAGATAGGTCTAAAAGACGTTATGCAGGGCNGNCAATTCATGGTNCCNATAACCATTCAAGAAACCTGTATCCGCTGCAACGGTATAGGNAGGCAAGGAGCCATCGACTCGCGTGGGTGTCGAAGATGTGCAGGAACNGGTACTATCGAGGTACAAATGGGAAATGTTGATGTTANACGTATATGTCCCAGCTGCTGTGACAACATCGATGACAAAGGGATTCCCTGCTTCAATTGCAGAGAAACAGGTAGAATTGAGAAACAACACAAAATAATGGCTACTGTAAAACCAGGCGTTAANGACGGCACNCGCTTAAANATTCTTGGCAAAGGNGAACCAGGTGTATACGGTGGGCCAAACGGTGATTTGTTTCTGAAAGTTCGGATTCGAGAACATCCATACCTCTCNCGACATGGAAACGATCTCCATAGCGANGTAGAGATTGATTTTATCGACGCTATTTTGGGAAAGCAGNNCTCGGTACAAACGCTTGATAATTNCGCCCNTATTGATATNCCTGCTGGNACACAACCCAACCATGAGTTTAAACTCTCTGGGAAAGGACTTCCNAATGAAGANGGAACAGANACTGGAGATCANCTTGTAACACTCCGAATCAAACTGCCAACCGAAATATCATCGTACCAGCTGAACCTGCTCCAAAAATTCTATCTTGATCCACCATAATTGATCTTCTTAATCAGTCCATCCGAAGAACTAGTGAAACAGCAAACACTTCATTACATCGGTAATTCTTGAATCAGCCTTTAAGAAACTGGAGTTCTTATCCTACCTGCTAGTCGGCACTGCACTCCAAGCCCAAGATGTAGTTCAGAGTTTTGAGATCAATTTTATCGAGCCAGATAACACCCTAGAAACTTGAATCTAGGCTCTTTACTTTTCCTTGCAGTATGCTATAACTCCTTTGGTCAGAATTTAGCCCATTTCAAGAAGTCAAACTCTTTGAACAAGCGTTAGCAAAGCCTTGCTAATTGATAGTGTCCATGCTATGATAAAGACTAATGAAATATAGGATAATAAGGTGAAGGAAATGCCCAACTTTTTTGATCGAATTGCCAAGGAATACAAAGCAGGCTCCGCACATATGTTTATGCTTCACTATAATACATATGACTTGGCAAAAGACACAGAACACGGATATTTACCCATATTCTATTATCTCATGGAACAATTGAATATGGTTGGATGCGATATTGTTCTTGGGTATACACCTTCGCAAGGAATTATTTGGCCACAAATAGATCATTGGAAATGGATCCAACGTTCACTTGGATTGATTAGTGAAGATGTTAAATGGGTTGGCGAAATGCAAGGAGATCTGCCTTCCGTCGGCCAATTCGATGGACAGGGCACATTTATAGCAAAGGAACTTGGGCTGGGGAGAATCCGTGCTTCAGTTGGTAATGTGCGTACTGAATCACCACGGTTCCGTATTACGGATAATCAGATCAAGCAGCTTGAAATTTCACCTCAACAATTTGAAATAGAATCTGGTCAAAAAATCCGGCTGAAATTAACCGGTTTTGACGGATCGAATCGTCCAATTGGGATTCAACAAGCACATTGGAAAGTTGAAGGAGGAATCGGTGACATAACACCTGATGGTATTTTCGCTGCTTCAAAAGCAGGTAAAGGGAAAATCACTGTTGAAGTACATAATGTGAATGCCGAGTCTGATGAGATCGTAGTTGTTCCTGGAGAACTTGCCAAAATCAAGTTTGAGGAGATGCCAAGAGAGATTAAACCGAGAGAACCTTATAAGTTCGAACTTGCTGGTGAAGACTCGAGCGGGAATCCAGTAGAAATTGAAGATGCTCAGTGGGAGATTGTTTCTGAACGTGAAGTTGACCCATATCGCGAAAAAATCAACTCCGGTGTAATCCACGAGAAGATACATGAGGACCCCTTCATTGGCTCTGGTAAACTCCCAATAACCTCTGATTGGTTAAATCAACTTAATACACTTTTCAGCACAACAAGATACAAGATTGGGCTGGTAATGTTCTATACAGAAAAAGTAGCACCAAATGGGGAAATCCCCGTACTCTCAGAAGAAACCACGACATTTTTGGATACGTTGCAGAGGTGGGCAGCGGACTTCGATATAAGGCTGAAAAAGCACCTCTTATTGATGGCAGCGCACGATATTACCGAAGTCCACCCAGTATTGACCCAAAATAGTGACGTCCCAGTCGTGGAAATTCCTTTTCCAAATTACAATGATCGATTTGAATTTATTAATCACTTAATCAGCTTGCCAGTTCAGACCAATCCCGATTCACGAGCGCAAATTACGACACAGATTAAACTGCACTCAGATTTAACGATTGAACAAGTTGCCCGAGACACCGCAGGTCTTACCCTTTTGGGCATCCATGATGTTGCCTTGCGAGCGGAGGAAGTGCGTGAACCAATTACACCAACGCTAATTGCTCAGTACCGGCGTGAGAATGTCGACACTCATAGCCGAGGCCTCCTAGAAGTTTTGCCAACTCCCTACGATCGCTCAGTAGTCGGTGGAATGAAACACGTTGGCGAGATAATGAGAGATATCACATCCGCTATCCATCAAGGTGACCTGAAGCGTGCACCGCGGGGGTTGTTGTTGCTAGGACCACCAGGTACCGGTAAAACCTTGCTAGCTCAGATGATTGCTAAATACAGTGGATTGACATTTGTTCGACTCAAAAGTCCACGGGAATGGATTGGTATTGAGAAACCAATGGCGGGCGATGGGAAATCATATCAAAGCGATTTAAGGATGGCACTTAGTTTTGTCCAAGCCGTAATACCAGTAATTGTTTTTGTCGACGAAATCGATTTGGTAAGCAACCCGCATGTTAATCATGGTATGCAAACACCAAACAGCATGTTGCCTGCTGAACTGGCAAATATGATCAGTAACCCGGAATACCACGGTAAAATTCTCTGGGTTGGCGCATCAAATCGCCCAGATGCTATTGATCCGGTGTTTCGACAACGTGGGATCTTTGATCATCGATTAATTTTGCTGCGGCCAACCGGTCAAGAACGTGCTGATATTCTGGAGAAACTTTTTAGGAAACATCAGATTCCCGTTGATGGCATTGATTTCAGCCAAACAAACCGAGCGACACGTAGACTGAGCGGTGGAGATCTTGAACGTATTGTGCTAAGAAGCTATAATCTTGCCAAACGACATGAACGTGAGATTGTATCCCAAGAAGATCTAAATAGAACCATTGACGACTATGTTCCTGAACATTCACCTGAGATGAATGAATTCATGGGACTTTTGGCACTTCGTGAAGCAAATTCCCGGTCGATGATTCCACCGAATTTGCCGCATGAGCTAAGGGAATACATTGACGGAAACCAAATTGACAAACAAAAAATTAATCGCCGTCTTCAAGAATTGAAAAATTCTCTTGACATGCTCTAAAGGTTAGCTCTGTGGCTAAGTATCTTTTCTACGGCAGTCTCGCAATCCTACTAGGGTTTCTGTTTTATCCACGACATAAAATTAACCTGAGAAAAAACCAATACTTCATCAAACCCATTCGCAAAATGGAGGATGTCTCCCTCCAATCGGCAGATTTGATCAGGAGCGATCCTCCTTTTGCCACTTATGATCTCGGTTATGTCTACTTGGTTGATAAAGCTAAGGTTCGATTTGAAGACCCAAATGAAAGTGGACCGAAACAATTTGATGTCTGGGTAGGAAAGAATAGGTCTAAATCACGTTTCACACGAGCCTTCTCTTATGTTGGGAACTCTCGTGAATACAATTTTGCGTTGCAACCCTTTCAGTTTCCAATTGAAGCACGTTGGATTCAAGTTGTGGTCAACGATTGGTTTAATAATAGACCGAATCTAAAAGTTGATGATTTCCAAGTTGGATTAAAATATAAATCCCATACACCCATTCAATCGATGACTTCCAATTTCAATCAAGTTGGATTGCCGATGCTAAAGGATCTAATTCCTTTCGGAGACTCAAAATGGGTAGCGGCTCAACGGATGGAAACTGAAGTTGGGAACGAAGAGAAAGTAGCTGAAATAGAATACACACCGCCGGTAACGCCCATTTATGTTACCGCAGATATCGGCGAAATTCAAAAAATATACGGGTTTCAGTTGACTACTGATGGTCCCGGAGACAACGTTGAGACCTACTCAATTGCTATTAGTTCAAACGGACAAGATTATCAGGATGTCTATATATCCCAGCAATTACCGGATGAGACTGTAAGAGATCAGCATCTCTTTAATATACCGGTGATGGGGCGTTATATCCGTTTACATATTGAAGACGGTGCTTGGCACGGTGATTACGCTGAGATCCGCGAATTCGAGATCTACACCGAAGACTATCGACCTAATAATTTGGAGAGAGAATTCGGGAACTACAATGCCATCCAAATGCAACATGAACGGCTTGGTGAGGCAAATAACACCTTGACTCCACACTTGACACAAGGATTTGCCTTTGACCGAGAAACCTACGGCGAAAATCGATATTTTCTTGCTGAAGGTGAAGAACCTAGCAAAGTTAACCCTGGTAATCCTGATTCCGCCAGAAGTTTCTCCTACCATTACGACACTGTAAAGATTGGATACAATCAACTTAAACCTTGGATGCTCTATTGGGTAGAGGTGGAATATCTGCAAGAAAATAATGGAACACGTATTCAAAACCTCTTAGCAGACGGGTATATCCTTCATTCAGCAATGAAAATACCTGCAGGGAATTTCAGTACTGAAACTATTCCCATTCCCACTGAGGCTTATGCCGATGGACGTGTGGAACTTCATTTCAATCGCATTGCTGGTCCTAATGCAGTTGTTTCTGAAGTCCGGCTATACGAAGCTCGACCCATCAAAATTTCAGACCCTGAAACGGTAGAATCTCAACATTTTTCGAACGAGCAGATTGGTCGTTCCATCAAGGTAGATCAAGGAATCGTAATTGATGGTTATATAGAAGATTGGCACCTTTTATATCCTCATACTGCACGTGAAATTGATCCGGATCCAAAAAAATTTGGCCAGTTTCTAGAATCTAAACCAATGCAGGACCTAGTCACCCTCTATACCCAATGGAACGAAGAAAATTTTTATATTGCTGCGGCAATCGACCATACTGGACTTAAAAGTACTGATCGTGACGTAATTCATATCTTTTGCGATTCTACCAGACAATCTTCAACTGGCATGTATAAAACAAGTGACCACCATTTCGTTTTGACAATCTACAGATCGGACGAAAATCAACTTTTCGTTCATCCAACTCAGACTCACCACCACATGGATGCCATCCCTAAGAATATTAATTTCCATAAACATATTGACGCCAAAATCATGCCAACAGACAANGGGTATAATCTAGAAATNNGTCTTCCAAAGGATCTAGTTCTNCAGAATTACAATCCCGATATTGGCAAATCGATCGGATTCAACTACATCTATTCGGTGGGGGATCGTAGTTTTGCTTATGCTTCCGGTGATGTAAACGCTTCACCCAGCAATTGGAATGCAATTGAATTGGTCAGTCAAATTAGCGGTCGGATTGTATTTATGGACGAACGGCTACTAATGCCCATATTTACTTTTACAGCNGGTAACGTAATTAGCTTATGTGTATGGGATGCAGACAGTAACACCGATCGCACAGATTCGGAGTCAATTCAAGCCACATTAANGAACATNGCNACTGACCAAACCATGCNTCTTACNTTATATGAGACTGATTTCACTACNTTAATTGATGATGTTAGGGGGGATAGATCTGAAAATAGTTCTCTGTTTACTACACGGGTTGTAACTGTCTTTGAAAAAGAGCGCGATAAAGCTAAANCAACAGACAATTCTCTAGACATATTAAAAGTACGTGGGAATGACGAAATTCTATTNACTTACATCGATCCTTATTTCAGTCGTGACGANCAAAACAAGCTAGTTGAAGCAACAGTGATTGCAACCAGCGGAAACGANGGNAAAATCTTCATTGATGATGTCGAAAAATCGGCTGAANTGATTGAACTGGGTTCAAAAATTNANATTATTGTTCAAGATGCCGATGTGTTAAAAANCANCGAGATTATGGTGAAACTGTCNGTGAATGGAACCGATGAAAGTGAATCAATTAAACTTCTGTTTGATCCAACACACAACTATCATTCTGGTCAGCTCACAACTATCTANAGCGAAACCCCTCAACCAAACGACATGAAACTTCAAGCAGTTGGGATGCAGACAATCNGTGTTGAGTATATGGATCAACTACTTGAAACAGGTGAAGCCAATGTNACAATTCAAACTCAAACAACNNTCAAAATTGGAGATACTGCGCAATTGAATATCAACGGAAGGCTCATATCNGAAGATANCCCTTTCAAAGCNGGGACTCCTCTAAAAATTGAGCTTCAAGATACCGATCTCAATCAANATTTAACACAAAGAGAAGTCATTGATNTCATAATTGAAGGCNACCGATTACAGGATCAATATAAACTTGCGTTAATTGAAACTGATGCTGATAGCAGNATCTTTACCGCTTCTGTCGAAACAGAATATGCAATAGAAGCTGATACTAAAAACAATAAACTCGAAGTGATCGGNGGTGAAAAAGTTACANTTGTTTACATCGANCAAATCCANGGTTCCGGAGAGACTGAGGTTTTGATTTCGAGANNTGCTCAGGCTATGACNGGCTATGACGGAATCATTGAAATTGTACAATCAAATCAGGTTACCGATCTGGAAAATTTCAACGCAGGAAACACACTTNACTTTCGTCTTCANGATAAGGACATCNTTCAAGATGTTATTGAAATTACTATCACTGGTAATATGCTAAATGATCGAGAGAAAATCGTATTGTTTTCGACGTCTTCCGAAGGNAACTTTTCCGGTTCCATTTCCACGCTATATAGTACCGAAGCACAAATTAGTGATGGAAAAATTCAGGTAAAAGGAGCAGAAAAAATTCAGGCTGTATATCTCGATGGCCTGAAGGAAACAGGTGAAACAAATATCAAGGTCGTTGATACCTGCGAAACAAACCTTGGCACGACTGGAAGTATCCACGTTTATCATGAATCGGGTTTCGACCCAGATTCCATATCAAATCCCCAAATAAACCGTTTCCGGGCAAATGATACGTTAATCCTCGAAATCAAAGATGCAGACCTGGATACGACAAACGCAGTGGCTCAGGTTTTCGAAACCAATCTTACCGAGAACTTAGTTCGTGATAAGATAAGAATAACGATGCTGGAAATTTCTGGTAACGCAGGCGTTTTCCGCGGTCGACTAAAAACTGATTACGGTGAGAACCCAATTGTAAATGATGGTACCCTCCAAGTTCAAGGAGGTGACATTGTCACCTTTGTATATACTGATGCGCTACAGAATACCGGCGCGACACAGGTAAAAATCCGTGTTGATCTGATGGTAGAGGTGGGGGAAACTGGCGATATTGAAATCTATACTGTCGAATCAGCTCGTTTAATCAGTAATTTCTCTGTCGGTACCGGAAGTTTCAACAATAACGAAAAGCTGTTGATTCGGTTAACAGATAAAGATTTAGATCTTTTTCCTGAAGAAATTGAATCAGCAAAAGTAACTGTTCGCGGAAATGTACTTGAAAACCAGAAGGTTATTAATCTGCACGAAACGACCCAAAATTCCGGTATCTTTGAAAGCACTCTAACAACTAGCAACCAAGCAAATGCTGATCCAAGTGGATTAGTGCTTACTGATAAAGAAGTAATTGCTATTAGCTATTTGGACGCACTCACCGCAACTGGTGAAACCGGAGTAGTAACAAAAGTGCAGGCGATCGTACTCAGTGGGAATGAAGGTATTCTAAAGATTACCGATAGAAATGAGAGCGAAGTCGGCAGTTTCATTGCTGGAGATCTGCTTTACTTCTGGCTCGAAGATCTTCTCCTCAGTACTGTTGTTAACGCGAATGAAGTAACGATCACTGTTTATGGTGATCGCACACAAGATCAGGTTGATGTCGTACTGGAAAGGAAGCCAGACCAAGACGGCGTATTTGTGGGGGTAGTTCCAACCCGTTATGGAAGGACTGCAATCGTGGATGACACGCTTGACGTACAAGGAGAAGAAGCAGTGACGGCCATATATGCGCCCCAATTTAGGACCATTAATTCAACAACTGTTGAGGATATTACCTACACCGATAAAGGGGTCAGTGGCAATTTAACTATCATCCGTACAGACGGTTCTGTGCTCCAAAATTTCAATATTGGTTCTACACTTTACTTCCGCGTAGAAGATCAGGATCTCAATGTTGATCCTTCTNCAACTGAATCAATCAAGTTACGTGTACGAATCAATGAGGCGGAAATAGANAATAATATTATGCTTCTAGAAGAAAACGAAAATTCTCGGATATTTCGTGGATCAATTCAAACAACATATGGACAANATGTCAATGAATCCAATCAGCTTGGATTNACCGGTGGAGAAACGATTACCATGATTTACGANGANCGTTTAATCGAGACGGGTGAAACAAATATNGAGATAACAACCATATGCCGATCGAATTTGGTTGCTTGGGCAGCNAGAACAAAAAAANCCGTCGTCATTGATGGACTTGATGATCAATGGCCACTTGAAAANGCAATCGTAACTCCAAAAGATGAAGGTCTATTATGGCTGCAATGGGANCAAGACTCGCTATACTTTCTAGCACAAATTTATGACAATCAAGTTGACGTGGACGACCCAATTCGATATTATCAAGGTTCTGATGCACTGGAACTCCATATTGACCTGCANCCAACACATAAAAACAGACCTGCTTATCTNAATAACCAAGGTGATTCGGATCAGTTCATTTTTTGGGCTTGTCCAAAGGGCGGCGGCTTTGANGGNAACCGTCCATATTTCGGACAGTCTGCCCCCAATTTAATCCCGAATTACGAAGCTAAGGGATTACAAATAGCTGCNACTGAACAGGAAAATTATTATACTATCGAGGCTCGTCTCCCCTTCTATCCCATACTTAAAGGATTTGATCCTATAAAAATGAAACNAAACAATAAACTAGGTTTTAACTTCATCATTCATCGATCAGACGAACGGTCAGTTCATTGGGCCGAACAAATGCCCAACACCGAGTTAGTTCCTCCCAGTAGTCTTGGCCTGCTAATTCTTGAGGATGTTGAAAACTTCAAGGTGCCAGCAGAAAACTAGTCCCTTAGAACCGATTACTATATCAATCTATAATTTATCTTAGGATTCAATTGTTGGATTATCCACTACTAGACATCGCTGGATTAAGTACCATTTTTAACACCGATGACGGAGCTATTCGAGCGGTTGATGATGTTAGTTTTTCAATTAACCGTGGACAAACTCTCGGCATTGTAGGTGAAAGCGGTTGCGGGAAGAGTGTCACAGGTCTTTCCATTCTACAACTTCAGTCACCTGGCCATATCGAAAAGGGGCAGATCCATTATTACAAAAGTAATAAGGACCTACCAATTGATATAACTCAACTAGCGCCAAAAAGTGAAGAGATGCGCTCCATCCGCGGCAATGATATTGCTATGATCTTTCAGGAACCAATGACTTCTCTGAATCCTGTTTATACAATAGGAAACCAAATATCTGAGGCTGTTGTTCTCCATCAGCAGGTCAGTAAAAAAGAAGCTCGTAGTCGATCTATTGAAATGTTAGAAAGAGTTGGAATTCCAGCACCACATAAACGTGTAGATGATTATCCCCACCAATTTTCTGGTGGCATGCGCCAAAGGGCGATGATCGCCATGGCACTTTCCTGCAATCCTTCGCTGTTAATCGCAGATGAACCGACAACCGCATTGGATGTAACAATTCAAGCTCAAGTTCTTGATCTCATGCGGGAATTGCAGGAGGAACTGGGCATGGCAATCATGATGATNACGCATGATCTAGGTGTAATNGCNGAAATTACNAATGAGATCGTTATTATGTATGCTGGNCGTGTTGTNGAAAAAGGAAATCTNGACCAGATCTTTTACCATCCTCTCCATCCATATACGCGNGGTTTGCTGGCATCAATTCCNGTACTTGGNNCCGANTCGCNTNAGCNATTGCATTCGATTTCAGGATCTGTACCCCGTCCNTCGGCAATGCCACCGGGTTGTGCGTTTGCCCCNCGTTGTGCAGAACGATTNGAGCGTTGTGATGAAATGCCTGAACTAAAAGCAGTTGGCGAACACAATTCTGTTCGTTGCTGGCTCCATGAATCCAATTAAAGTCAATGTNAAATAAAGAATGGAAAAAATACTTCAAGTTAAAAATCTAAAGAAATATTTCCCAATTCGACGTGGCATATTGCAAAAGCAGGTTGGAGATGTAAAAGCAGTAGATGGCGTGAGTTTTGATGTGCACCGTGGAGAAACACTTGGGTTGGTTGGAGAAAGTGGGTGTGGAAAAACCACGACTGGCCGCTGCTTGATGCNGCTGATAGAACCAACTGATGGCGAGGTTTTGTTTGGTGAGGAGCAGATTGATTTCTGCAAACTGACTCAGACTGAATTGAAACCTTACAGACGCAGGATGCAGATGATTTTTCAGGATCCATATTCGTCCCTTAATCCACGGATGACTGTTGGCGACATCATTGCTGAGCCTCTCTACGTCAATCAAGTTTCAAATAGATCCGAAACAGAAGACNNAGTTGTTAACTTGCTTGAATCAGTTGGGTTACAGAAAGATGATATGCGTCGTTANCCACATGCTTTCAGCGGAGGACAACGACAGAGNATTGGGATTGCACGAGCGTTAGNATTAAAGCCAGAACTGATTATTGCAGACGAACCAGTCTCAGCATTGGATGTTTCGATCCAAGCTCAGATTCTCAACTTGCTGGAGAAACTAAAGGAGGAATTCCAGCTTTCTTATATCTTCATCGCCCACGATTTGAGTGTTGTAGAACACATTAGTGACCGCATTGCAGTCATGTATCTTGGTCGGATTGTTGAAACCAATACTGCACACAAGATTTACCGTTATCCAAAACATCCATATACCGAAGCACTAATATCAGCAGTTCCAATGCCAGATCCAGAGATACAAAAAGGACGAAAAAGAATTAGACTTGANGGAGATGTTCCAGATCCCTCTAATCCACCATTGGGGTGTCATTTCCATCCACGATGTGGCTATGCGGTGGATGTCTGTGCACAAGAAGAGTTGCGACTCAAACCGACCACATCAGAATCAGGAGTAGCCTGTCATCGACATGATGAATTGTCTCTTCAAGGAATCTAGTCTGTCTCGGTCCAATCATTTAATAATGTGAGGCTAATAATCCCTCTGTGAGAAATTTACCAATCTTACAAGAATTAGCAANTAGCACGACTGAACAAGTCTCCGTTNGGATCATAGTTTTCAACCTGTTTCTATCCGCAGTTCTGTCGTTAATTTTGGGTTGGGTTTATACCAAATACGGATCGGCACTCTCCAATCGAAAACAATTCGCCCGCAATTTTTTGCCGATTACGATGACAACAATGTTTATCATTACAATTGTAAAATCATCATTAGCATTGTCGCTAGGCTTAATTGGGGCACTTTCAATCATTAGGTTCCGAACGGCAATCAAAGAACCAGAAGAACTTTCATATCTGTTTCTCACTATTGCAATTGGGATGGGCATTGGAGCGAATCAAGCTATCATCACAATCATTACACTGCTAATAATTACCGCGATAATCTGCTTGAAAAATATTAATCAAAATNATGTGGAAAGCGGCCAGAATCTGTACCTGACAATTTCAAGCCCANCTCAAGATGGAAACGAACTTAATACTATTATCAAAGTGCTCCAGAAGCATTGCACAAACGTTAACTTGAAAAGGTTTGACGAAAACTCGAATTTATTGGAAGTATCATTTCTAGTTGGTTTTGAAAATTATTCACAATTAGAGGTGAGTAAATCTGAATTACAGGGGCTCAATGATTCAATACGTGTCTCGTTTCTAGATAACAGCTAAACTTCATCTAATGGCGTTCATATATGGGGATATATTTAATTGGAAATCAAAAATTCCAATAGGCAACACTGGATTTCATTAGGCGGGAAAAAAATTTGGCTTCTCAAGAATGCTCGATCTTGGAAACTATTGCTTTACCTGTTTATAAGTTTNGTNTTCATACTATACAGCCTACTAATTTTTATCTATGGCGGTCATTACTANCGTGAATTCGAGGNCAACATAAAATCNGTTCGCGATTCGGTANCAATTTTTGCCTCTGCTAGCCTCTCTCNAATACGGCAAACAGAGAAAACAGATCAGATTCGAATAAATATTAATCCGAAAAATTTTCGCAAACTGTTTCTTCAAAAAGAGCGTGCTTTAAGAAAAGGTAAATTGTTCGTTACGGAAGCTGACTATGTCCCAGCAACGATACAACATGGAGATGAAACAATAAAAGTTAAACTCCGCCTAAAAGGTGACCACATAGATCATCTTCAAGGTAAAAAGTGGTCTTTCCGAATCATCGTTAAAGGACATAACACTATTTTGGGAATGAAAAAAATTTCCATACATCATCCCAAAACACGGAATTATCTTAATGAATGGCTTTTCCATCAAACACTGAGAAGAGAAGGTCTTCTGGGATTGCGATATCAGTTCATCAGAGTCATTTTGAACCAAGAAAATCTAGGCATTTATGCCTTAGAAGAGCATTTTGACGAATACCTTTTAGGTCATAATCAGTTACGGAACGGACCAATCGTAAGATTCAACGAGGAATTGTTCTGGAAAGAAATAGCACAAAAAAGTGCATTTTATCAAGCTAGGATGAGCAGTGGGTCTTACCTCTCAAGTGATATCGATGCATTTCAAACATCGAAGTGGATTTCGACACCAAGTAATCTCAAACAATATCTCAAAGCAGTGCATCTCCTGGAATCATTTCGTCGGGGACAATTACAGACCAGCCAAGTTTTCGATGTTGAAAAGCTAGCTACATTTTTTGCTCTTACCGATCTAATGGGAGCCGAACACGGTTCACGTTGGCATAACGCAAGATTCTACTATAATCCTATGACCTCGAGATTACAGCCTATTGGATTTGATGGGAATGCGGGTCAGCCTGTTAGGTCATTGTGTGCCACGATTAATGGAAGTCATCTTGGAAACCATACGTCACAAATTGAGGATAGCTACTATGCAAGAATTTTTAATGATGAAGTATTCTTTCGTCGATATGTCAAAGCGCTAAATCGGATTTCAGACCTAGCTTATCTCGACAATCTGTTCGCATCTGTAAGTGCTAAACTCAATGCTAACCTTAGTATTCTCAAAAGCGAATTTTTCCGCCCTCGTTTTTCAAAAAAAGTGTATAGGGAAAATCAAGAATACATCAAAACAATTCTGAATCCCGTCAAGGGACTGCATGCCTATCAGTATAAGGTAAGCGAGAATGAAATTGAGCTTCAAGCAGCAAACATTCAGTCCCTGCCAATTGAAGTAAACAGCGTTTCATACAAGGACTCAGTTACATTTCAAGCTAACGAGCAGATCATCCTTCCAGCCAAAGTACCTAAGAAACTTGTAGACTATCAAAACATCAAATTCGTGATCCCAAAAAATTTCACTTGGGATGAGAGTATGAGATCCAACCTGAAAATTAACTACCGGATTTTGGGAATGGATAAGGCAAGATCCGAAACTGTCTTCCCTTGGTCTTACATGCAGAATGATTTCGTAAAGCATGATTTTATCCGGCAATCACCTAATATTCATGCATTTGATTTCTTGAAAATCGATGAAGAATTAAAGCAAATTTCTATTCAAAAGGGAACATGGACAATTAACCAAAATCTAATAGTGCCAGAAGGCTATCATTTAGTTTGNCCNTCNGGTGTAAAGATCAATTTAATCAATTCCGCTACGATCCTTTCTTACTCTTCAATCTATTTCATCGGTAACGAAGAGGAACCGATTATCATTTCGTCTAACAATTCATCGGGCCAAGGATTAACGGTCATGAATTCCCCAGAGCGGTCGGAACTAAAGTTCGTCAAGTTTCACAATTTGGCAGCCTCAGCAAAAAATGGTTGGGAATTGACAGGAGCNATTACGTTTTATGAATCACCAGTTCAAATTGACGACTGTCAATTCGTTGGCTCAAGATCTGAAGACAGTCTCCATATTATGAGATCGGAATTCATNATTAGAAATACGGCTTTTAGCCATTCATTTTCTGATGCGCTTGATACCGATTTCTGTGAAGGTNAGATCATAGAATCATCTTTTTTTCATTGCGGAAATGATGCCGTTGATGTGTCTGGCAGNATAGTTNACGTCAAAGACCTTACAATCAATGGAGCTGGCGATAAAGGNCTTAGTGCTGGGGAAAACAGCGAAATGTTTGTTCATCGAGTGAACATTAAAAATGTAAAAATCGGTTTGGCAAGTAAAGACCTATCTCGGGTAAGTGTTGATCANCTCAAGATCGATAATTCCCATTATGGTTTGGTAGCCTTTCAGAAAAAGCCAGAATTTAGCGGTGGATTAATAGAGGCAACACACCTTGAGATGAAAAACCTAAAGACACCATATCTTGTTGAAGAAAAATCAACTATCGTCATCAACCATAAGAAAATAAACACATACCAAGAAAATGTCAAAAAGATATTGTACGATGTTAAAGATGAGAAGAACACGTTGTGATCTTTGACGTTATATTAATCAACTACTGGATATCTAGTTATATTGATGCTCTTCGTTGACATCGTTTTTTNGCNTNANGATCNATTAGCAAAAAGCATCTAATATAGTTAGTTTAGGCCCTAGTTTTCGTAAAAANTNCCTTACATCNATTTTGCGTAATAGATGTAAGGCAAAAAANCAACATGATAGANCTATTTGATATTGAAACTTGGCGTTATGAACGNAAATTCGTCATATCTGAATTGTCACAACAAGAGATAGAACTAATTATTAGATTCCATCCAGCGATGTTTTCCGAAATATATCATCCACGTTGGGTAAACAATATTTACTTTGATAGCTTTGGAGCNCAAAACTACCGTGACAACATCGAAGGTTTAAGAAATCGGGTAAAAGTCCGGATCCGCTGGTANGGTAGTTTTTTGNAGCCTGCAAAAGAGCCCATGTTAGAATTCAAGTTTAAGAGAGGAATCCTCGGTGCNAAAAAAAAATTCCCNTTATCCTCATTTNTTATTAACCAAAAAATTGNGGAGAGAGGTCTAAACGATTTGATCAGAAATTCAGATCTTCCGGATTCGGTAAAAGCATATGTGTCCCCTCTGGTCCCNTNCCTGCTAAATCGTTATCTTCGAAAATACTATAGATCATGGGATNGGCACTATCGTATCACTGTCGATTCAGATATGAAATGCAACACAGCGAGCTCACATTTCCAAGCTCNTTTTCAACAAGATTCAGATAAAATCAACACTGTTCTTGAACTGAAATATGATTCCAGCAAGGATGCGAACGCAGATACAATCACCAACCATTTTCCGTTTNGGATGACCAAAAATTCAAAATATGTTAATGGAATCGAGAGAGCACTGACCTAATATGNAATTGATCAAAACAATCAGATATATCTTTCTGAGTAGNATCATTTTTNTTTTTGGNTGCTCAGANCAAANNGNAAGGAAGCANGATCTATCAGCTTATNCAAACGGTTTNGAGGCCAGAGAAGCNCCGATGCTNNCTNGAATGGTGGAGGNAGGAAAACTNCCNTCNCTTGCAGAANGGATTCCNGAAAANCCACTGGTTGCGAAAACTGACTTTGANGGTTANGAACAACCTGGAATCTACGGTGGNACCTGGCANAGGTTCCANAGTAATCCNGAACTNGGATCTTGGAAAATGATTGGNGGGTANGCNCCGNTGATTCGNTGGAANTTCGATTGTTCAGGNTTGGAACCNGGNACAGCAGANGCTTGGGAATTNAACCAAGATGGTTCNGTNTTAACNATACATTTGCGNCNAGGAATAAGATGGTCGGATGGCCACCCTTTTACCTCCGAATCATTTGCCTTCTTCTATCAACTTTGCTTGGATACACGTCATAGTTATGAACCACCCGTTTGGTGTCTNGTCNANGGCNANCCNATGGAGATTGAAACNCCAGANNATTATACNATTNNNATGAAATTNGCCGGNCCAAACTGGCTTGNACCNCTATGGTTGGGAACNGGATTTTGGCATTCTGAAAAATACAACATTCCCAANCATTACATGATTCAATTCCACCCAGATTATTCCGAACACAAAAACTTCAATCAGTTCGAAAAGNGAGATNTGAACCATCAGAATCCAGATCGACCAACATTATGGCCATGGANGATGATCAAGAACGAAAAAGGTGGATACCGNGTCGAATTTGAGCGAAATCCATATTATTATGNGGTTGATTCNCTAGGNCGNCAACTGCCGTACATTGATAAAGTTAANACCAGNCTTGTGCCNGANCCNCAGGTTCGGGTCTTAAAAATCCTCGCNGGTGAGATTGANTGTCAGTTTAGAGNAGNNGAGATAAGAGACTTGGCNNTNTACATAGAAGGCCAAAAACGTGGNGACTATAAAGTCTTAAGNTGGGAAACAACAGCCGGAGCANAACCAGCAATCTTACTCAATTGGACCGATCCAGATCCNNTACTACGNAAACTGATGCGGGATCANCGTTTCCGTAAAGCTCTAGCGNTAGGTATNGATCGNAACAAGTGCAATCAAATNGCTTGGCGTGGTNTGTTGCAAGCACAAGCAGCAACGGTAAGCCAAGAANGTTGGCACTTTACTGATNCAATGGGNCAGGAACTTTTNGAAAGATGGAAGAAAGCAGANGCAGATTTCAATATTGAAGAAGCAAACAATTTGTTGAANGAAATGGGATTAACGAANCGAGATAAAGATGGGNATCGACTTCGGCCTGATGGTAAAAANCTTACTATAGTCATCGATATGCCAAGCTCAAAGCAGAGNAGTCAGGAAAATGATATTGGTTTAATTATTGCCGAAGATTGGAGGAAGTTAGGAATCAAGATTGTTATTAATACACCACCTGGATCCGAGCTCAGTCTAAGACGCAANCTGGGGNAATTTACAGTTAGCATGCATGGNGAGGCTGAAATGGATTTGTTTACCTATCCCGATTGGGTGTTCCCTACTCTGNCCAAATATTGGCACCCAAGGGTTGGCAAATGGTATGAAACTGGTGGAAAAGAGGGAGAACCACCNACGGGNCCCCTCAAGAAGCTACTTGATCTTTACGATGNAATCAAGAAGGAAAGTGATTTGCAGAAAAGACANCAATATGTTCGGGATGCAGTTCANATTCATATTGATGAAGGCCCNTTTCATCTTGGTACAGCAGGNCGATCNCCACAACTCGTGATTTCCAAGAATCGGTTCCNTAACGTTCCGAGTACAGGTATTTTGGGACCATGGGCAATTAGTGGACCNGCAACAAGTTATCCNGAACANTATTTTNTTAANGAGAAGCGTCCATGACANCATATATNATACGNCGTATNCTGCTNGCTGTCCCAACTCTTATCGCAATTTCAATCATAGGNTTTANTATTATTCANCTACCNAANGGNGATTATCTTGANCGAAAAATACAGGAACTTGAGGAACAATACGGTGATAGTAGCTCAATGGAAATGGCCGANGAATTGCGAAAACGCTACGGGCTTGATAAGCCAATGGTTATCCGATATTTTGTGTGGGTTACTGGATTTATTCAAGGTGAATTTGGTCAATCCTTTGAATATGAAGTCGAAGTTAATGAACTGGTTTGGGATCGTTTGCTACTAACACTTCTGATTTCTATTACCGCATTAATCTTTACGTATATTATCGCTATCCCATTAGGCATTTATTCAGCAACTCATCAGTATAAGTTTTCGGATAACTTCTTGACTTTACTGAGTTTCATTGGCATGTCGCTACCAGCCTTTCTTGTTGCACTAGCCCTAATGGTATTTGTGTTTGAGGTTTTTGGAATTCCGCTGTTCGGATTGCTCTCGTCTTATTACGAAGGCGCGCCTTGGACGACAGGAAAATTAGTGGATTTACTGAAGCACCTTTGGCTTCCTGTCATTGTCGTCGGTTTGAGCGGTACAGCTTACTCAATGCGCATCATGCGTGGAAATTTGCTTGATGTATTAGGACAACCATTTGTACGTACTGCACGAGCAAAGGGACTCAAAGAAACCATCGTAGTTATTAAACATGCATCGCGTTTAGCCATAAATCCATTGATCAGTATTTTGGGTATGAGTCTTCCAGCCATACTGTCCGGAGAAGCNATTGTCTCAATAGTGCTTGGTCTACCAACAGTTGGATCGTTACTANTTCGCAGCCTTCTCGTNGAGGATGTTTATCTGGCAGGAACATTACTCATGTTGCAAAGCATACTTCTGGTCACAGGTAACCTTTTGGCTGATATTGCACTGGCATGGGCCGATCCGAGAATACGACATGAATGATAAAAAAAGCAGAGAAAAACAAAATAATATAGATAACGAAACTTTGCCTAACGATTATAGCCCGGAGTCTAGCGAACTAGCGAGTCTCAGTTACCGTCAACTAATCTGGCGGCGTTTTCGTAAGAACCGCATGGGAATTATCTCTGCCACCATCCTGATTTCNTTTTATATTATTGCTNTTTNTGCCGATTTTTTTGCCCCCTACCACTATAACGATATTAAAATGNATTTTCGCCATGTNCCTCCACAAAAAATTCGGTTTTCAACAGAATATGGCTTCCACGTGTACAAACTTAAATCGGTGAGAAATCCGGAAACACTGGAATTAGAGTTTACTCCTGATTCCAATCAAACTTATCCTATCCACTTTTTCTACCAAGATCAGAAGGGTAGACGACACCTAATTGGATCTGCTGGTCCTATGTTTGTGTTGGGGACAGATCGGATGGGACGCGATTTGTTGTCAAGAATAATATATGGTGGNCGTGTTTCAATGACAGTCGGATTAGTTGGTGTCTTCATCAGCTTAATCTTAGGTTCAATTCTGGGAACTGCCTCAGGTTATTTCGGTGGNAGNGTGGATATCTGTATACAACGTTTAATCGAAGTATTATTGGCTTTTCCNACTATTCCGCTCTGGATGGCACTTGGTGCGGCATTACCACCAGGTTTGCATCCNATTGTTGTCTTCTTNGGCATCACCGTTATTCTGGCTCTAGTCGGATGGGGNANTTTGGCTAGACAGGTTCGCGGAAAAGTCCTAGCTTATCGTGANCAGGAATTTGTCATGGCCGCGCGAGCGGCAGGNGGGAGCCACTGGCATATTATCACTCGTCACTTACTNCCGGGATCTTATAGTCATATTATAGTCATTGCAACACTTTCGATTCCTGGCATGATTATTGGCGAGACCACACTGAGCTTTCTTGGTCTAGGGATCCGTCCTCCGATGACAAGTTGGGGTGTTTTGCTCGAAGAAGCTCAGCGTATAACAGTATTATTACATTATCCATGGTTGATTCTCCCTGCTATCCCAGTTTTATTTGTTGTGATTTCATTTAATTTTCTGGGTGACGCGCTTCGAGATGCAACCGACCCCTACTCAGATTAACAACCNAACGAGTATGTTGCTTGGTTCTCTGAAAATTGCTGAGGATCTTNGGAAATTATGAACCAGAGTATAGAAATTCGTACAGAAAGTTTNAGAAAACAATTTGGTNATGTNCATGCAGTCAAGGATGCAAATCTACATATTNCCAAAGGTGAATTCTACACTTTNCTCGGACCNAGTGGTTGTGGCAAAACAACCTTACTGCGCATGCTCGCCGGCTTTACGTCAGCCGATNGNGGATCAATATANTTTGACGATCAGTTCNTGAATGACATACCACCTTGGAAACGGAACGTAGGGATGGTCTTTCAAAACTATGCTTTGTGGCCGCATATGAATGTTTTCGAAAATATTGCTTTCGGATTGCGAGAACGAAAAACAGCCAAATCTGAAATTCAAGATCGAGTTGAACAATCCCTGAAAATGGTAAATTTAGAAGGATATGATAAACGTCGTCCCTCTCAACTCTCTGGCGGTCAACAGCAGCGCGTCGCCTTGGCACGGACACTTGTTACCGAACCAGGCTTGTTACTTTTAGATGAACCATTATCAAATCTTGATGCTAAGTTACGCATTCAAATGCGAGAGGAATTGCTCCGCTTGCAACGTGAACTTGGAATAACAACAATCTACGTCACACATGATCAAGAAGAAGCACTTATTACTTCCACACGTATTGCTGTAATGTCAGAAGGAGAGATAATTCAAGAGGGTACACCTAAGGAAATCTATGAGTTACCCTACACGAAATCTGTGGCTGATTTCGTAGGAACTTCCAACTTGTTTTCAGCAAAGATAATTGACGTCAGCGAAGACATGTTGATACTATCGTCTGACGAAATAAAAAATCCTCAAGTCGGTTGGCAAAATTTCTTCAGCCAACCGCCACCGATCGGAAGTCTTGTCGAATTCAATATTAGACCCGAATTAATTAGGTTTTCGAAAGAAGGTAAAATCATAAATCGGATTTTGGGAACGGTTGAATCCACTTCTTATCTAGGATCACAAATCCAATATATAATCGCAATAAACAAAAGCAAGATCCTCAAAGTAAACACCTTAAATTTGAAAACAGACAAGCTTTATAATCTAGGAGAAACAGTCGAGCTAACATTCTCACCCCATGACATTGCACTGTTGCACAATTAAAAATTGACCATAACCAGTTTTACGTATCTGGCACCTTGTATTCGTGAGATTTTTGAGGAAACACAGATCCGAACCAAAGTGGATGGATTACTGGGCGTACGACACCGGATAAATAAAAAGGATAATTCAACCTACCTGATTTTTCAACTGACACCAATAGATTTCCACAATCCGATTCCTGATCAGCGTGAAATTGATGATGCAAGATACTTTTCACTGTCGGAAATCGAAGAATTTTCCAAAGATCAAATGCCCGAGCTTAATCGACTGGTAGCACGTAGACTATTGAGTGGGACACCACCAACGTTGCTGTCTAATTTCGGAGATGTCAACTATACAAATCAACCCTACGACCTTTATCTTCCTAATTGAGTGTTTCCTCACAATTTTACCGTTGCCCAAATTAACCGCTGACAGATTGTCAGACCCACCAGTATACTCATAATAGAAAACAAGATAGCGATTTGCTCAGGCATCATAAAAAATAATGAGTACATCAGAACCGTTTCCGTACCACCAACCAACCCTGTGGGCATAATTACCGTTGTGTCTTCACTGCTTGTTTTTGATCCTTGTTTTTGCTTTTCTAAAATTGCGGATAGATACATCCATGAAGCTGCGTTAACGTAGAAAGTGGAGATCATCAAGGTCAAACAAAAGTATCGTTCTATAGTTGGTGAACTAACGACCAAACTGATGGGAATAGCTGCATAGATGATAAAGTCAGATAGGATATCGATATATCCTCCCAGATCTGTCTGGCGCTGGTGAATTCGGGCAATGGCTCCATCCAATCCATCAAAAATCCGGTTTAGAATCCAGAATATCAGGGCCGCAAGATAGAGCTTTTGCAGAACAAAACCGATAGTCAGTCCGCCTAGTATCAAACTGAACACAGTAATCAGATTTGGTGGAATGTCCAACATTTTTGCCACTGAAACAAATAATCGATCTTTTATCTGCCGGAATAAAGCATCAAACATGAGATTTATCACACTGTTTTGCTTTTATAGAACAGGTTTTGTTCTGTATAATATTATGATGTTTTTGTCTAATATAATACTTAGAATTTTTCAGGAGAATTTTCATGCGTCAATTGTCATTTTTGGGTTTTATACTTTTTCTGATTTTTTTGGGAACAGCGGCTAAATCAGAAATCACTCCGCAAGCAAAGTTGGGACGCGAACTATTTCATGATCCTTCTTTCGGAGGAACCATAGATTCAAATAAAGCCAGCGGTATGTCATGTGCAACTTGTCACGCAGATTTTGACGAAGAACAGGAACCCGATGGACAAATTCGTACAGGGCACAGTATCATTGGCGTGCGAAATCGAGGAAAATCCCAATGGGCAAAGGTTACACCTGCTATATTTGAAAGAGCCGCAGGTGGTGCAGGATTCTGCTATCAACGTTTCCTACAAAGGATTCCGGAAAGCAAAATCGATCCTTCTGCCATACCTGAAGCTCAGGCCAAAGCCCTAATGGCCTATTTCGATTATATATCGATTGACAAGAAATCACCAAAGGTAAAACTGCAAGGTATCAGCAAGGACGCATCAAAAATAGCCGCCAACCAAATACTTAAAATTAATGGCAATGTGAAAAATGGATGGAAGATTTATGCCAGAGCTTGCGCAAGCTGCCACGCTAAGCCCAAAAAAGGCGGTATCGGCCCCCAAATAGTTAAATCTCGTCCACCTGCTAACTTGCAGAAAAGATTGCATAAGATTGCATCTTATGTTCGAGCGGGTGGATATACAATGCCAGCTATGGGTGTAGAAAAGTTATCTGATCAAGCCATAGCAGATATCCTTGCTTTTATTAGTAACTTAAACAAAAGGAAATGACCCTCTCCAACGTGCTATTGATTTTCTGTTTGAATCAGGCATATACTATTACTATTCTATAGTAGCAACTTTTTCTATCTTCTATAGTCCTTCAGCTAGAAAACCAGGAGTGATTTTCGTTGCTTCAAAAGTTTGATACGACCACAAAAATCATTTCGAATGAGCAGATTGCGACCAACCACTTTCTACTACGCTGCAAATGTCCGAAGATTGCAGCTCAGTCGAAACCAGGACAGTTCATCCATGTTTTAATTGATGAAGGATCGAACTTGCTGTTGCGACGTCCATTCACGATTTACAGTATTAAAGACGATGAGATTTCTATGCTTTACCAAATTATCGGAAAAGGTACCGAAATCTTATCAGCCTGTCAACAAGACCAGCAGATCAATGTCCTAGGTCCGCTAGGAAACTGTTTTGATCTTTCGGTTGAACCTGACCCTGCGATTGTTGTCGGCGGAGGTGCGGGAATCGCTTCTCTTATGCTACTAGCAACTGCACTTCGGCTAAATGGAATTAGATTAATTGCTATGGTTGGTGCGATGAGTAGTGATCGTCTTTTGAGTATTAAAGATCTAGAAGAGATAGGTGCTGAGATACATATTACAACAGATGACGGTAGCTTTGGTAATCAGGGTTTTGTCACCGATTCTCTCTTAGCAGTTTTAGAAAAACCTACTAAAAATGGACTTCGAAATCCAATTATCTTCACATGTGGCCCCAATGGCATGCTTCAAGTGGTGACGAAAATTGTAGTTGATTATGAAATACCTTGTCAGGTTACAATGGAAAATCGGATGGGATGTGCCTTGGGTGTCTGTTTAGGATGTGTCTGTAAAGTACGTTTACCAAATGCGGGTTTTGAGTTTCAGCGAGTCTGTTATGAAGGACCTGTCTTTAATGCGGAAGACATCGTCTGGTAACTCATGAAGCGATTGTTATTTTCCACTCTTACATTGTGTTTCTTTGTAACATCCGGATGTGATCCGTTACAATCCCCTCAGGAATTGATCGATGCAGGTCAGTTACAGGATGCTGTTTCCCTGTTAGAAAAAATTGTCCAAGTCAAACCTGAAAATGTGAAAGCTCGAGTTCTGCTTAGTGAGGTCTATGACCAGTTAGGGCAATACAACCAATCAGTTAATCAGCTTCGAGAAGCGATTGTTATTCTTCCTGCGCAGCCGAAAGACCAAGCTGTTCTACGAATTAAGTTAGCCAAGCTCTATCTCAAAAATAGCGATCGAAAAAAAGCATTCAGCCAACTTCGATTAACGTTACAATCGACTTCAGATCATGACATTATTAGTCAAGTTGCAGGCTTGATTACAGATCGATACCAGGTCACAAAACTAACCGAGGGAGATTCAGACAATTACTCCCCAAATTTTTCGTCTGACGGTAAGCAGATTGCCTTTTCCTCCTACAGGACTGATAGCAGTGAAGTTTATCTCATGGATCTAAATGGCAGGATACGGCAACGTGTAACTTTTACGACTGATTTCAACGAGCTGGCTCCTGTATTTCTGTACGACAACAAGTATATCCTGTACATTAGAGAACCCAAAACCTCTCGTCAGATTACAATTACTTTGCAAGGCAGCGGCTCATCTCGAATTTATGCGGGTCTGAGTATTTCGCATATCTTCAGCAAGAAAATTCAGGAGCTTTTACCAATTGGACATGGTGTGCGTGCACCTAGTATTTCACCTGATCGGAAGCGGATTCTTTATGAAATTAAAAGTGGAGATAATCTTGAGTTATACGAGATTGATCTTACCAATGTGAATCTTGACAACATCAATCCGGAGGCTGTATCAGCGAGGCAAATTACTAAAAACGCAACTGATGACGGAAGTCCTGCGTTTTACCCCGATCAGAAAAAGATTGTTTTTAGCTCCTCACGCCAAGAACAGCCACATCAGATCTACACCACCGACATAAACGGTACCAATGAAACCCATTTAAATGCGAATCCGTATGATTGTTACAGCCCTATCGTCTCACCGGATGGCAAACAAATTGTTTTTGTTTCCGCTCGGTATGGCGATATCGAAATATATTCGATGAATGTTGATGGAACAAATGATCATCAAATCACCAATGGTATTGGAGCGTCGATCCAACCTGCATTTTCGCCTGATGGGTCTAAAATTGCTTTTGTTTCTGATAGGAGCGACTCTTTTCAAGTTTATCTCATCCACTTGGATCAGCCAATTGGAAAATCAGAGTTACTGCAATACCTGGCTTCGCGCCAATAAACGGTGATTAGATCATCACTTTCACCTTAAGTTTTTTCGCCAATTCCCCTTATTTTCCAAGTTGGATTTTCTCAACATTTTAACTGGGCGTTTATTTATTAAAAGTAGAAGTGACGCCCATACAATGGGTAATTATCTAGCACTTAGAAGTCGCGTTGACGAAAGTGGTGTCACAGCAGATCTAACAATAGCNAATATGATAAAATTTATGATAGAATTCNCCAGAGGCTATCTAACCAGTATTNGAGCAACCTCTAAAACTTGTAAGGAGACATGATGAGAGCTGTCGATAAGAATAATGGATATGAGTGTANGATTGAACCTGGGGTCGACCTGAGTTTTGCTGATCTGGCGGGTGCCGAGTTGATGGGAGCTGAATTGCACGGTGCTGACTTAAGAGCNGCTGACCTGAGTTTTGCTGACTTGAGAGGGGNAGACTTAAGTCATGCTGACTTGGAGGGAACTAGCTTAATGGCAGTAGATTTGACTGAAGCTGGTAGAAGATCCAACTTGATCAGATCTGTTTTGCGGGACGTGGACTTGAGAGGNGCAGACATTAAAGAAGCNGACTTGAGAGGAACCGATTTGAGGGGGGCNGACCTGAGAGGTGCCAACTTGAGAGGTGCCAATTTGAGTTTATCCGACCTGAGTAATGCCAAGTTAAATGACGCCAATTTCGGCGAAGCTAAGTTGATTAGATCCAGGTTGGATCATGTAGACTTGCGTGGCGCCGACTTGAGCGATGTAAACTTAAGTANTGCNAACTTTTGTAATGCCCTGTTGAGCAAAGCGGTGNTGAAGGGCCAAAATTTAAGCGGCGCTGACTTTAGTAACGCTGATTTGAGCCATGCAGACCTGAGAGAGNCTCATTTAAATAATACCAATTTGAGGAGTACAGANCTAAGAGGGGCNGACTTGAGTGGTGCCGACTTGGGTGGTGCTGANTTGAGAGGTGCTAACTTGAGTAATCAGGTTCTAAAGGGGGCCGACTTGAGTGGTACAGACTTGAGAGGTGCTAACTTGCATGACGTTGATCTTCGGGAAGCTAATTTGAGTGAATCTAACTTGAAAGATGTGGATTTGGGGAAAACCAACTTGGGCAGAGTCAACCTGAGGTTAGCTAACCTGCAAGGAGCTAATCTGAGTTTTGCTGATTTGGGAGGGGTCGATTTGAGTAATGCCGACTTGAGAGAAGCCAGTTTNGATAATGCCAACCTGAGTTACATCAACTTGAATCGGGCTTTGTATACTGATGNGACTACGTTCCCTGCAGATTTTAGTCCTGATGATTTGAACATGATTAGAATCGGCCCCGAATCCAATTTGAAAGGGGTCGATTTAAGCGGTACTTCCTTGAAGGGGATGGATTTAAGGGGATCTGACTTGAGTGGAGCCAACCTGCGTAATGCAAACTTGAGTNGTGTGGACTTAAGAGGTGCTAATTTGAGTGATGTGGACTTAAGAGGTGCTAATTTGAGAGTCGCGGACTTGAGAGAATCCAACTTGAGTGGAACTAACTTGAGTGGCGCAGACTTAAGAAGATCCAGTTTGAGTGACCCGAATTTGACAGACGCATTTTGGGACGATGATACTGCCTTTCCAGGAGNGAAATCTGGCCTTGGAAGATTCTACTTTGAGCAAGGTGAATATGAGTCAGCTATATCTGAGTTTCAGAAAGTACTGAAATTCTATCCAGAAGATTCAAGAGCACTGTACAACCTAGGGTTAACTTACTTTGAGTTAGGAAGATACGAGTTAGCCATAGCTGAGTTTAAGAAGGCGGTCGAGTTTGACCCTCAGAATGGAGGCGCAACGAAAAGTCTGTACGAGGCAGAAGCTCTGCATAAGNCTGAATCACTGAACTAATATTTTGANATTACCAAGCAATTGAACTTACAATGTCACACTCGTTGTTTAAAAATTGGGAGTTAGTAACCTGATAATCTGCCCAGATATTTCTGTTAAACCTGATCCAATAGTTTCTGCCGCTTTTCTTGGAATTCCTCTTCGGAAATGAGGCCGCGTTCTTTCAGGTCAGCTAATTTTTCGATCCGTTCAGGTGCACTACTCTGCGTAAGAACTGTGGTAATCCCAGATTCTTCATCGTCACCGCCACCAAACAATCCTTCCATCATTGCGTTTCCAACAATGTTCATCAACAAACCAAACAATGCCAGACCACACANTCCTGTGGCCGCAGCAATNATTTTACCTGCCGGTGTAATTGGCGACACATCACCGTAACCAACGGTTGTCATAGTCACAATTCCCCACCACATGGCATCCGGAATATGACGAAAGTCTTCAGGCTGTGCTTTGGATTCTGCATAGAACATTAATGTGCTAGCCATTGTCAAAACAGAAAACATAGTAATGAAATAGATCTGAAGATCCATCTTTAGGGTACTCTTATCTTGATCGTCATCCACGCTTGCGCTGTCGGCTACAACCTTGGCTAGTTTGAGAAGTCGCATCAATCTTAGGAACCGAAGAATTCGCATTACCCGTACGATCTTTAACCCGGAAATATTTATGAACTTGATCAACGAAGGTGCAATGGCGAAAAAGTCAACGAGTCCCCATCCGCCCAAGACGTATTTACGAATGGGTCTAGTTACGTAAATATTTCCAAAATACTCAAGCAGAAATATGATCAGCGTAAATATTTCCGTATACTCCAAAATCTTGTATTCCAGCTCAAAACGGTCAAAACGCTGACTGGTTTCCCGAAAGAACGTTATATGCCCAAGTCGTTTCTGAATACTATCAAAAGCGCTCTCAACGTCGGCAAACTCAGTTATATATTCTTCGTGTTGGGGGGTTGCTGTATCATTCTGAGCTAATTCAGTGAAGTAGATAGAAAATTTCCTAAATTCAGAAAGGGCACTGTCTCCTGCGTCATAAAGATCGGCAAACAGGCCATCGCTTGACACATATCTAACCTTTCTTAGGAAACGATCATCTTCACTCTCCTCAACTCGTTTAATCAAATCAACTACGCGTGATTTAGCGCTAATTTTTTCATTGGCTAGAGTTTGTTCCAGAGTTTGTTGAGACCAATAGGCATAGAATTTTCTGAAATTTTTATACTTTTCATCTTCAGCATCACTGCTTTTCTCAGCATCTGTAAGTACAGACTTAAAGACCTTTTCGTATTTTCCATCGCTTCGTTGACCACGGATTTCATCTATAATTTCACGCATATTCTCGCGAATATCTGTTATGCGGGTTTCTGTTTCACTCTTTGCTGTAATAACATTGCTTTCTAACACTGTCTCGTAAACAATCATCCCGATTGAAATAAAGATGATGACGGCCACGAAATTGCTAATATGCATATAGAGTTTTTGTTGTGGATCAGCGAAAGCTCGATGCATGAGGAGAGCAAAGCCCGTTCTGGGGGCATTAGCAGTTTCCTGATCATTCATAGGGGCAAATTCTCCTTTGATTCATTAGGATACGACGCTGTTATATGTTGTCAACTTTTCACATCTGTGTCAGATGTGGAATTCTCTAAAATATCGCTAGATACTTTTCAGCTATTTCAGCAAACACATCCTGAGTTTTGGGGTTTGTCTTAAGGTCGAAGTACTGTTTTGAAAGTGCCTAATTGACCAAATTGCACACTCTCCATG
>PBXZ01000180.1:0-43681 GCA_002729415.1 Candidatus Poribacteria bacterium | reverse complement strand
TTCAGCCTGCCGCCTCACTGGGCGTCGCGGGGAAACAAGCTGGTGCCTATGTGGTCGAAATCAATATTGAACAAACACCTCTTTCGGACATCGCAGATGAAACACGAATTGGTAAAGCTTCGGATATTTTAACCGACCTTCTGAGCTAGCAAAACTTGGAAAATCGAATACGATTCAATAAAGGACCAAGAAGAACACGTTTCGGAAAGATAACGACAATACTGAGAGGATTACGTGTCGAACACCACTCAAAGACATTGCCCACTGGCAGCATATGATCCAGCAGGCTTCGGACCACCCGTATCCCAGTCTTGGGAGTAACAAGCTCTACTGGAATCAATACAAATAAAAAGTGAAAGCCTGGTGACTGGGACTCACCAAGCTTTCACTTTTTAGCTAAAATTTTAAATGGTTAGCAACTTTTATGCTCTAGATGGCATAAAAACTATCGTTGGGATTTCAGTGTTGACCATGTTGTGGAAAGCTTACCTGTTGGTTCAACTGCGGTGGTAACTGCGAGGCCTTCTTCCACAATCCTTTTGATGAAACCNGCATTTAAAGCAACATTGAATACGGCAACCTCATCAACAGTTCCGGTAAAGGGTAANCCACCTCCAANTCTNCGGCCAATCTCCAAAGGATTCTTCNNTGCCNTNGTGTTGGCNTNAGNTTTNTNNAATTCCCCTANTTTAATGCCGTTGACATAGGCAACTTCTNTCTTGCCGTTCAAGGTCCAGGCGANATGATACCATGTGCCGAGCTTCCAGTCATCATCCACTTTTCCTTTCATGCTCGCCATAATACCTTCGTCGTAACCTNNNNCNNNANCTNTNNNNGTNTANGTGTGAANAAAGCCAAGGGGGTAGANACCGATCTCATATTCNNTNTAGTGNTTCCCAATCACAACTTGNCGNTCAGCCCATTTANNTGCCTCTTTCATCGCTTTCTCTGTCTTGAACCAGAGGACNACAGNCATTTGTTCTGTCATACCCAGACTTTCACTNTTAGGAATTTCAACGTAATCGGTGNCTTTCCCAGAAAATTCCAGACCTGACCCAAACTTACCTTTGACCCATTTGACAGCGCCTTTTAACGTGCCATCATTTTTGTTCAGACCTTCAGAAGAATCTTTGGCCACNGTNCCTTTTCCNTCTTCAAATAGCCATACACCAACGGGAGGAACATTNTCCACAACCTTAGCATGTGTTAAGCTAACGAACAGAAAGGNCACCATCAATGCGGTCAAAATGGCGGTTATTCTTTTGGTTTCAAATTTCATCTTTNGTATTACCTCATTTAGTTTTTTTGCTTTGNAACTGNATTTTAGAGTTTAGTCCAAAAGGAAAAGCTCTAAAATCTGGACTCACAGAAGAAATATTATCGTCCCTTGATAACTGCCCAAGTAGCAGCCAGTTTATCTTCAGGTTGTACTGCTAGTGCGCCTTTCAACCCCCTTTTCATTATGCTTTTAACGTCATCTTGTTCCATAGTAACGTTGAAGATTACAACCTCATCAATAGATCCCATCAAAGGGAGACCTCCACCTACTCGCCTGCCAATTTCTAAGGGATTTGCCCCAGGTTCCGTACCTTCGTTAGCTTTGACGTGGTCTCCTATTTGAAGTCCATTGACATAGGCAACTTCGTTTTTCCCGTCCAATGTCCAGGCAATATGATACCATTTGTCTTTTTTCCAATCTGGATCTACCTTNTCTGCCATNNTNGCNANAATNCCTTCGTCGTAACCGCCAGCAAGGTTACTTGTGTAAGTGTGTAAATNTCCAGTATCGTAGATACCAATCTCATATTCTTTATAGTGTTTCCCGACCACAACCTGCCGTTCAGCCCACCTGTCTGCCTGTGCCATCTTTTTTTTAGTAGAAACCCAAAACATGATAGTTATATTCTTTTCCATGTGTAGGCTCTTACTGTCAGGAATTTCAACGTAATCGCTGGCTTTCCCGTCCAGTTTGACAGCAGACCCAAACTTGCCTTTGGTCCATTTGGCCCCACCTTGTAGAGTTCCATCGTTTTTATTGTCTGTTTGATCCTTGGCTACTTTTCCCGACCCTTCATCAAATAGCCACATCCCAACACAGTCATCGAAATCTACATCTGCATAAATTGCACTGGTTAAACAAAAGCAAATTGCTATTAAACCTATGAAAATTGGGAACATCTTTTTCGTCCAAACTTCCATCTTTCCACCCTCCTCTGTAATCTTTAAGTAAGGTCTACATACACGATTTTTGGGTTCCGTCGCCTTGAACAGCTAGATCCGTTTTCGAAAAAGGCTAATTATTTTCTAATACTGCCTACAATCACCCATTAAATTATAATCTAGCTGTTAAATATATTCAATAGGAATTTTTGAGAGACACTTGCCATGAGATTTCAAGTCAATATTAGCTTGGGTGGAAAATTTTATCTTGAATATAATCCCCGATTTCAGTATTTTTTATAAAAACGGACTAGGAAGGAAAAAAACAACTATGATGCCAGATGTTGCTATAAAAAAACGTAATCAGTTAATTGAGGACGGGTATTGTGTTATTGACAATATTCTAACGCAGGAGTTNTTGGACGAACTGCGTCAGGAATCGGATCGTATGCTTGACAATGTTGAACACCCACCAAATTGGAAATATCAAGGTTCCGACCTTCATGTCTCTGGAAGGGATGAGCCAGTAATTGACCGGCTGATTAATTGGAAACCAGCAAGGGATGCGCTTGAGGCATTAGGTCTGGGTGACTTTACATCGCATGGCGGATTCATCATCTTAAGCAAACCACCAGGAGGACCGCCCCTATACTGGCATCAGGATTGGATGGGTTGGAATGATCCCATCAGTTGTGCCCCTTGGCCTCAGTATCTTNTTCTTTCTTATTATCTTGTTGACACTACGATCGAAAACGGTTGTTTCCAAGTCATTCCCGGNACCCATCTCAAGCGAATTCCTTTACACGATCACCTTGTCNCAGCACANGCGCAAGGTGGTTACTATGTACCAGAAGANGATCCGCACATGTTCTGNGACCANCCCGATTCGGTTGATTTTCCAGTTAAATCAGGTTCNCTGGTTATTGCGGAGGGACGAATTTTGCACGCAGCAAGAGGAAACCAGAGTGATCGGAGACGGACATTACTTTTAGGGTGGCATAGTCGTCCGANAACGGTACCTGAAAATTGGGATGGAGAGATACCGGAAGAAATCTTGAATCGGGATTCTGAAGCCAAGTATGAAGCAACAAGGGTACCAAGCCAGTACTTGAAGTGATCGACAGACAGATGGATCAAAACTTTGTAGCTTCATTGGATTGCCTTTTAGGAAGAAATCNTCGGCTTTCTACCTTCGCGATGAAGTGTTCTAATTTTAGTCCATGGCAAAATTGGTTATAAATGCTTGCTCTATTTCACATGATACTGTATAATCGGTGTCCATTTTAGGCTAACTTCATATTATTATAATACACCGATTTCAAGTGTACCTGATTTTTATATGTGGAAATTATTTTAAGTGGATCTAACAAAGAATTTCCCGCGAAGCCCTTATGAAAAGGTTGATGGTTATATGATGCTTGGTCGAACAATTGACAAAGCTCATGCGACACTTCAAGGGCTTCTTGGTGAATATATGTACGACTGCCCGTTAGACAAAAGGTTATTTGGTTTTCTTGGCATCTCTGCACCTCAATTACTGGAATTGGTGGAAAATTCTGAAAATGACGAAGACGTGGTCGATTCGCTTAAAACCATTCAGGTTGAACGAAACACCGAAGAAATTGAGCAATTTAATGATCAAATTCTAGAATCCGGACCTAATGACGATGAAAGTCAAGTTTATTTTGAACGGCTTCGTCAGAAACATGCTCCAGATAGGCCGGACATTTCATCTTGGTTTGATATCATAGAAGCGGAAGAAGGTCGATTAAAATAAGGTGTCAAAAATGAAAAAGCACATATTCTGTTTCCTTTTCTTGGTTATCGTATTGCCATCATCGGCGGACATGCTCGAGATAAATCCTATGACTGAACCAACCAATCGAGTTTTCATCGGTTCAGCTGTGAAGATGACACGCGTAAAATATGAGTCGGGTTTTATGTTTGGCATTAACGGTGGATGGGAAATTGACAGAAACTTAGCACTTGGGCTTGCTAACTATCGACTTATCAGTGACATTGAGATGGCAAGAGTTGATGATAAACCCCAAAATCTTAATTTCAGTTACAGAGGTATAACAGCCAGGTATATTGCTAGGAAAGGTTTGGGTTCTGGCTATTTGTCCGTTAATGCACTTATTGGACAGGGAAAGATAAGGTATATTGTAGGAGACGAAAGCAAGTTTCTAGTTTTTGAACCCGGAGTTGAGTTTGAATTTATACCCGCNCTCAANCTTCAGGTGGGCGTTGGGGTTAGTTATCGATACGTGCGTGGGATTGAACTTGGACAACTTCATGACAACCAGTTTCGGGAGATGACAGCGNTAATTAGACTTAGGCTGGTTGACTTTTCGTACTGGTTTGTAGATGGAAGTACAGAATAATTGTTACTGTGCTAAACTCTCATAGTACTGATTAACTACTGATCGGTACTCAGGTGGAACATCTTCCTTGGCCACTTTTGCCAATTTTTTGTCCTGTTGAATTTCTACCAATCGGTTTTCTAATGCTTCTTTAAGCTTATTTATGTTTGTCAAAGCGAGATTGAAATCCGGAAATGCTGTGTCCCTACCGTTGCGACTTGGCGGTGTCAAACTCTTTAATANACCCAACCAGAGTTCTTCATATTCGCCATCCGTTGCTGTGTTTCTCGCTACGGATTTTTGTTTGACATTTTCTCGTATTTGCTTTTGTTGTTCTGAAAGTTGTTCTTGACGTTTTTGTTTTGCTTGGTCTGGTTGTTGATCCATGGCTTCCAATTCCCTCTGTGTATCTTCTACCTGATTTTCCCACCGTTCGAGCTGCTCGAGCATTGCTTCAAGACGTTCTTCTTCCGTCTGTGCCATGTTTAACCGAGCTTGGAGCAAATGGTCCCGTGTTTGTTCCAGAGACTCCAAGATTTCCTGTTGATTTTGCTCAGCGTATTCAAGGTTTCTCCAACGTAGTGCCCGTTCTGCGTTGGACATATCTCGTTCTGTTTGATCTTCGATCAATCGTCGATTAGCGTTGGCAACATCACGTTCGGCTTTTGAGTCGCCTTGTCGATTGAGTTCTTCTTGTAAATCCGTCAAATTCTGTTGCAAACCCTGCAGGTTTTTTTGAAGGTTACGTTGTTGTTTCGAAAGATCAGCGGTTTGCTGTCGATTCTCGGAGGTAGAGCCATTTTGTTCCATCTCCTCTTTAACTTCCGTTGTTTGGGATCTGACCTGAGATTGTTGATTAATCATCTGGTTAATTTTTTCTGTCACATCAGCTAATGCTTCATCAGTGAATTGCGAAGCCANCTTNTCAAGCTGATTAATAGCCTCTTCTAGTTGTTCTGTTGCTTTTGCTCCNTTTGCTGTACTTACCTGTGGTTGTTGTTGTTTAAGGCTATCTGCAGATTTCTGCTGTGATTCTGAGGCTCCTCGCATAGATTGTGCCGCTTGTTCTAAACGTTGTTGATTTCGGTTTGACTGCGGTCCTTCTGATTGTTGGTTAGACATCTGCTGTGCTTGTTGTGCCATTTGTTGTGTTTGTTGCGCGAGTTGTTGCTGTTCTTGACTATTTTGTTGCATTTGTCGTCGAGAAGGTTGGTTTTCACGACCCATTTGCTGACTTTGTTGATTTAAATTTTTTTGTTGNTCAAGTGTCTCGCGTGCCTGTTCAAGAAGTTCCTGAGTTTGTTCTCGCATTTCTTGTTCAAGTTGCTGTTGGTCTTCAGCAAACTGATTGTCAAGATCTTCCAATTCAACTTCGAGATCTTCAGCTATCTGCTGATTTTCGCCGTTTTGCATTTGGGTTAAGACTTTCTGGAGTTTCATAATTGCTTTCACTACCAGCTCAAGTGCATCCTGTTCAGCAGGCAGCGCGGGTTTCGGTTCAACCCTGCCTAACGTGTCAGCAGCCTCTCCCATTTTATCAATTGCCTGTTCAAGTAACATGAGAATCTCTGGGTCAACTGAACCTTCCTGCATGAAAGTACCAATTTCATCAACCGCCCGTTGCACCTGACCTTTTAATTTCTCCTGTTTCTTAGCTGTNTTTTTCACTTCGGAAGTGTACTCATCATTGGTTTTATCCGTTTGGGAGTTGATGTGTTTCCATGTTTCTCGAATAATTTGCTTTTGGTCTCCCGCTAACTTGGCCATCAATTGTGCCGCCGGTGAGTCTTGATTCTGGGAATTCTGGGGTTCGCCTTGAGACTCTATTTCTTCGTACCGTTCGTTAAACGGTTTAATCTCAATGAAGTAGATTTGCGATGTTCCCTTACTGGGACCAGTAAGGGTATTATTGTCCGTGGCTTCGGCGAAATATGAAATGACGTCACCAGGTTCGATATCCATTTCCTCCAAATAAAAAGTGTAGGATCTGGAAATATTTTTATCAGTTTTAGTTAACGAGGTTTCAACCGGCAATTGTTGGTTTCCACTCGAACCAATTGAGTATGTCAGAACTNATTCTGCCAACCCAAAATCATCTGTAGCCTCGANAGTAACACTGANTTCTTCCAGTTTGGTGGCCTTGACATCACGGCTTGGATCTGTAATGGCAACTTCCGGTTTTTTATCAGGAACAGCACTAATCTCATACTCAATTGGCACTTGGTTTTTGAACCCATCAATACAAAGCAGATCAACGGTGTATTTACCATTTTCGAGNATTTTNGCTTGGTATGTAATCAATTCGTCAATTTGCATTGGTTGTCGCTCGCCGTCTCCAATCTGGAGGGTAGCAGTTTGAATNGGTTTATTGGGCATAATTCGAACAGTTGCTTCTGTTCCAACGATCGCACGGATGTCTCCGTTATCTCTCTGAATCATTGGCTTTATTTTAGTGTAGGCTGGGAAGCTATAGCTAATCTCAATATCCTTAACTTTTGGTACATCGAAAACCTTGACTGTAAAATGTTCGGACTCTGTTTCGTTTACGACGATGTAATATTTCATCTCGTGATCTACGTTAAAAACCTCGTATCCAAAATGATTTTTCTGGTTTTCAAAAGGGACCATTTTAATCTTTTTCTCGATTAATNCATCAGTTTGGTTGNAATCCAGCTTTGTATAGATGATTGTAGCTTGNTCCGCTTTTCTTCCNGTTATTTCGACCTCAATTGGTAGGCTTTGACCGCGAAGGATTCTTGCTTCCCCTGGTTTCACTNCCAACTTTGTGGTTAGGATTGGATCAGTCTTTTTCCATGGCACGAAAATGCGNCGNAGNGCTGTCTCTGTTTGGTTTGGGAACGTTATTACAGTTAAACCACAGATCAGAAGTGCAAGAAAAGCAGCTGCTACGCGTTTGTTTCTTTGACTTTTATCAACTGTGGCCTTGAAGTCAATTGATTTTGATTCTGCAATGGCGTCCGTAACAAGACGATTAACCATGTGAGCCTGCATTGGGTCATCTATTGACCGATCGCCGAATTGGATTGCGCTGACAAGTCGATCCTCAAGTTCCGGGTGACATTCTTCCACTTTGAGGGCTATATCATGGGGAGTAATGGGAGCAAAATGCCGTTTGATGATATATTCAAAACAAAGGAAGCCAACAAAACCTATGATTCCGACAAGAAGTAGAATCCGAATCACACTTGGAAGTGGTAGGAACAAGTCAATTAGTGCTCCGCTGAACAAGAGGCCGATGGAAAATACAACAACTATAGCTAGCCCCGTCCAGAAGATCGTTTGCTTCCATAGACGTCGGGTGTCTAAGATTTGCGATTTTAGCGCATTCAGGTTTTCTCTGTGCAACATTCCCCCACTCCAGTTAACCCAATTATAGCATATTTCGCTGAATTGGAAATGTCAATTCTATTTCGCCACAGAAGTGAGGAGGTAATATGATTCAAAAGCTGTATCAAATGCTGATTTTACTACTGGCGGGATATATTCTCGGTGGTTGCAGTGAACAAGGCTCAGGTGGCAGCATAATGGTCAATCCTGCACGTGGAGAACCTGTTGTTATTGATGCTGCACTGGCTATTGCTATCAATGAAGATCGCCCAGACGGCATTACTAATATCTTTTATGATAGCAGTGAGCAGATCTATCTCTGGTTGTATTGGGCAAATGTCAAGGGTAGACATAAAATCGAGATACGATGGTTCTCACCTGATGAAGGTAGCGATGATGAGCCTCACCGAGAAGAAAAGCGAGAGTTTAATTCACCTAACGGAGATCAAATTACTTGGTTTTACATCAATCGTCCTTTATCAGGTTTCACAGAAGGTGAATGGTTCGTTGAAGTGTTCCTTGATGATCTGTTTGAGCGCAGCTACGTTTTTGATATACGTTGATCAGGCGATTGCGGTCCTTAAATGTTCGTCTGGTCAATTTTTATAGATATAAGCCGTATTAAAGACACGCCGTTCGTAGCCATTAGAAGGTTGATTAAGGACTTTCCCAAATCCCCACAGTGTTGCCGAACTGCCGCCATCGAAGTTAATGGCTTCGGTAGCCCCAAGGTCACGTAAAGTCTCTGCCAGATCGTAAAATCCCATTCCCATACTGTATCCGTGATGTCTACCGTCAACAGTGACCAGAAAAAGTTTTTCATCATTAAACCCCAATGCGCTACGTGGATCACCTCGGATACCACGTCGCTGTTCAGGAGCAGAACTGCTGTAAGATTTCTGGAATTCGACCAGTTCTGGTTCTATCTTGCCGTTGCGTAATAACCGAATGTTACCACCGATCGCATTGGTTACTTTTCTCCACTCCTTAGGCAAAAGCCTAATTGCTAAGGTGCCAATATCTCCTTCGGAAAATGTAGATCTAAATTCCTCAGCCGAATAGTAGTCTAGCGATAGTACCAAGCCATCAGGAGGTATTCGGCTATTTCCATTTTCGTTTATTTTGTTAATTGTAAATTTACTTGTATAATCTCCGGTAATTGGTAACTTTGCTTTAGTGAGGATGACTTCCAATCCACCCCGTGTTAACGACCGGTTACCAAATTTCGGTGTAAATAGTACGATACCACAATCGTAATTTCGAATTTGGTTGACGCCATAAATTCTGATTTCTTTTCCATTGATTGAAGCAACTCCATTCAAATCTACGGCGGAAATCAAGAATTTACCATCTGTTGTTGTTCCGAAACTCGCTTCTCCCCAATCGGTCGTTGGGCAAAACCCCCACCAATCGCTTCTTACCGGTACGCTAACAAGTTCCTTATCCTGAATATGCAAGTTGAAAAGTGCTCCTCCACGCCCCATCCCATCTTCGCGGACACCAAAACCGCCATTTATACTCGCCAGCACGTCTATTTCATGTTCTTTAAGCCGATTTGCCATATCACTGATTGATTCTGTGCCAATTACCTGCTCATTGGCTAGTTCAACGCTAAAACCAAGGGTTTCCGTCTGTCGGTCCATTTCAATCACGTGAACAACCGAATATTTATCGTATAACCAGTCACGATAGATTCGTAACCCATCTATCGAATGGTGAAGGAATTCTCGGTCCCTCTCATTGACTTCCCTGGTTATTTCTAACGGAACCGTAATAGGGTTTTCAACAACAATTGGATTTGAATCATTTTCCTCCAACTCCGTTGAATTAAGTGCCCAATTGAAAAGAGCGCTCATTGCTACTCCCCAAAATATGAAGAGCAAGGTAGCAAAGATAATTGGGAAACTTTTCAATCTAATCAACTTTTTCTCACTGTATGTAGTCAAACAGAATCAGGTCAATCACAAGTCCGATAGGTGGGTTAGTCAAAAAATGGATTCAAGTAATCATGACATTCATCAATAATTTCTTGAACTTGGTCTAATGGTGTGTCCGTTCCCGCATGGGTACCAACAATTTCAACTATAACGTAATCGACATGATCAATGGTATTCATTATTTCGGTAATTGCAGGAAGATCCAGCACCCCTCTGCCGGGAATCTGCGTTTTGACCGGTCCGATTGGTTTTTGGCGGCTGTCCCGATTATCGCGTATACGCAACGTGGTGACGTATTCTTTTACTATGTCAAGTACTTCAACCGGGTCCTGACCTTCACCAGATCGATAGATATGACTAGCATCATAATTGATTCCCACCCAATTTCGGTCGACCTCTTGCATAAATTGAATAATAGTTTCGGATGAGTAGACTGCGTTACCAACGTGAGGTTTGATTGTCAATTTAATGTCGGCTTGTGAAGTCAGCAATGAAACCCGATTGATAGCGTTGAGAAATTTCCCCCAGCTTTCTTGATCATCGGATTTTCCTCCTGACCCAATAGCAATTGCCGGCGCACCCAAGAGATCGGCAACTTCAATTACCCTGTCAAAATTGTCGCTTCCGAATTCTATCCCACCGGTACCAGCAAGCGATTCAATTACCAAACCATAGTCAGTAACTTTTTGTTTGATTTCAGTATAGTAAGAAGCGGCTCTATCCATTTCAACGTGTGGTGCTGTGCTAGGCCGGGCACAAAGTTCAATTGACTGATAACCTGTTTCTGAAATTCCCTGTAGAGCCTCACCCAAGCTAAACCCACCATACAAAATTGTGCTGCATCCAAGTTTCTTCGCCATTTTATTTTTAGTCTTTCATAATTCTATTTACTTAGAAAATCAATATCATTTGTTGGGTTTGTACGGGAGAAAGCAGGATTCTAGTCTAAACGCTTTCCCATCATACGCCACTCGTCAACGTAACCCAACTTCTCATAGAATTCAATAGCACGATCGTTAAAAGCACTAACGTTCAACATCATGAACTGGTGTCCCATTCGTTTGATGTAATCTTCACAAGCTTTGATCAAGGCTTGTGCAACTCCCTCTCCCCAATATTTTTCTTCAACTGCCAGATCACATAAAAACCCTTGCCTTTCCGATCGAAAATCATCCTTGGCTTCTGCTACTACAATCGCGTAGCCAAGTGGTTGGTCGTCCTGATTTGTTGCAATGTATGTTCGGCAAACAGGAACGTCCTGCAATAATTGAATTTTTTCGCTATACCAATTTTCCATTCGCGCTACTATCTCATCTTTAGGCAAATCCGTTAAACGAGATTTTGGTGCACTCTCCAGTAAATGCTCTTGCCGAAGTTGATCCATAAAATCCTGATCTCGGTCCTGATACTCACGAACGTTGATCTTCAATTGTGATGGTTCCGGTCTTTGATTTGATTCTCCTTGTGTCATCGGAGAGGTACGCCCAATAAACAAAGACTCCTTTGAACGAAATGACTCGTTTTGAGATTGTTCAACCAAATTGCGAGACTTGGATATTTGCCTGAAGTCTTCTCTCTCAGGATCAGGACCCTTTATACTACCCACGTCTTTTTTCATAGCAATCATCAGTCTCCGTAATTTTAAGCTGAATCTTAACTAGCAATTAATCGTAGTGTCAAGTGGATTTTTTTTGGATAAAGATTTGACAAATGATCATGTATCAGGTAAAATTGCGNCCGTTGTCTTCTGAAACTGAGTCTCATAACCAGTTCTCGCCGTANGATCGGTTGTTTTTTTAGCTTTATGACTTGATACTGAGTCTCAGAATCGTCAAAATAATGCGATATTATGCTGAATGAAATACAACATTATGCCAAGTAAAAAAATAAGGGAAATAAGAGTGTGAGGCTCTCATTTCCCCTCTAATCATTGTCAGAAGAAAGACTGTGTAAGTCTATTTTCTGTACCCCTTCATTATATGATCGATACTAATAAACGAGGTTAAAAATGAATTCTAGCACAATTTCAAGCAGTTTGTCTAACAATTTCAACCGTGATAATAGTTCCAGTAGCAATATCTGGTTGTCTGTCAGAAAGTTGGCAGTCTTAATTGTTTTGGTAATGACATTAACTGCTGTTTCCAGCCTTTCGGCTTATGCAGATCGGCGTAACTATGTTTGGACCTATCAATATGTAACAATGCCGAAGAATGTGACCGAATTGGAATTTTACCAGACAACCAAAGTGAAAGATAAAGCCGATGATTGGGAATATCGTATTGAGGTCGAACACGGNTTGACTGATCGTTGGGATTTTTCAATCTATCAAATCTTTAANCAGAAAGAAGGGGACGCTTTTAAGTGGGACGCAGTGCAGTTTCGGACCCGATATCGAATATCGGAAGAAGGTGTCTTACCAATCGATCCGCTGCTTTATTTTGAATACAAGAGAAAAACTGACAGCACTGCTGAGAATAAAAACAAATTGGAAGCCAAACTAATCTTGGCTAAAACGTTGTCCAAACTCAATATTGCTGTGAATCCTCTGTATGAAGTTTATTTGAATTACAAGCAAGAGGTTGGGTTGGATGCAGGAATTTCTTGGGAATTGGATCCGAAACTGGTTTTAGGATTGGAATCAACTTCTCGAATCAACATTTATAAGGATGGGAGTACAAAGTCCGGAAGTTATTTTGGACCGACGGTATCCGTCGCTTCTGGCGGGTGGTGGTATACGGCAGGAGCTGCCCTTGGTTTAACAGATGATTCAGATCCCGCACGTGTTAGATTTCTGATGGGTATTGATCTTTGAATCGAGTTGTAGCCATTATCATTGTTTTTTTGGTTACTGTTATTGGTGGTTGTAGTTGGCAAATGGCTGGAGTTAACATGACCAGTGGTGAACGTCTCTTTAGGTCAAATTGTCGGTCATGTCATACATTACCCAATCCTAAGTCGCAAACCGATTCGGATTGGGTGNCTTTGGTTAANCGGTATGGGAGCCAAATTGATCTAGNACCCGAAGTTCAGGCAAAAATTATTGCTNATCTTCAGCGAGTGAATTGAAGAAGTGGCGAATTCAAAATTGATTTATATCTATNTACAGGANNTNTGATGTTCTGGAAGTTACGAAGAAAAGATTNNAAAGNACCAAAAACTTCATCCAGAGGTAATCATCTCCCNTTAATCTTGGCTCAGATTGGCCAGAAATTGGCNGTTGCCTCTATAGANGGGGNACAACNAATTCAGTCTCGATTGGCTGNTTTTGGGGTTTTCCCACAGAGCGAGATAAAGNTTATTAATAGGTCTGGCAACGGGCCTATTACGATTTTGGTCAAAAATAGTCGCATTGCCTTGGGGAGGGATCTTGGTTGTGCGATTATGGTTCAGGAAAATCTATGACGCTAGATCAATTAAATGTTGGTGAAAAGGCCAAAGTTATCGGATACTGTCGAGAGAATCCGCAGGTTCTTCGGCGGATTCTTGAAATGGGTCTGATCCGTGGAACAGAGGTTGAGGTCGCTCGATTTGCACCAATGGGAGATCCGATGGAGATAGCTGTTAAAGGGTATCTCCTTTCAGTTCGTTTAAGCGAAGCATCGCTAATTGAAATCGATTCGTATTGAGAAAAAGTGTGACCTCCCAACCAACTGTTGTACTCATCGGTAACCCAAACACCGGAAAAACAACGCTTTTCAACGCTTTAACTGGACTCTCACAAAGAACCGGTAACTTTCCTGGCGTGACAGTTGAAAAGAAAGTTGGCGTGCTTNATCTTGGACATCTCCGTCTGGATCTGATAGATCTGCCAGGAACTTACAGCTTAGCAGCAAACTCACCTGATGAAATCGTGGCCACTGATGTTCTTTTAGGGCAACAAGAAGGTACNGCCCCNCCCGATCTGGTCATTGTAGTTGCTGACGCCTCCAATCTTGAACGAAATCTTTACTTAACAACTCAGGTCTTGGAATGCAGTCTACCTGTAATCCTAGTTTTAAACATGTACGATCTAGCGGTTGCCGATGGTCTGGAAATTAATACTGATCTGCTTAGCCATGAATTGGGTTGCCAAGTGGTTCCTGTTATTGCTAACAAAGGCGAAGGTATTAATGAACTACAGGAAACTATTGAGCAATGCCTTGAAAAAGATCCGTCTGTCTTTCATCTTCAACTTGGTGCACCGGTTGAAGATGGCNTTCACCAACTTCTTAATTTNTTTAATGATTNTTCCGACCAGCTTATNGCACCTATTCATCGGGTTGAAGTGTTGCGNCTTTTGATTGATGAAGGAGGCATANTTGAACAGCGTCTACTTGAAANTTTTGGAGAANCTCTTGATTCCCACCTAAATCANATTCGGCAGAAAATNTCGGAGGAAGGTACTGACCTACTCTTAGTCGAACCTGAGACNCGTTACCAAAAAATNGGTGAAATCATTAAAATCTGTNTCAACCGGAAACANGAAAATCTTGACCTCACTGTTTCCGATCGAGTTGATCGGTTTCTAACCCATCCGATTGGTGGAACAATGGCTTTTTTNGTCTTGATGGCCGTTGTGTTCCAAGCNATTTACAAATGGGCTGCTCCNTTGATGGATTTGATTGATGGATCCTTTGGTTGGCTTGGANATTTGGTATCTTTGTTGATACCGGAAGGTGCCATCCAGAGTCTGATTGTGGATGGTGTTATTGCNGGTGTTGGCGGTGTAGCCATCTTTCTNCCTCAGATNGTAATCCTTTTTGGATTCATCGCCGTCTTGGAAGATTGTGGTTACATGGCACGAGCAGCTTTCCTGATGGACCGGCTGATGAGTTGGGCTGGGTTATCAGGCAAATCGTTTGTGCCAATGCTGTCGTCCTTTGCCTGCGCAATTCCAGGAGTAATGGCTACACGTGTAATTGAAAATCGACGTGANCGGTTTACCACAATTCTGGTTGCTCCGTTGATGAGTTGTTCGGCGCGATTACCGGTTTATACTATCATGATTGCNGCTTTCATCCCGGCCAAACCAGTGTTGGGTTTCTTCGGGCTTCAGGGAATTACTCTNCTAGCCATGTATATGATCGGNGTCGTAGTTGCAATTCCAGTAGCTTGGCTTTTCAAAAAGACGATATTANAAGGTGAAACTCCCCCNTTTGTAATGGAGATGCCTCCATANAAAATACCAGATCTCAAAACCATCATCTTGCGGATGCTTGATCGAGGGAAACGATTCTTGGTCGATGCCGGTACAATAATTTTTGCCACTACCGTCTTGATTTGGGGGTTGTTGTACTATCCCCGACCGCAGTCAATATCCGATCAGTACGATCAAAAAGCTGCCGAAATCCAATCTCAAACTCTTTCGCAGGATAAACGGGAAGAACAATTAAACACCAACAGTAAAGCTGAAGCTGGCGCGTTTTTACGTCAGTCAGTTTTAGGTCGCTTAGGAAAATTTATTGAACCTGTGGTCAAACCTCTTGGTTGGGATTGGAAAGTCGGAATAGCAGTAATTACCTCCTTTCCCGCACGAGAAGTGGTGGTTGCCACTCTGGGCATCATCTACAATCTTGGCAGTGAAGAAAGTGAAGAGTCAGAGAATCTTCGTCAAAAGATGAGAAACGCAACTTGGGATGATGATCCAAACCAGAAAGTCTTCACACCAATTGTGGCCTTATCAGTGATGGTGTTTTTTGCTTTGTGTGCCCAATGTGCAGCGACTTTAGCGGTAATTAAACGGGAAACAGGATCGTGGAAATGGCCGGTTTTCACCTTTAGTTACATGACTATATTGGCGTATTGTGCCGCATTAATTACGTACCAAATCGGTAATTTATTGATTTAGTCAAGAGAGAAAAATGGGTTTTCAAGAAATCATCACCCTGATGATTGTCGCGGGTTCGGCTTTTTTTTTGGGAAGCCGGTGGTTTGGAAAAGCAACAAACAGCTGCAATTGTAGTGGATGCGACAAACAGCTTCCCAAGGTTGTACCTACTAGTCAAAAGCTACTCACCTTGAAGACCCCACCTTCATTTAAATAGGACCATTTTGGTTGTTACCTTATTCAGCGCATATACCTTCGCAACTGTGATTCAACTGTTTACTATATTGGTGTTTAGGGTGACTTCGGGATGTNGGACTAAGTTTGGTTAAAGACTTGGATCTGTTCACTATCATATGTCGCTTTCTCATCCTCAATTGGTTTTTGAACTCTCAGCTTCGGATGGTTCTTTGCAGCTTGAACTAATCTATGGNTAGAATCACCGATTAAGGCAGTTTGATATACCCGTTGGATTTGGGCTTGATATCACTTCGGGGGTTGCTCTAGAAGGGATGAGGAAAGGTTGTCCAAAAAGAAATTGGGATTGAACCGTACAGGTGTTTGGGTCGGTAGTTGTACCCGATAGCCGGTACCAAACTTATTTTCAGGCAAATAGTAATCGGTGCTGATAAAGTGTGCACCAGAAACTAGCGCAGCTTCCAACCGAGTTGTGTCACCTGTACGAGCCTCTTTTGTGTCTGCATCGGCTCTCGTCCGAACCAAATATCCCTTTANGACTAAATCTTGAATATACTGTCGATTTTCAAGAGGATCGTTGATTATCCGAAACGCAGCTTCCGGTTGTCCTTCTTTCGCATCAACAAACAGAATTCTNCCTTGCAACGANGGGTGACCATCTTTNTAGATGTCGATTTTTTCTTGGTNCGCATCCAGCNCGAAGAAGATTTTTCCACGGGATNCTTTTAGTGTTGGCCATTGGTCAGCANTAATTGCAGTTTCTAGCGTCTNATAATTTCCTCGTACATAATCAGGCACAATTANCTCTGATATTCCAAAAACGCTCAGAATCTCTTGATCNAAATNGTCAAACGCNTGTNTGTCAAACGGTAGCGGTTGTACAAAGTTTGGCTGATCGATAACATCCTCCTTAGTATTGATTGTAATTAGGATTGGTGTATGTCTTGGATGTGTTTTAGACCATTGGTGGACTTCNTCTAAAGCTTCTTTAAACGTCATGCAGNTGCTTCGAAAATCTATATCTTGTACATGTAACACTTTAAAACCTGGGTTTTTCATCTTGCCTTTTGGATCGTACGGTGGGTCAAGNGGTAAGTTCATTTCTTTGGCTGCCATGATCCCATAGGGGGTAGCATATCTTCCTCCCTCAGGATCATAAAATAGATCTAACTCCAGNTGTCGTAATCCCAAGTCCAGTTGCTTAGTTAGGGNAATATGTTCGTAATCTAGAGAATCAGCAGTATTCGGNTCCAGCTGNCTGAGGATTTGCATCAATGATGGGGCAATGGCTTCTTTGAAGCTATTATGACTACCAATGGTTTGAATCTGATTCATCCGCAAATGCTGATCCAACCANGNNGTAGCATAATCATATGNNGCCNTGTCTTCCGGTTGGGCNNCATGATTTCTGAGAAAATCGACCGCTAAATCTGGGAAGTCAGTGAAAATNCCATCCACATTCGCATCCAAGAAGAGTATTCGTAACAAATGATCGAAGTTGATCACTNGTGGAGGTAGTCGNTCGGTTCTTAAAGTATAAGGATGAACTTTTANGTTCAACTTGTGCGCATCTTGGACTAATGATGATAAAATTGGTTGCCCGTCCTGTTGAATATTCTTAACAATGNGTTGTATTGACGGACCAATTCCATCAGCGTAACCGGCAATCAGCTTTAAACCTGATGACAATATCATTTGTTCATAATCGATCGCTGAATTTGGGTTTTTGNAACCGATTAACTGTACCAGTTTGAGGTCAGTTTTCAAAACTTCACGCATCCGCCGAGTTTCGGATGGATCAAAACATTGGACATATACTAGATCTTCTGACTTGGTATACCCATAGTCACTCAGTGTCTTAAGGACTACTCGACTAATGTCTTTTCCATGTTGTTGATGCCAAGCGGGNTCTTTAACCTCTACGTAGAGGCCAANTGGTTTACCAGTGCTATGGTTTAATCCTTGAATCAGCTCAATTTCTTCACNCAANGTGGGAATTTGAAAAGTTGATTGGTGGGGAGGAAATCGCTTGGCATCAACGATAGAATCCTTCTCAACATCGGATCGTNCAGTGACTTTTAGTTGTTTGATTTCAGCGAGGTCGAAGTCGATGGCATAGTATTTGTTATCNATNCTGGCGCGTTCTGGAAAAATCTCAGCTACATTTGTNACNGCTTGAAGGTNGNTATCGTGCAAAACGATTGGTTGGCCATCTTTGGACAAAACAACGTCTTGNTCGATGTAGTGGGCNCCCATCCCATGNGCAAGAGCCTTAGCTGCTAGCGTATGTTCAGGAAGATAACCNGAAGCNCCTCNATGGGCAATGACAATCTTTGAAAGTTGNCCACTGAATACCGGGGTATGAATTAGCAATAACAGAAGAATGGGGTAAAGATTGCAAAATCTAGTNTTATCCATTCAGTCCCCATTTAAGATGGTTGGCTAAACTTGGTCAGGGNTTTCATCTCNTANACCGTCAAANGGTTCTTCCCCNTCCTCAGTTAATTGTTGGATTCGGAGNTCCGCGTCGTCCAGTTTTTGGCGGCATAACCTGGCAAAGNGTATCCCATCTTCAAAAGCCTTGAGTGATTCCTCTAGCGTCAGTTCATCTCCGGATTCNAGGAGGCTGACAGTTTCCTCAAGTTGTGCTAAACTCTTTTCAAAATTGACATTTTTATCCATCTTCAACTTCCTTCTTCGATATAATCTGGCTGGTAAGTTCACCTTGCGACAGTTTGATATAAACAGTATCGCCAATGTCGACNGATGAAGCATTGGNGATTGGTTTNTTTTCGGCATCNCTGACAATGCTGTAGCCGCGTTCTAGAGTCTCAAGTGGGCTCAGCTGATTTAACTTTGCTGNGTTGACTTGCAGTTTAGTTTCCTTGGTCTGCTTGAGATCTTTAACAAANAACATCTGTTTCTGTTGATAAAGATTTACAATGTCCTTCAACTGGTGGATTTGTTGTTGGATTGNGTTTTGGTTAATTAATTGTATTTGCTCAATNTGCTGTCTAAACAAATTAATGCGGTTAAGTTGCCTTTCGGCTGGAATTTGGTACTCGAAGACCTGCAGTTCTGTTCTAAGGAATTTGACTATTTGTCTAATGTCTTGTAGCAACCGCAATTCTTGATCATGGATCTTTCTCTTCAGGTTATGTTGATCTGGTACAGCGTGCTCGGCGGCGGATGACGGNGTAGCCGCTCGGTAGTCGGCGACGAAATCTGCCAGTGTGATATCTGTTTCGTGACCGACGGCGGAAATGATTGGAATCTGCGAAGAAAATATCGCTCGGGCAACCNATTCATCATTAAANGACCANAATTCTTCAATCGACCCTCCACCACGACCGACAATTAATAGGTCGAGGTCCGAACGTTGATTGGCTACCTGGATTGCTGTTACAATCTGGTTAGGNGCTTCGTTNCCTTGAACCAGCGTGGGAAAAAGCAAAACCTCTACAATTGGATATCTCTCTGAAAGGACACGGATAATATCTTGAATTGCAGCACCTGTGGCCGAAGTGANAACACCAATCTTCTTTGGAAATGAAGGAATTGTTTTTTTATACTCTTGATCGAATAGGCCTTCTGCTTCCAGTTTAGCTTTCAGGCGCTCCAATTCTAGCTGCATCATACCAATGCCAGCNGGTTTAAGTTGATCCCCAATTAATTGGTATGTACTATTTTTGGGGTAAATGTCNATTTTGCCGTGGATGAGTACCTCATCACCGTTTTGCGGCATGCTCTCTAAGTTGATTGCGCGATTTTTGAAAATAACACAGTTTATAGTACTGTTTTCTTCCTTGATCTTAAAATATAGGTGTCCTGAGTATGGTCGACTCAAGTCTGATATTTCTCCTTTAACCCAAATATCAGATAATGCTGGCTCAAAAGTCAGTATGTCTTTAATATATTGGACAACCTCAGCAACNGTATACGGATGCTGGGGTAAGATTTCCTTAAACAGTTCCATCATGTTCTTCTNAATTGTTTTTACTATTTTAACATTATAGTAGATTTTTTTAAGATTACCAAGAGATTTGTCTTTTTCAGTCCATGCCGAGGTGCTAATATGAAAATTATCTGCTGTTGCATAACATATTTGCTTTGGGGCAATATGATTTTTCAAATTACCGGATGTATGAATCTACAGCAAAGGACAATTTCGGTGGAGGCAAATGCCCTCAGTTGTGAAGTTGCTCCAAATGTCGTTGACGGTCATTTTGATACCACAGGAGAAATGTATATCAACGCCAAGTTAGTAAAAATAGGCGAGCAATATTACAATACCANACAATCGAGAACACTTCGTACCGGCAAAAAGTATGCTGAATTGGTTATTGAACTCGATCAACCTACGTATATTACACACATTGAAATTTACGCGATGTCCAAGATGACGAATGTGAAGATTTTTGTGGTCAAAGAAAAACCTNAAGTAGGCGATTGGTTAACCTTTGAACCCACCCGTGTTCGACATACAACGCACACAATACCTGCCGGTTCAGCANCCAAATTTCGGCTGAGCGANAAGGTATCNCTTCTAAAAATTACTGCCGCCCCNGTTAAGGATACATCACAAGGGACTTCTCGCGGCCNGCACCGNGAGAACCGACTTGGAATCTCTATTTTTGAACTTGATATTCCNTTAAAGGGNCCAACTATCCGCGAAGTTAAATTTTATCAAGCGGCCGAAGTCGATGGTTNATANCGAAATTGCACCCNCCAGAGATAATCAATTGGCTCTCACGTTTGGAGATTTGAGTTTGCNCCGTTATTGTTGACGATTTTGATCAAACGCNGTGGTGACGTGTTCAATGAATTCTGAGNTTCAACTAGACAGTTACCAGTCCTTGAATTATTTCCTTCTTCAAGACAGTTATAATTCAATTTGAATACTGTTTTAGGAAAAAGGGTATTATAATTTTCATGGATGAATCGCTATTCAATATATTTTAATCAATGGATCATAATCCACATATCTCTGATGAGTGTTAGATTAGAAAGAGTATTGAGATGCTTGATCAACTTGGAAGCCTTCGGAGTCCTTACTTTTAGTAATTACTCTATCTTCCTTATCCATTGGAATTGGTATATCTACAACGCAAGCCGTTGATAGAGAACAAGAATTTTTTACGGAAACCACTGATATGACTAAAGAATCAGTGGTTCATAAACGTTAAAATGAAAACAAATACAATTAGCCTAACAACAAACGATATTCAGATCAATCTCGATTGCGAAGCTAATCTTGTCAGCTTTGACGATTTGGTGCATTCCAGGGCATACCTTCCTGAGGTTGAGCCCGTTCCTCTGTTGCGACTTGTAACTGAATTAGACACCGAGGTACCAACCAGAATGGATTATGACCAGACAAACAATATACTGGAATTAGTATACCAAAATACTGTTGTCATAATCAGTGTACAGCAAAAATTAACCCACTTGACCTTTGAACTAAAAGCGATTGACGGCCAGGATGTAGATTTGATCATGTGGGGCCCCTTTCCCACAACCATTGACCAGATAATCGGCGAAACTATTGGGGTTGTTCGCAACGATCAGTTTGCTATTGGCATTCAAGCACTTAGTCCTCAAACTATTGGAGGACAGCCACAGGAATACCNACCCTCNAGTNTCGTAGGCACTTCTNTATGGGANAGTCAAATCAGGAGCANAGAGACTGCCGTGCNAACTGATTTTGGCAGCGTCCTGCAAGCATATACTCGGCAGCAGGATGGTGGTATTCTTGGCTCGAAGATTGCCCTCTTTGGTTGCCCNGTGGGACAGGCTTTGGAACGAATTGGCGAAATTGAGTTAGCTGAAGGATTACCGCATCCGATGCTAGATGGCGAATGGACAAAGACCTCGCTAACGGCAAAATCATCCTACTTGATTACTGATTTTGGTGAACATAATATTGATGATGCATTGAATTATACTCATCAGGCGGGCTTCAAGTATCTTTACCATAGNGGCCCTTTTCATAATTGGGGACACTTTGATCTTCAGCCGCAGAATTTNCCGGAAGGTGACGCTAGTTTAAAACGATGTGTTGATCAAGCTTCTGAAAGCGGTATCCGAATNGGCGTACATACACTNTCTAATTTCATTACCACAAACGACCCTTATGTGTCACCAATTCCAGAGGAACGTTTGAAAAANCTTGGTATTAGCCAGNTTTTATCCGACATCTCAGTGACCGANACAGAAATTCAGNTTGTAGATCCNACACCATTTCAAGAGCAACAAACATTATCAACNGTTGTCNTTGAAGATGAATTGATTCAATACAGATCAATTTCAGAAACGAANCCATGGACTCTTCAAGGTTGTAAACGGGGAGCTTTNGGCACAATTCCGGCCAACCACTCAGCCGGCACCAAGATTGGGAAACTGATAGATCATCCTTATAAAGTATTTTTTCCTAACCTTGAGNTACAGGATAANCTAGCAGAAAGGCTGGTTGAACTCTTCAATAACACGGGATTACGGCAGATTTCATTCGANGGNNTGGAAGGNTGTGAACGAACNGGACATGGTATATATGCACATCATCGATTTGTCAAACAGTGTTTNGATGGATGGAACATGGAGGTGGTAAATGATGCCAGTCGTTTACTTCACTATCTCTGGCANATTCATACACGCATGAATTGGGGAGAACCATGGGGNGCGNCCATGCGTGAAGGTCAAACAGAATATCGGTTCAAGAATCAAGAATATTTTGAACGGAACCTGTTTCCGAGAATGATGGGCTGGTTCCAACTAAGTCTTGCCTCTGGCGATTTGGAATCAACCACACTGAGTGATATTGAATGGATGNTGTCCAAATGTGCTGGTTTCGATGCNGGTTTCGCTTTATTTNCGGCATTNGATACNTTAGAAAATAACGGCCAAACGCCAATGATATTAGCAGCGATTAAGGATTGGGAAGACGCCAGACTGGCTGGAGCNTTCACTCCCAAGCTACGTGACAAACTGCGTCATTCGNCTNGNGAGTTNCATCTAGAAAAGATTGATCAAAATAGTTGGGATCTTTATCAGGTTGATATTACGGACGCTTTTACCTATGTTCAACAACAGAAGCAGCCGGGTGAACCCNCAGATGAAATATGGACCTTTTCCAACCGATTTGGTANGCAGCCGTTCCAATTTATTCTTCGAGTAATCCCTGATCCCACANCTAGCCAGAATGAAAGAGTTATAAANCCAACGTTTGAGGTAGGTTTTGAGCAAATCATTTTTTCTGTCGACTTAGAACCGAACCAATACTTAGTATGCGATGGACNTCGACCAAGCCGAGTCTATGACCTCAACTGGAATTTTCTCTATGATGCCGAACCGAGCGTTGATATCCCTCAAATTTTGGATGGACAACAGGAAATTAAATTTTATTGCCATCCAGATACTAAGCATCAGGTTTCAGTCAAGTTCAAAGCTANTAGCAACCCCNAGCGATTGTCGGTACCATNGGCATAAGCTNCCTCGCTGATATCANCAACCTCGTTTTCAACTAACAGACCANGATGGTAAAAAAATGGATCTTAATCAACNGTAAGATTCTATTTAGAAACGCGATCGATCAGATTCAATTGAGTTGGTTGACTACATACNACTGCCCTNCCTACAAACCANAGTAAATCAAGCAACGATTTCAATTCTCATCCCTGTTTGACAAGANTTGANNAGAATTGATNNTNGCATGAATTTTGATCATATTGGTACAGCNTTACNGTCTCTATTNCGTTACCCANTCAATCCATTTAAGGCATTTTCTATGATTTAGTGACTGCTAANGGAGGTTTTAGCAGGTTGANAANTAAGATTCCTTTCNCANNTTCACCNAAGTTTTGANTCCAACTTCATNACCCTGATATGTTGAGTNTGCTAAGAGNTTTCAGTCTGATGGTTNACAGTTCACTCGATATACCAGTTGGAATGAGAGNTGGGACACGAATACGTTCACCAATACGAGGGCTNACTGATGTAGTTTGGTTCTAAAAGTAGAGNCATTTCTGGATATAGGATCGGAATAGTTTNTTGTCAAACAGCGTTAATTCTATTAAAATTGTNAAGACCCTAGAAATAAAAATAACAGGATAGGAGTGTTTNATGTTCAAAAATTTAAGTCCAGGTGCAATTGGCATCAGTGCTGATATGCATCAGGGTATGGAGTTAGCAAAAAATGCCGGTTTCGATGGGCTGGATCTCAATATTGGTGAAGCGTCCCAAATTGCCGAAGAGAAGTCAGTNGGGTATCTTAAAGANCTCTGGGAAGAAGCAGGCTTGAAAATGGGTACTTGGGGGTTTCCTGTGGCGTGGAACGGATCATCCCAACAATATTATGAATCCNTATCTCGTCTGCCAGCATTAGCAGAGTTAGCTGCTGAACTTGGTTGTTTTCGCACTGCAACTGTGGTGTACCTCCATCCTCTAATGAAAGATCATTTCAGGAAAATTGGGATTTTCATGTAGGACGGTTTGGGCCAGCAGCCGAAATACTGCGCGATTANGGACATTCGCTNGGACTAGAGTTCATTGGTCCGCGNACAAGTCGAGCAAATGCGAAGCATGGTTTTGTTTTTACNATGGATGGCATGNTGGGTTTNGCNGCTGCGATTGGTACAGGTAACGTGGGCCTTTTACTTGATGCATGGCATTGGTATACTTGCCAGTCAACGCTTTCTGATCTCCAACACCTTCGGCGTGAGGATGTCGTTTGCCTNCATGTGAATGATGCGCCACAAGGTATCCATGTGGAAGATCANATTGATAATGTTCGTTGTATGCCNGCGGAAACAGGGGTAATTCCTCTAGGTGAATTNTTCAAGATTCTGCATCAGATTGGTTACGATGGGCCNGCTACGGTTGAGCCATTCAACGAACGTATCCGTCAGATGTCCCCAACTGATGCGGCGCAAGCAACTAAAGATTCGCTGGACACTGTTTGGGAACAGGCAGGTTTAGCNTAAGGACATGTCGGTTTTTGAAACGCCAGATCAACTTTATGGTTGTGTTGGNGGATTGTTGAACAAAATGGGCGCGGATCCGNTTGNCTTGGCGGAACTTCAGAGTTTGAAGCTGAAAGTTAAATTCATTTTCCATGATCCNGAATCATCAATTTTCCTANCAGTGGAGNATGGAACACATTCAATTTATTATGGGGAGACTTGTCAGAAACCGGATATTGAATTAGCTATGTCAGGTGATGTCGCCCACTATTTCTGGATGGGTGAGNTTAATGTCATGCAAGCAATCACAAAACAACAAATTGTTGCCAGNGGACCTCTGGGTAANATTATGAAACTTGTTCCGTTGATTAAGGCNGCAATTAAGCTTTACCCGCAACATTACGAGCAGTGCATTAGCTAGGGTTGAGGTGTCCAAGCTATGACAGTTCCAAAACTGGCAAATTCGCTATGATNTCCTGAAGTCAGGATTCGCGATCCTTGCACGACAACCTTAGCACNCAGGCTAGTAATTTTGTAACTTGTCGGTTGATCTTTGGCAATTAGCGGATCGTNGTTTTCTGCTTTTAGCTTGTCCAATCGATAGTGCACTGATCGATGGCCTCCTACTTCGAATTCGCATGAAGTGTTCTGATGATCNGCATCTTCATACAGAACTTCAATTGTACATACTGTGTCGAAGTCAGAAGTATTTGATACGCANATGGATTCGTGGGAGAAGTAACCGCCGCCGCCTACTTCCCATTCTTTCTCTTCTTTCGTTAGGCTAGCCATGTATCCGTCTGGAACAATCCAAACATAAGCNCCATCTCCTTCTGAGAAGTATGATTTTAGGNTTTTTTCAATCGCCTCAGAAACTTCTTCAGGGGATGTGAACTGTTCGATATCAACCGATATAAAATTATTGTAATTTGTTATCCCGCGGAAGCTAATCTGGCTGGCCTCAGGGTTGAACTGGCCGTTGATGTTCATAATTATTTTCCCGCTTTCCAGGACAACGACCTGTCCTATTCCCTTTGAAGCAATCCAGNCTTTAAACGCCGAGTTTACNAGCACATTTACGGTCTGCAAATCATCTATTTCATGNCTGTAGTCTCTAATTGTATTTAAAAGCTTNGTAAATGACATGGTTTGTTCTCCATTATTATATTTCTATTTTGGTATTAGGAAATCTTCTAGATCTAACCATGANTCGATTAATAGTATAATTCCCGGTCGATGGATTTCTGGATTGTATTCTNNATTNTTGGTGATTGAGACTGTTGAAATTCCGAAATAATCGATGACCTGACNAGCAACATGNTTATCACCAATCAATACTCCGATATCAGCAGATAAAATGGCAAGAAAATCCGTTATTGAGTCACCGATATAAAGCGTCTTGCCAATTTTAGAACGATGCCTCTCGAAAAAAGACAATTTGTCCTGAGCNGAAGTTACGTTCTGTCGGATTTCACCGGTTGACTTGTTAAAATCGTCAAAAACGAGATAGTTTGTCCATATCTGATCACACAATTCACCCATTGCACTTTGGATTAATGTCTTCGACCAGTTAGCTGAAAGAATCTCAATTTCTACTGCTGATNCTTGCAGCCCCTTTAGCACCTTAGCAACACCTTCCCGTTTCAACACGTTGCNACCGAGTTNTTTCAGGTCATGCTTTGTCAACCCGCGCAAGAACTTCTGTTGTGTGACNCGACGAAGTGATTCTTCCTCAATCGGTTTAAACGACTCCAGAAAATCAATCANATGGTTCGNNGATTCCGNTGNTGNGANCCATNTTTNNACGTTCGATTCCTGTTGNGAAANGTACCATTGTACNACCTGCTCCCATTGTTCTAAAAANTGGTCCTGNTNGCTTCCGNTTTTCAGNNGCAGTCAAAACCAANGGGCTGATTGTATCNTTNTGCGTCACAGTTCCATCAAANTCGGCAATCANCTTANCAATCGGNTAGTTNTTNACACCATAATTCATTTAGAGGTTAGGNTGTGTCATTTGNCTGGGNATCACTGCNGTATCNAATTCTTCCTGNGTNANNAGATCCATCTCAACTGCTANTTGTTTAAGCGTTTTACCTTCTNAGTGCGCCTTCTTGGCCACCGCGGCAGCTTGATCATAGCCGATGTGCGGAGCTAGGGCCGTTACAAGCATCAATGAATCGTTTAGATAGTGATCAATTTGGCTAAGGTTGGCAGTGATGCCAACGACGCAGTTTTCATTCAATGAATTACAAGCGTCACCAAGCAAGCGTATCGATTGCAAAACGTTAAACGCCATTACTGGCATATACACGTTCAGTTCAAAGTTACCGGAGGCACCGGCAATCGAAACGGTAGTATCATTGCCAATTACCTGAGCGCATACCATGGTCATGGCTTCGCATTGTGTTGGGTTAACCTTGCCGGGCATAATTGAACTGCCTGGTTCGTTTTCTGGCAAGCTAATCTCGCCAATTCCGCATCGCGGTCCACTGCCGAGCCAACGGATATCGTTGGCGATTTTGTTAAGAGAACATGCCAGTGTTTTCAGTGCTGAACTGGCTTCAATCAGTGCATCTCGGGCACCCAGGGCTTCAAATTTGTTGGGTGACGTAATAAATGGAAATTCGGTTCGTTCAGCAATCGCCTGAGCTGCACGTTGGGCGTATTCAGGATGGGTGTTTAGGCCTGTACCAACCGCAGTACCACCGATGGGCAGTTCGTAAAGATGTGGTAAAGCGTGATCAATGGTTCTAAGTGCGTTAGTGAGTTGTTGTCCATACCCCGAGAATTCCTGACCTAGAGTCAGTGGTGTTGCATCTTGCAGATGGGTACGTCCAATTTTTACGATATCTTTGAATTCATCAGCTTTCTTAAGCAAGGCGTTTCGCAGATGGGTAACTGCTGGGATTAGGTGATTCTTGATTTGGTTAACCGTTGCAACATGAATGGCGGTTGGAAAGGCGTCATTTGTTGACTGTGATTTATTTACATGATCGTTTGGATGAATCGGTGTTTTGCTACCCAGTTCCCCTCGGTGCATTTCAATGGCACGATTGGCAATGACTTCATTAGTATTCATATTAGTTTGAGTACCGCTTCCAGTTTGCCAAACAACCAGTGGGAAGTGGTCGTCCAGATCTCCGTTAATAACTTCCTGTGTTGCTTCTAAAATTGTTTTTTCTTTGTCCTTGTCGAGTAAACCTAATTCCGCGTTTACCTTTGCCACAGATTGTTTTACAATACCTAGTGCCCAGATCATTTCTCTTGGAAACCGTTCGCCGCCAATTTTAAAATTTTCTAATGATCGTTGTGTCTGCGCACCCCAGTATCTGTCAGCAGGGACCTCAATTTCTCCCATACTGTCTTTTTCAATTCTGGTACTCATGACATTCTCCCTTCTCAATTTATTAGTTTAATCAGCATGATTGAAAATTATAGCATCCTGCCAAAACTTGGCTCAAGGTTCTTTCTTAACAGTGTTTTATTAATCATGTTCTGTTCTTCGGAACATGAATGGGTTGTTGAAGACATTTATTATGCGGGTTCGTAATATTTCCGTGGAATCCAAAAAGGGCTGGGCGTCACTCTAAATCAAGATATGAAGGTCAAAAAGGTAAGCTCTTTTCGGTTTTTGACTTCCTTTTTTGATTGTCTTTGTTTAGAATGTCCAAATTATCTCATGTTTTCTATTTTCAAAAGGCTTCTTCTTAGTTATTTACAAGCGAATAATATTGCAACAACTAAATGGAAGGTTAAAAAATGGGCCAATANATTACAGAGGCGCAGTGGGAACACTTTGANGATGAAGGTTACGTCCGAATTGGACAGGTGGNTAATGACCAACTGCTTGCTACTATCCANCAACGTATGGATGATATCATGCTTGGTAAGGCACCNCTTGATTANGATAAGATTATGATGCAACTCGACCGTGAANCGGGAACNNGCAAGCCTGGTCCTCAGAGTAATGGTCACAAAGGTGCTACATTGCTATATCGAAAGATCCAGATGNTGGAGTATGATCCGGTGTTTCTTTCATATATGAAGANTCCANTTTTTCAGGAAGTNTGTACTAGGATTTACGGTCAAGATACCCCTATAACTTGCTTGCGAGCNATGTTTATGAATAAGCCTGCTCACGAAGGCACCCGTTTAACTTGGCACCAGGATAGATGGACTGATCTTGATATAGATCCGCAGATCACGATCTACACAGCATTAGATCCTGCTACTATTGAAAATGGTTGTATTCATATTGTACCCAGATCCCATAATAATTTGATTAATCCATCTAACGGATCTGGATTCTTGACTCAGGAACAGATTGATGATCTCTTAACCGAATATGAGCCAATTCCAGTCGAATTGGAAGCTGGTGAGGTAGTACTGTTGCACAATTGGACACTTCACAGTTCAAGTACGAATCAGACTGATATCCCACGCCGTGCGTTTAGTATTTGTTATATGGATGCTGTTACCAAATCAAGCCGTGGAACNACGTTTTCTCTTATCTTTGGTGAAAACTCTTTAAGCGTAGAANAACTTGAAGCCAAAACATGATACATGTTTCTGCAAAGTTCAAACCTGTTACTAATAGCCTAGATATGNCCTTCGCAGATCAGNACTTGGTAGANAGAGCGGTAGGTATTACGATCTTTGATCTGTCAGATCGGTGTTATNATTCTCCTGTTTCATNGTTGACTCAGGCTTTTTATCCATGAGTGTTNCATGAAACTTNTTACTATATAATAATGTTTGATTTTACAAAGGTGATTGGAGGAACACATTATGAAACACTTTATATTNTTTTTTCTTNTAGCCGCANTTTTTCAACCNGTTCAGGCGAGAGCGCAGGAACTGGTATTGTATTTTCCGTTTGAAGGTAGTGGTGACACCGTAGATGACAAATCGGGCAAAAACAATCATGGGAAATTTGATAATGGAAAAGCTAAAAGAGTAGCAAGCAAAGATAAGCCGTTTGGCAAAGCCATGGAATTTGACAAGGCGAGAATTATAGTTAAGGATAGTGCAAGTTTAAGTGGTGATATGAAGACGATTTCTTTTGTCTTATGGGTCAACAAATTTACTGAACCTGGAGGAAANGGANNATTGCCTCGTATCATTTCCCGGGCGAGCGATAANCATGANNTGGCTATGGACAGCGGNCATATGGCAGCGAGGGAATTTTGCCCTCTACGCTGGAGGAATTACTGGTTGGAACAAAGGGATGCCAATCAAGGAAAAACAATGGCATCATATTGCTGTCACCTATGATGGCAAAGTTTTCGACATGTATCTCGACGGANAACTACAAGGTGATTACCAGATCAAGGCGCCAGGCAAGTTGGCTCTGGCTGGCCCTTTTTATGTTGGGTCTCGTCATACCGGACTTGGAGAGGATTACTCGGGACTCGTGGATGAGCTGGCGGTTTACTCAGGAGTTCTAGGAGAGAAGAAAATCAAAGAGATTATAGAAAATGGTGTTCAGGACCAGTTTGCTGTTGATGCCAAGAGGAAGTTAGCCTCAACTTGGGGAAAGCTAAAAAGCCAGTTTTAAGCGCTAAGTAGAAGTTCTCTGCCAATTCCAGCATCCATACGTATGGCGATGCCGTTAGACAGTAGCGTTTAGATTGTGTATGGGCGTGTATAGATATGTTCGTCAGCTAATGATGATGTTATTTGGTGGATGAAAGGTATGATGATAAGGTGTCCACATGTTGGATAAAGGTTCGACAACTGATGATTTTTCGAGTTGGGTCGTCGTCGCCGTGATACCGCAACCGTCCATTTTCAACCCAGGCGCCACGATCATCCATTGTCCTAATTGCTTCAGCAGCATCCTTAGCCAGCGATTCAGACCAGGAAATGGACTCCTCGGTAGTTGTTTGATCGCCCTCTTTTGCGCTTGGGTGAGCTAGGTCTGCTCCTAGAGTTAGCGCGGCCTCGTATTGTCGGCGAATGGCGGTCAATTTCGACGAAACCTTGAAGCTATAGTGGGTAGGCAGGTCGTCATCGGTATAAACCAACTCGTATTGTTTGGTGAAGTAGAGCGGGCGATTGGTTTTTAGCTCGTAAAATCGAGCCAGTTTTCCATCCGTTAACAGTGATGATTGGAGATAATCGAGGGCACGAGGAATGGAATCTAAATATTTCTTTTCACCAGTGCGTCGATAAAGCTGAATCAGCGTTCGCATCACTCCCTGCGATTCACCTCCAGTGACGGCTGGCGGTTCAAACTTTCTGGCCCAAGCAGGTTGCCCCGCCGGGTTATATTGTTGCGCCCAAGCAGGTTGTGGATCCGGCATTTGCGCTAGCAAAATGAAATCGCCTGCCTTCAGAGCGGACTGTCGATATTTCTCTTGGTTATAGATTTCTGCAGCATCCAGCATCAAGTAGATGGTGTCCGCAATGGTGTTATCGTTAAAAGTATAAAAACCTCGGTAATCCTGACGTGGATAGGTCCGAGGCCAACTATCGGGATAGTTAGCAGAACGTACGGGAAAATCTGCGGTTTTAGGATAGTCGGCAAAGCGTTGTGGCCAAGCACCATTAGGGTATTGTGATTTCAGTAGCGCTTCCAGTCCGGCAATTGCTACTGTGTGAATGTTGGCATTCTGAAACCGCAAGGTTTGGTCCAGACGAATCAGAAAAGAAAGAGCGGACTGAGTCGTATTGTCATCGAGTGTGGATGTGTTTCGTGTGCCAGCAAACTCTCCATCAGCGATATAGGCGTACTTTTCTCGCTTTTTAGTATCGAACTCGATCCGGTAATCCCAGCCACCCGATTTCAATTGTCCTTTGACTAAAGCTATGCCAGTTTCAATAGCGGCTTCCAAGTAGTAAGCATCGCCAGTTCGTTGATAAGCTAGTAGATAGGCTCGGCCGATCGACGGTGTACCAGGTGGTTGAACCCAAGCCATTGAGGGAGCGGCTTTTCCTTCTCCTTCACGTTTTTTCAGGTCACTTGAATANTGCCACAAGTAGCCACCTTCAATTGAAACCTGTGTTCGAAAAAAAACGACGGCTTGACGAAGTGCCTCGGTCGCTTGTTGATGATTGATTTCTTCTGCAACTATATACCTGGTGTAGGTCAGTAACAATAAAATTGTTAGTAAATGTGCATATACATAATACATCCGATACAGACACGTTGGCCGTCGATTGGCGGTTTTTCCAATTGACATTTCAGCTCCTGATGCTTATTTAGGATAGATTTTTAATTTTCTATCTGATTGAAGTGTTTCTGAACGAAATCCCAAGCTCCAGCTTTATAATACCTATGACCCCCTTCACCAATATGTAGGTGGCAATTATCAGGTGCATTTGCCACCTGATAAATCTCCTGTAATTTTTCAAAGGCATATTCGACTTGATCAATAGGAAAGATTCCATCTTCCTTACCAGCGATAGCCGAAAATGGTCTGGGTGCAATCAATCCTGCAACTTCGTACATTTCGCCCATCCGCAAGATACCGGGTATGTAGTTGCAATCACAGTGGGCAATTGAACCAAGAGATCCCTGATAGGTGCAGAAATAGCAACTGGGTACGGCAACAGTGATTCTGGTATCGCAGGCTGCAGCATGTAATGAAACCGTTCCTCCACCGGAGTTGCCGGTAATGACAATACGTTTAGCATCGATATGTTGTTCAGCTATTGCCCAGTCAATTAATCGCGACATATCCCAAACCCTTTCGCCAATTGGAGTTCGACCGACAAGAAGACCATGCATAAGTGCAGTTCGACAGGAATTGCCCTTGTCGTTGTTACGGTCAATAGTTGTTCTCGTTTCGCCAAATGCACGAGTGGTAGGAGCAATGGTCAAATAACCTTGGCGTACAGCCTGACATGCGATATCACGTTCACCTTCAGTTATCTCTTTTTCCTCTTTTTGATTGCGGGCGATGCCGACATAAATATGTGGATGGTTATGTCCATGTGGTGTCAGGGCGAGTGGAAGTCCTTTGTTATGTTCCTTAGGTCTTAACAGATAAAATGGCAATGGAACCGTGGGTTCGACCCATAAATACCATTCTTCACGAATATGGTCGCCCATATCCTCAGATTTTAGCATTTCTGCTGCAGGTTGATGATGGCTCAAATCCATCTCAATGTTGTGAAGACCAAGTGCCTGCCGCAACCGATCCCGAAACGCTTCTTGCCAATTCGTTAATTCTTCCTCACTCTCAGCACAGAACTCAAATTCTCTGGGTGTTGTACTGTATAAGTGGTTATAATGTTGCTCAGAATTGTACATATACTTTTTCCTTCATGGGGTAAACTGTTATGGCGTTTTTTGATATTGGGATTCAGTTATATCTTATGTTACAGTAGGTTAGTGTGTATTGGCAACAGCTTAATTACGCTATGTGGTAAACTGTATGTTACTGATTGGATGTTTTAAACTTGCGTTATTTGAAGGAGGGTTTGTGAAACTGCAAACACGTAACATAATGATTGGATTGGTTTCAATCGGTTTATCTGCTTTGTTCGCTTTTTCCGAAGAGCCATTTTTTGACAACTTTGATCGAAGAAATGGGAAACCTGACAATGATTGGATTGTCAATTCCCCAGAAGTCAAAACGGAAATTGAGGACAAGGAAATATTAATCCATGGTACGGAAAAGACTAACTGGAAACGCAATGGTATTGAGCGTTTGGTTGATGATATTAACAAGGTCTGCTTTGATTTCTTAAATAATGATGTATTCAATGTTCATCTTCGAGTTGATGATGATAAAAGTGGGACAAATGCGTATATCGACATCTATTCTCCTCCGGGACCACAGGGAGGAAATAATTTTAACTACGCAAGCCCTGCGGATGGCGCTTGGCCTGGTTGGACTAATATCGGTGGGGCCCCGTTTGAAAAGAATCCTAGGAAAGAAGGTTATCGTCAACTTTGTCTGCGAAAGGAACAAAAGAATTTTTTCATCATCGTAGACAATAAGGAAATCGCCAAGGTTAAAAATGCAGGTCTTTTGGTAATCACCAAGGTCTTCATTTCTATCGATGCGGCCGCTGGGCGTTCGGGATCAATGCATGTTGACAACGTTGACATTGATGATGCATTCCTAAAAGGCTCGAAAGCCGTCGGTCGGCAAAATAAACTACCTATAATATGGTCTGAACTTAAGAGTTGAAAAAGACGGCGCATTAGGAGCTATATGCGCCACCTTTTTCGAAGTTGGTTCTTTTTTTAACCTTCGTTGTCTCCACGCCTTTCGCCACGACCACGCCTTTCGCCACCGCCACGCCTTTCGCCACCGCCACGCCTTTCGCCACCGCCACGACCACCTTGTCGGTTACCACCACCGAAGCGTTCCATTTGCCTCTGCCTTTGCTCCTGATCGTATTTATCTAATTCCTTCATTTGATCTTCGGTCAGGAGTTTCTGGAGACCCGCCTTGTGTTGCTTCTGGATGGCTTCCATTTTGGGGCGAAGACTTTGCCAATCACCAGCAGCCATTGCGTCATCCATTAATGCTTTGGAATCGTCCATCGTTTTTTGGAAAACTGTACGGGCCTTTAAAAGGGACTCATCATTAACTTTAACTACAAATGTCAGTCCCACCCAGGACCCCCCAATCATGTTTGTCATCATGCTGGACATACCACCGCGCATGCCACCACGACCACCTTGTCGGTTACCACCACCACGTTCGCCTCGGCCAGGTCTTTGTTGAGCTTCAGAAACTTGGCTTAGTGTCAGAAGTCCAGCGGTAGCAGATAGAAAAAAATCTTTGCGTTTCATATTAAGTATCTCCCAAGATTGCAAGAAAAATGATCCTTTAGTTAATTAAGACGTGCAGTCAGTCTATAAAGTTTATATTTGCTGGGACGTCGAAAGGCACGTTTTTTTAATTTTTATAATACATTGATTTAGTATTAAGAAGAAGCCCTTCAAAGGGAATCTACCGATGTTATTTTTGTAAAAGGCAAACTAAAATTCTGTACCCTGTTCAAGATGAATCCTTATGCACTTTACATATAGCTCCAAGTGCAAGAACAACATACTCATCCGCACAAACAAAAACCCTGCTACTTGACAGGGTTTGATGTTTATTGATTTAGAAAAAAAAATTAATATTCAACCACTTGACCTTTAACTCCTATTGACCAATGAGATTGTCCGTGTTTCCAACTTGACCCCTTCTTTACTAAAACACCAGATACTCTGAACCCTTCTAATTTTTCAGATCCACCTTGTGATGTAAAAGTCATATTAAATTGATGTGAATAACTTGCCATATCCCCACTTGGTGAAATATGAATTGTTTCACTATTAAAATCAAAAATCGGGTCATTGATAGCTTCCATTTGTACTTTTAATGTAGCCTCGAATTCATCAATACCTTTCCAATATTCAGATTCATCCGTACCAAAGACAACGACATTGTCTGCATATATTTCTTTGACACTATTAGAGAGATTGGTAATACGGTTAAAAGAGGAGCTGGAGGCGACCTTGGCTAATCACTCGTTAATGAATTAATTTTTATTTTATAGGGGTCAAAATATGAAATTAGGAGGCTCTGATTGAGGATCAAGATCGAATTTCCGGTTAAGGAGGCAGTAGCCTTACCAGTCAACTACAATTATTACCTGACTGGGGTAATCTATAATTTCCTGAGACAATCTGATCGGGACTATGCCAGTTCCCTGCATCAAGAGGGCTACCAGGAACAGGAGAAACGGTTTAAGCTGTTCACTTTTTCCCAATTGACTTGCTTTGTTTCTTTTCCTGTTTAAAGGAACACCGCCATCATCAGCAACACCAAGACCAGCAACATTTTCCCCATCTTATTGAGACAATCCATAATACCACCATTTTTTGTCTATTGACATTATTGCACTTCTTTTATTGGCTCAGCAGAAGGACTTGCCGAATTTGATCTCTCGTCATTTAGGAGTTTCTCGATCACACCACTACCATCAAGATCAACAACAAGACGAATAGCATTTTCTCCCATCTTGTTGTTGCAATCAAATCCTCCACCGTTTTCGTTTATATACATCCTTGCTTTTCTTTTATCAGCGTTAGATTTTGAGTCGAGAGCAAACAGCATCTCATTATTTTCTCCCTGGTTCCTACCCAAATATACAATTTGTTGACTTAGGTCATCACCAAACATTGTCAGCATGCTACTATCACCACTACCATCCAANCCAAAATATGCTTTTCTCTCATCTTTACCTTGGATTATAATTGCTTTACAAGTAATTACTCCAAATGTCGCATCCTTCAAACTCACTTGTGCATCAGCATCACCACTAACCAAAGAGTTCAATACCATACCTAAAACAACCAACATTGCCCCAAACGACATATATAAAATCTTGTACCGTAGTTTCATAACCTCTCCTTTATTAAGTTATATACCTGATTGTGCTCGTCCCTCTCTTCAGATTAGCATAGCTTCATGCTTAGTTCCATATTCACTTGTTTCAGGTTTGATATCACTTTACAAAGTGACGTTAGGAAGGTACCTCAGGAAACGTCTGTTTTAGCCCAGCTCTATGTTATGACTCTTGATAGTTTATGCTGTCCTGAAAAGACCTAAGACCTCAAAATCAACATAAGTAAAGGAGGCAGGAAGATAGTAGAATGGTAATAATAAAAATGTTTATACAGCAGCAAACATCTAGGATCTGGTTCTGCAATGCTTGTATCAGAGCAGGCACCGCAGATGCAGCTCAAGCTGACGATCCACATGTCCCATTTACTGGCTATTATGAACACTGGCTCATCTCACTTGAGAAGATTCTGATTAAAAAGGGCATCTGTGTACCCGACCAACCCCACTTTGAAGAACCCTAAAAGAACCTAACGCTGGTTCGAGTTCAAACAACTGAGGATATACGGAAATACTGGGACGAAAATGCCGGCAACCCACGTGATGTCAACGCGATGGTTTGTACACAAAGGCTCGATAATTTGGACTCTCACGACTCAGATAATCATATTCTGAATCCACAAAATCAGCGTTCGCATCCAGGTCGCTGCTTTCGAACTCGGTTTCGCAACCCTTGCCGAATTGCAGACGCCTGTTGCGTTGAAGCCAGCTCACATTATGCACCATCGCAATCATGTGCCGAGGACTATTCGACTCATTTGGCACACCCCGATGCCAGAGCCGAACGTCTCGAATCAGCGCACTTCCCTTCTTCGTATTCCCACGAATCGGCGGGCGTATCTTTCGTCGTGCAACTTCGGTTGCCTCATCAATCCGCCTGTCAACAGTTGTATCAAGATGAGAGCCCGGCCACAGTTCAATGCTTCCATTCTCTTCGGTCACGTGCACCGGTGAAATGTTGACCACCACAGTGGCGATCGGATGCGCTACTTTCATCCTGCTCCACAGATGTCTGCCATCGGCATGCAGGGGTTGTCGCACACTACCGGAACAGTTAGTATTCCCGTTATAGAAGTTGTTGAACACCCCCTCACCGAGCAATGCCTTGGTAACTTGAACGACAAAGGGATTGGCAACAATGTCGCGGAAAACATAAGGCGGAAACGGTGGCGGTCCTTGTTGAAGGTGTCCGGTGAGCCGACCTGCACCACCCCACTGTTGAGCGGAAATCAGTTTCTGTGAATCGGTATCCATCCGCTCACGCAGGATGTCGAGATGCGTATGGTCAACGATGTTCTCCAAAATCACGTAACCGTCGATACAGAGTGCTTGGAGGGCTTTATCTAGGTGGGTTTTGGACAGTCTTTCATTGTCAAGCTCGGCGGCTTGAACTGTTATCTCCATTTAAGTGTCTCCTTGGTATGCGCATACTGCCTCATCCAAGCGCAGCCGCGTGACGGGCAGCAAGCGGAGGAAGCATAGGAGGCGGTATTGAACTTCACATCCTGGCTTGCGAGTCGAGAAAGATTGGAGGGTTAAAATCCACGATTATAACAGCCCAACATCTGTCCCAAATGGCGACAGACAATGTAAATAATGTTCGTTCGGTCTTTCATTATAAACTCCTTTGAATAGGAATGAAAAGAGTAACTATAGATTAGGGGAAGTTGCAGTTGCATTTATAGCAGCCTCCATAGTTGCGATTCTCAGTTCCAAGGTTCTAATCCCAGCAATCTCTTGCCCAACCCCGTCAACACAGCTGGTTTCTGATGTGTGTGTTCCCAGTCTCTCGGATCACCGGGCCAGCGTGGCGTGGGACGACACATCTGCCACCCGTTGATACGTTCATCGGCTCCGCGCCCCTTTGCTGGCGACATTGTGATGTACTGCGCCATACGCGGTTTATCCGACCGATTGTGACCGTTGCCGTGCGCCAGCAAACGATGCCAGATTAACAGATCGCCCGCTTCGCCTGGAATGGACTTCACCTCAAGCTCCGTCAGATCTGGTTGCCGAGAATTTCGATCTTTGGGCTGTGTTTTCACCCATTCGTCAAAGAGCCTGTGAAAGCCCTCCACACACTGGAATCCTCCCTGATTTTCTGCCGTATCCGTCAAATACAATACCCCCTGCACGCCAAAAGGCACTTTTCCCACAGATGTATCCGTGTCCCAGTGGATCATCCCTCTGTTTTGCCAATCGGGTTTGTCTTCCCGAGCGGGCGGTTTCATATTGGCACGGTCTAGAGACACCCACAGTTCTTCTGTATCCCAAATTTCAGAAAAAGCCTGATGAACTTTTGGATATTGCCGATTGTCCCACAATGCCTGATGCTGATAAATCTCAACCATACCAGCTGCGGAAATGGGCGAACATTTATTGGCACGGGTATACGGTTTGTACTTGTACCAGTCTTCCGGATTGTCGCGGTCTATCTGCAAAAATTCCCATATTGCATCTACTGCGGCATCCAGATTTTCTTGTGGTACAGCATGGTGTACTACCACATACCCGTTCTCATTCCAAAAATCCCAATCTTGTTTGCTCAAAACTCGCATGACATACCTCTCCTTAGTTTGCTCATCTGGACTATTTCCATTATTAACTAGATATCGGCACTTCATGACCCTTGATTTGACCGTTTGCCTTCGCTGAAAAAGCGGCCCTCCCTAGGCTAGGTCCTCGGCACAGATCGACTGCTCACGGTCTCTGCCTTCCAGTTCTTGGTGCAATGTTGAGCGAACTTTGTACCCTTACGCGAATTCGAGCATCAAGGGACTAACTTTGGCATTGTATCACGATTGCATTTCGGGGTAAAGCGATGGGATTGCTCACAGAAATTAGGGTTGAGGACAGAGGATACAATGCGGCGTTACGCCGTTTCAGAAGCTTGTCTTTTGCGCGGGAAAATCATCTGACGTGTTATCTAGACCGCCGTGGCGTATCGCGACGGGTGGAGTAAGGGAAAGTACCCCGCTGGATAGTTCTCCCCCTCCTGTGAAAGGGTTCAAGGGTAATTAATGCAACCCTGACGCACATTGAAAACCTCCCTTGATATTCCTACCAATAGGGTTAGCGGAGTCAGGGAACAGAGAATATTAGATCTGGATGTTAACTGATTAGGAGTTAATTCCCCATCATTGGTAAGGATCCGACACCGACTGAATTTCAGCGCTTCGTACGAAGTGTCTGGAAGCTGGATGCATCGATCAAGTACCGTCCACGGTAGAGCTTGCATATGAGATGGCCTGAATCCCCCGTACACGAGTTATCTATTGCGCGGGTTTAAATGAGTAGGTTCGTAACGTAAAACGACTACTTCAGAATCACCATCTTGCGGGTTTCTGTGTAATCTCCAGCCTGTATTTGATAGAAATAGGTACCACTAACATATACCATCAGCTTACCAGTAAGCAATGGCTTCCGCAATTTCACCCAACCTCTTACCGTTCCATATTACGTCCACTACAATTGGCAAGGAGTGCGTCTCAAATTTCTCTGGGAATTTGGCTTGGATTTGGCAGACACGCTTTTCATTGGAGGGAACTGTAACCTTCATCTTTTCTGGCCAAAGGTTAACGCCCTCAATAGAACGAAAGTGAAGTTGGTATATTTGTGTTTTGACTTGATAGTTGGTGATTATTACTTTGAATATCAGCGTTTCACCAGGGGTGATGCGCACTTTATACGGATAGAACTCGATCCAGTGCGGATCCATCCCGATGTTCGGATGCGGTTGATCAATCGTCTGTGTGAATAATGTTTGCCAACGTTCCATCCATGCCTTCCACCGTCTGATCTTGGTTTGCTCAAATGGCACCGCACCACCATGACCGGTCAGGATGAAATCGGGTGCGTGATCCAAAATCTGTTTTGGCATGTCCGAGTAACTCGATACTGGCGTACGATTCTTGGGGATGAATGAATGTATATAGTCGCGGTTTTCATGGAAGCTAACACCCGAGATATTGTCTCCGATACAGAGGAATTTCCTGTCGTCCACAGAGAACCAGACCAGATGATGGTAAAGTGTTTGTCCGGGATGTTGTTCCATGTAAAAATCGATCCCTCGCCAATGGAAAGCTTGACCGCGTTTGATCACTTGGTCAACCTGAATTCCTTGAGGCATCAGACATGGCATGTCGTAATTTTTTGGGCTCTCCAGAATGTCTTTCAGTTCTGGTGATGACGCGAGCTTAGTATCATATTGAGCTTTTAAGGCGGGATAGCCAGCCAGATGGTCATCATGATAGTGCGATGGCAGAAACCACTCAACAACTTCAACACCAAGTTCGGTTTTAAGATAGGGAGTTAGATGGTCAATGAACCGATGTGGATTGGCGCTAATTGGGGCATTGGAGGTGTATCCACAGTCAATCAAGAGCGCGTGACCGGATTCGTCTTGGACAATGTAGGTTCGGGCAACTGAATTGACAACTTCATAGACATGCGACGTTAATTGGCGAAACTCAGGCCGATAGTACTGAAAAGCATGCCCATGAAACAGTTCATACAATTCTTCCATCGGTTCCTGAAGTTCGGTAAAAGCCGCTGGTGTTGGGATAAACGGTTTACCGTGTCCAGGAAGAATCAGGTCAAGTTCGAGGTTCGCCACCGTCTGCAGACTCTCCAGATGGTTCACGTGTCCTTGGAACGACATATAACTCCATTGGCTCCAAAAATATTGTTGAACCTTTCCAGGTGAACTCATTAAATCACCACATGCCAAGACCCGTTTCCCATCGATTTCAAACTGGTAACCTACGGAACCAAATGTATGTCCTGGCAATGGAACGACATAAAACCGAATTCCACACCACATTATCGACTCATAATCATACGCGTACCCATTGGAGTGGATGTCAGTTAACATACCCCTCCCAGGATAATACGAGGTGTAGTTATCATAAGTATCATAGGATGCTTTAAGCAAATCGGTTTCTTCCAAGAAGCGTCTTTCAACAAAGGGAATAAAAATCTCAGTACCACTTGCTTGGAAACGATTTGCCGCCGCACATTGATCTCGATGAAAGTGGGTTAACAAAATTCGTTCTACTGAACAATCTTTGCCAGAAAGTCCTTCAAAATTTTCTGACCTCAAGTGTGTTCCGCAGTCGATCAACAAAATCTTGTCATTAACGCAAATGGCATAGATGCAACAGGTGTCTTCAAGAAAAAAAAGGTGGTCAGTTAATTTTTGGAACATCTCTTATCCTTTTACGGTTGAGGTCCTTGTGTTTACTAGTATTCCTCGAACAATTTTGAGCATCAATGCGACATTTTTTGTCATGTATTCAGTCAACAGTTGCTTAGCTTCAGCCTGGCGTTGGTCGTCGATAAGTTCCTTGCCTGCTTTAGCCATTTCATATGCACTGTCAAACAGGCACTTTTGGAACGTTACCCATTTCTCTCGAACTACTGAGGTCGACTCAATTGCATCTGAATAACTCTTCAGGCTCAATTGGCGGAAAAGCCACCAAGGACTTTCTTCTGACGGTTTCTTACTGCCAATTGCAAGCACGGAAGGCAGTTCTCCTTCGATAAACATAGGGAGAAAAACACCCAGACAAGGTGAGTAGAGACTGCTCCAATAAACAGGCAATCGCGAATTATCAGCACATAGGTGAGCGACAAGACTTGCTGCTGTGTTCCCTCCTGTACCATCTTGATTGTGATGTACACAGATCCCACCCTGCCTAAGCACTGTGTCGAAGGACGTTCTATCGGTATCATCTCCACCATGGTCACTCAATACGGCGATGATGGTCGAAATATCGATATTTCCCAAATGCTGATTTAACAACGTACAAGAGCGTCTTCGACGTACCGCACCACTGCCAACTGAGCGGTCTACTTGATGACTGTAGGCTTCAGAAAAATTGAGTTGCTCTGCTTTTCCCCTCCACCAGTTGTTGGCTATTGCTTGTTCAAGCGCAGTCGGAGATAAACAATCCCAGTCATCTTCGATTGAATAGACGTTGCTGATTCCAGCTACACTATCGATTCGTTTAGTTGCCCATTCATGACCAGCTGTTTCAAGGATATACGCTTCATGCGGATCAGCAATAATATAACCGTTGTCGTATGTACGGACATTTGCCTTGTTGCTAAATTCCCCTTGCCCGTATTTCGTGATTAAGGTCGTCATCACCTCAACTGCTTCTGCGGCAGTTGAGGCACGCTCCAAACCGAGCCGAACCAACTCCATACCAATCAGTTTTGGCGAATCAAATTCGTACTTAGATTTCAGCCCTTCATTTCCAATTACCACTTGGTGTTCGTTGAATCCATGTTCATCTCCCCAGCACCAGTATGGGGTAGATCCAATATGACGATACGTCGTTCTGACTTCTGGAAGTTGGATAAATTGGCAATTTGTCATAGAACCCAAGAAGTGAGATTTTCGGTCTCGTAAAACTAACGGCTGACATTCGATCGCGGGTCGATCGCTGTTCTTACCGAAGATGACCTGATTGTCCGTTGTCGCATTAGATAAAGCGACAACCGTATCACAACCTTTAAGCATATTGTTGTCCTCCTCCACTCTACAGCTTGTGTAACTTTTGGTTCGGTCGCCGAGACCAGTATATTTTTAGATCTAATGTAGATTCTCGCTCAGCGATCACTCTTTCTGATCAGGTTTTATTAGCCTCTATTATAAACGTGGTACAAGGCAGCACGAACCCATTTCCAAGATAATCTAACGCATTGCTATTGGACATTCGCCCAGCTTCTCAACTACCTCACCACCAATACGAAAAGTGATTGTACTACCCTTTTAATTTTGCATATCATCGTATTTAATGTCGTAAAAAGTACAACCCGTAAGTTAAACTATCTCTGTTGAAAATAATTAGCCATTTTCAATACTAGCGACACTGGGAATTAATCGTCCTAGTGTCGTTTTTTTATTCCTTGTTTTCAGCGTCCACATTCCAACCCATTCGTCAGTAGGGTTCATCACCACAACCATCTAATAAAATCAGACAATATCAGGACTGCATCAAACTTCTTCATATACCTAATACTCGCGCCTTTATCGGCATTTCCCGCACCTTTGATTTGACCGTTTGCCATCGCTAAAATAACGTGGGCATCCTTGAGTCGCCCTTTTACATATTTAACGCGAATTCGACTCTCAAGGAACTGCCTTTTGCATTCTATCACGATCGCAATTTCGGGGTAAAGCGATGGGATCGCTGGTAGGAATTGCTAACGGAAAATCGAGCGTAGATCATCCAAAAGGTGGAGGCTCATCGTGCAAGTCAGATTCTTAGTAGTAGGCTTATCTCAAGAGCGACAAGATGTTCTGCGAGATGGGTACTTTCTAAATCTATCCCATTCCCATATATGACAGTACCAATACAAAAGTACCGAAGACCAAAGTATAAATAGGCAAGCGTTTTCTCACGCATTTTTCTGTGGCCTGTTTCGTGACAATAATATACACTAAGCACAAAAGTGTTGGCTAATACATGTTAGGCAGCAGCGCGAGGCCATTTTCAACTCATAGCGAAAGGGCATTTCAGGGTCAGAAACAGGAAGGATTCCAATGGCA
>PBXZ01000179.1:0-17828 GCA_002729415.1 Candidatus Poribacteria bacterium | reverse complement strand
GCTTGAATCAACCGAAGGTACAAGTGTGAAGCTAGTTGCCGATGTACCTGGAAGCTATCTGATCAGTGTTCTTGTTCAAGATGGTCATGGAGGACAAGACCGTGGATCTTCTGTTATTGTGGTAACCGATAGAGAAGAGTAGTCGGTTTGAGTCATGGAAATGGAAGTTCGACGGCACGATCGGGTCATCGGAATTACTAGCGAGACTATTCGTAAATGGGAGGACTTAGGTCGAAGTTCGACTACTACCCTCCCCCCTCCCTACGCACCTGAAAATAGCAATACGTTAAACAGCATAAAATTACTTCGTCAATTCCACCCCAGTTTCACACTCTTATTTATTACTCTCAACACGCTAATCTACTTTCTTATAGATAGTCCTTTTGACAATGAGCAAGCAAGTTTGCGGAAGCTTATCCAGTTTGGAGCGTACTCCTACCCACTGATAATTCAAAATAACGAATATTGGAGACTGGTTACAAGCGCCTTTCTCCATATTGGTTTTGGTCATTTCGCCTTTAATATTGGGCTGATCCTGATCCTAGGGCTATTAATTGAACGGATTTATGGTAGTTGGCAATACCTGATTATTTATCTGACATCAGCAGTTACAGGAAACCTGTTGAGCCTATTTTGGATTAGAGATTCAGTCGGTGCAGGAGCATCTGGCGCAGTTTTCGGTGTGATGGGTGTGATGGTGGCCTATGGAATCTGGTATAAAAACAAAATCCCTAATTACCAGAAACGTATTTTCGGCTACCGTATTCTTCCGTTTATTATTTTAGACTTAATCATAGGGATTTGGATACCACAAATTAATGTTGCTGCCCATGTGGGTGGTTTTATCTCTGGCTTGATTGCAGCAGTATTTATCACACCACAGATTTATAGATCAAAAGACTCCCACCGATCCTTCCAAACTAAGGCAATTGGGATACTAGTTGGTTCCGCCACAACATGTTGTTTTGTAATTGCAATTCTCCACTCTTTTACTGACACCCCAGATATGGTAGACGCACGAGTAGAGATTGTCATGGACACCATTAAATCTCCAGATTCTGTAATCCGCCAGTACGAAATCCGGACAAAAAGGCGATATAATCGCCGAGACTTTGAAACACTGGAGTTACTCTATCTCGAACAATTGCAGAACGATCCTGAAAGTACAACGTGGATTAATAAACTGAAATCCTTTTATAGCCGAGCACTTGAATCAGACCCGTCTAACAAGAATTGGAATGAAAACATGCTAGCTTTATATTTCAGAAATGTGCAAGGGACAACGGATGAAGCCACTGAATTAGCAGATTATATTGCCACTTGTAAAGGAATTGCCCGAAAACATGGTTATCACGAACCTCTCTATCGAAACCTGGAAATTTTCTTGCAACACGCATTAACTTTGGCCCCTTATGAAAACCAACCTACTAAGCAAAACGAACTTGAGGAATTTTACTACAGCGCAATCGAAGTAGATAAAACTAACCCAACTTGGCAAAATAACCTAGCTTGGTACTACGTCGAACGAAAGATAAAATCAGCAAAAGCTGTTATATTAGCACAAAATGCTGTTAAGCTTTCCCCCAGCAACTCAACCTTATTGGACACATTAGCCTGGGCCTACATGCGAAACCAAAACCATATCAAATCTCTCCATGTATTTGAAGCTGTCTTCTGGAACGTATCCAAATCCAACAAAAATAATATTTCAGAAGATCAAGCTGCAGAGAAAAGTAGTTGGCACGGCCTAACAACTTTAATCGATGGATTCAGTTCGATACCAAATAGTCACGATTTTGATCGTGCCTTTTCAGATTTTCACCGCCGTCTTTCAACTGATTTGACCCAGAGCGCAGATTTCCAAGCTAAACTTACTCAAGCTTTTAACCGCTTCAAAACCCTGAGAGATAACTAAGCAATGTCAAGATACACTTTTCTAATTCTATTCATCATTCATATTCCAGAAATTATGGCACAAGACATTACTGGAAATAACGAGACTTGGAACTGGAACAGTTTTGTTTCCAACCCACTTACTATATCTGCCTTTTTCATCTTTCTCTTTGCTAGCATAAACTATCTAATCGATTTATTCAAAAAGGACAAAATTCTCAAGAAACTGCTAAAAAAATACTTGGTTTTTCAAATGAACGATAATCGCCGCTACCGAGGGACCATGCGACTAGAAAGAGACGGGGTTGAGATCATTTCTGAAGAATCGCGTCAGAGAGGCCACGCAGCCAGTTACATTTTCAATAAAGTCGAGATGGATGCTATTAAAGCCTATATTCGTTACATTGATTCGATGAACGAAAATGAAAAGATACAGCGAGACTGGGATCTCAACCGAGTATATCACCCAAGTTTTTTAACACGGCTCCTTCGGAAAATTCGGAATTTCTGGGTTGCTCTGAAAGATTCAGTGAGAACAACCATCCAAATGATCTGGGGATCATTCCAAAAAATGAAAACTTTTGAGCCCTTACAAACACAGGACACCAACGTCAAAACTGAGGTCGAAGAGATAGAGCAAAGTCTAGTTGATTATGCCCTAGATGAAAGTTATGAAAGGTTAATTGAACGGTTTATAGGCACACGTGTCAAAGTAAAAATTGCCTTACCCAAGACAAGCGGGAATTCCCCAGAAACTAAGACAAGCGGGAATTCCCCAGAAACTAAATTTACTGCTATCCTTAAAGAATATAACGCAAAATACATGTACCTGATGGACATTAGGCAAGAAGATGGGCAAGGATATCCTGATCAATGGGAAGTGAATTTTAATATTGGAGGAACTACACGAGATGAACGTGGCATGCGTTGTAGAACAGAGGGGAAACGCCTACTTTTCGAAAACAACACCCCTTACGACATACTGATTGGAAATATTCGGCTTCACGACGGTAGTCCAGATTTTGTGAAGGAACTTAAATATGAGTTTCGCGTTCCAGCTTTTAATGTACTGCCTATCACTCTGCGCCCGGGAGACCTAAATCAAACTGTGCCACCATTCCAGAAGATTATAACTCAGCAAAAACGAACCTACAGGAACTTCAAGCAAATTCATGTTCAGTTCAAGTCTTTTCGCGAAGCAGACATTGTTTTTCCTCGAAAGTACTGCCACATCATTGAAAGCGCTGAAAAGCATGAGACACAACTGTTGGATCTTGAAACTTTAACGGAAAACATCCTCGCTCAAAAAAAAGCTGAAGATATTACAATTACAGATGATAAAGGAAACCCAATTAAGGGAATTAATGTTATTCACGGATATATCACCAACATTAATGAAGATCGAATCGATATCAAGGAAATTGGGCATAGCTACGCCAGGCGTTGGTCTGTCGAACATGCCTTTAATCGTCTTGACGATAAGATGCGGCGGTTCGCATCCAAAACGGTCAAAATCCTGCCAGGCTTCCGAAAGCGAATGATAACCCAAATAGCCCTTGTGAACGCAGTAGGCCGTAAAAAATCGGAACAAAAGCCAATCGTTCCGCTCCTTTTCTCCCCTGCTTCGCCGCGAATCAAACTGCACATAAAACCTCAGATACCACTTAAAACAATTGTTCTAACTGGTAATGCCGCTGCTGTAGAATTCCCAGTCATCCAACAATTTGAAGAGATAGAAAATCATCATATCCTTTATCAGGAAACACAAAGTCTTAAATCTGTCCAGATTTCGAAATCACATATCCTTTGGATCGGTCATGGAGAAATTTACAAAGAAAAATACCAGCTAAATATTGATGCTGAACACAGGATAAAAACTTTCGTTAGCCAAGGGGGAATCGTCATAACATCAGGTCAAGACGTAACAGGTTTGCGTCGACGAAGCGCTGGCTGGATTCCAGAACCACTGATAGCTACTGAACGCGAGGAAACAACACAATTTGAACCAACGTACGCCGGAAAAAACCTGTTTCGATATCCAAATAGGATAAAATCAGGTAACATCAAAATGGATGATATGTGGACTGGATGGAATGAAAAATTCCAACTTTATGCACACGCACATGGTAATGATGATGCAGCAGTTCTGTTACTAAAATTCCAAGCTGGATTGTACATTATCACCAGCTTGAAAAACGAAACCAGCGATGATATCGAAATAAATCAAAAAATGATACAGAACCTAATGTATTTTGCTGTAAAGTGGTATGATCAGCAGAAACATAAAAATCTTTACTATTTCTAAACTATTCCAATTTTTTAAGCAATTTTAAATTTTCGCCGAGATCACTGAGAGCTTGAGCAGCTTCTACAAAATTGCTTTCCCCTGTCAATCTCAAGTATTCATTATACTTTTCATTTGCAAGTTTAGTGAGTTCGTCTAAAGTCAGAATATGTCTTTCTGCTATCTGATCCGTTGTTTCTGTCTTTGGAGCAACACTGATACCAACACCAAAGATCTGCTGCAACGCTTGATCAAATGTATCTGCAGTAACCAAACGATTACCAGTATTGACTATCACAGCAACCAATTTAGGACGATTGATGGTTTCTGGCTGTTGATATATCGGTTCCACGTAGAACAACGTATCCTCTACAGGAATCACTAGCAAATTACCACGAATAACTTTGGTTCCCTGCTGGTTCCAGAGCGAGATCTTTTCCGACATCGCTATTTCAATATCCCCTTCAACTTGAGCAGGACCTACGACAGTTTCCCCTTTAGGCAATTTGTAGACAACCAATTGTCCGTAATGCTCTGCATCACTGCGGGCCACAAGCCAAGCGTTCATTAGTTTACCCGGTTCTTCTTTTCTCTCCTGTAGTACATGCGTAGGAGATGGAGGGGAAAATGGAATCATATTGACAAATTCTGGTTTGCTTTCCCCAGGTAACTTAAGAATAGCATAATAAGGAACCATCTCCTGATACTTTGAATAGTACTTTTCGTGAGGAATAACCCATCTTTGAGATCCAGAATAAAAAATTTCCGGATCCTCTACATGATAAGCGGTGTATATGGATGCTTGAATGCGGGTCAGGTAATCTGGGTACCGAAGATGATTTTGCAGANCTGCCGGAATTTCAGANCTGCTTTTGAAGAAACTGGCATAAAACTCGATTTCATCACCGCTCTTCTCTGCAGAATATATACTGCCATTGACTCCATCAGTTATATGCCAACTGATACTCTTTCCTTTCTTTCGGCTGGTAACCGTGACCTCTTTAGAAAGTTCCATCCCGTATTGGCCAAACCTTTCTCTAAGATCTTCCTGTATTATACCGTTGTCTAAATATCTCTCTGTATCTTCATCAACAATCCGGAATAATAGTTTTTGAAAAGCCCTCTGNTAAGCAATTGTAACTGGTTCCTGAGCGGTTTTAGTAAAGTAGAAACCAACTTTTCCACTATAAGCGTTGACAATTGCAACTGCAGGATTACGAATATAATTAAATCGATCAAAAATTGGCTCAGAATACAGATGATTTTCCTTAAGCTTAGTATCATCAACATAAACTTTTGCATTAGGATAGCTGTGACTGGTCACATAAATATCGATAATCCACCACAATTGCCCATCATTGCCAATTACTATATAGGGATCCGGATCATATTCAAGGAAAGGAGCAATATGTGACACTCGGTCAACAACCGTTCTCGCTGAATCAGGCTCACGTGTGCCAATTTTTCGCCAAAAGAGGATCCTGCTTTNAGGCTTCAGATCGGAGGAAAGCAAAACACGNCCGAAATCGAAACGAATCGCAAAACAAAGTCGNCTGAACCAANCACCAATTTCTACTCCACCAAATCCCTGATATTGCTCTCGTTGAACAGTATGATCTATCTCTTCCTGCCTGGTNTTGACAATCGCGTAATCTTTAGTTAATTCACCATAATAGACTTGTGGNCGATTTATATGTAGANTCTTATAACTATTAGTGTAATTACTTNCNTCAATCCAGAAATTTGGGCNANTATTCCCTTCTGAAAATTCATTTACCGGCGCNATGCAAACACTGTATCCNTGGGTATACCTTAATTTCTGNCTCACCCAATCCTGTGCATCAGTTAGTCCCAACGGNTTAACTTCTCTAGCCGCAATTAAGACCTGCCAATACTTTCCNTCGACCCNATACCGATCAACATCAGTATAGGGATGAAATTGATAAAACCGTGTGATGAACTGNGAATCCATCAAGACCTCATAAAGTACCCGCCGATCCCAGAGCTGAATATTTTCTTTAACCTCNGTATTTCGATTGATCNANTCAAGTGTGGCAGCACCCCTAATTTGATCTCGTTCTTCNATTCGATCTAAAGCAAATGCACTGCGAGTAGANCTGATATGNTCGGNAAGAAATNGNTTCTCTGCCGTCAGTGGATTCGGACGAACTTGAACCAAGTGAACAAACAACGGATAAATCTGNACNAAAAGCAGGTAGCTTAANCCCCACACTATAATTAATAAATACCAAACAACNCGTTTTCTCCAAAACAAGTTGATTAAAATTNCAATGCCANCAACAACNANACAAACCATATAAATATGATAAGCATCAATAAGCTTATTATCAATGTAGCCAAGCCCNTCAANAATTCGCCTGATTTGATGGCCAATGCCNAGAGGTACTCNAGATCTATATAGNANGCNCCAAATGCTAATTTGACTTCGCCATAAAGACACAGCGAGTAACATTAGCCACAGAATTNCNCCATGAACAACNAAATAGTGTTCAACTCGTGCCATCGTCTGAGGATCNCGTCGATAATAGAAATNGTACAAAAATCCGGTCACTAGTAAGTTAANCCACATCANCACTTTTAACCACAAACTNACCCANTGATAAACAGGAAACTTAAATAAAAAAAAACTTAGATCTTTTGGCNCATAGAAACTNAGNNTNTCATNCTCTTTGACAATAGAATACGTTTTTTTATTANCTCCATCATTTATAACCCACTTAANACNTTTTCGGTTTAAACCAAAAGCTCGTAGATCCANATTTTGAGACANAACCACACCATTTTTCTCAAATTCCCTTCTCAAGCTTTCAGTAACGCCACNTNTGTCTAAATCAGTTGCTAGNTCTTCGTTAGCAACAAACAATAATTTCTGAAACACAGTTTCNGGAGTGCCTGTCCACTCTGGACCATTNTCATAACGAACNAAGTCNTCCCAGAAAAACATCATCGGGACTGCGAGAACAATCGAAATCNAGAAAATNAAGAAAGCNTGNAAAACGTAAAAATGCTTAGTTCGACTGCGCGTCCAACGACTAAACTCAGNTGGAATTGGACAAACACNATGCCCGACAAAGGAGTTTATCCCGATAAATACGAGAGCAATAGNCGCGAATTTTATTAANAGTNNCCATCGNCCTTTGAGNAGCCCCCAAAAGATATTCGCGTAACCAACATGTTCAAACCANAGGTGTTCCGTATATAGATATGCNACTGCCGGTAAGAAGAGATAGGCAGAAATANAGAATACTCCACACCATANCAAGTGTGCTTGTANACGAACCTTGNGACTTCTGATGCGCTNTGCATGCTGAAGCATCAGAACTGCAATCGTTATAGAAATAACGGTGAGAATTGCAGCAAATAAAATTTGGACAATGGCAAGATCCGCTTTAGTCATCAGATAATTTCTGCTACTTAGTTAGTTGACGAANAAGCAGGAGGGTTGNCCCTGTAACAAGAGNCACTCGNATCAGGNNAATCANCTNTCNCCAAGTATNACTGACCTTTTCAACCATAACTCTTGTTGGTACAACGACAACATCACCACTTTCAATTTGCTTCACNTTATCANTGCGATACGCTAGACCATTAGCCTTCAAAACNTATACACTTTCCACGTCTGCGTCTCTCGCATAACTGCCAGCCATTTCAATATAATCAATCAATTTATTCTTGGNTTGATAAATAAAGGAACTCGGATGGAGAACAGCACCAGTTACCAGCACAGTCTGCCGTTCTTTCGGAATTACCAAATAATCTCCGTCTNTCATGATAGGATCGATATCCGAACCTTNGGNCTCCAGAATTNGAGNNAGATNNAGAAAAACCCGNTGGTTTGGAATNATTTCTTNGATNTTTCGCGCTGGTGTGACCAAACTAATTTCAGGACNNTGTGAACTCTGGACTACTGNCGATCTAGNATTTGGTAANACTNGAGAAGACATTCCAGATTTTGAGGACTCCGTCTGCGTAGACATAATTTGATCAGTAATAGCCGATGTTCCTGACAGCGGAGATACAGCGGATTTGGTCACTGCTGATACTGTCGATCCCAAGTCACTCACAATTTGAGATTGTTGTGCAGATAACTGGCTTCTGGCCAATTCCCTGACATACTCAAGCTCTTTCTCTCCATCAATTTCGTTCAGTGTGTTTTTCAAGGACTCTCTCTGTACTTTATCAATCAAATTATCTTCGGTTCTTGTGAAGATAGCCCCCTGAACAAAAGCTAAGTTTGTTAAACCACCAGCACGCTGGATTAAACTGCTGAGTCGATCACCTTCACTAATAGCATAAACACCAGGAAACTTCACCTGCCCTTCAATCGTAACTATCATTGGTGTGTCACGAAAATTTTGTCTTTTTGGCACGGTTACAATATCTTGACTAAATAAAAGCAAATCATGTTCCCTGTCTTTTCGTTTAAGATCGCTGAGATCGATTCTCAAAATTTTCGTGTTCCCTTCTGCATAAGCGCGAGCAACTTCAATTAAATCACTACTAGAAGGCAATACCCCACCAGCACGAAACAACAAATCAGAAACACGCATTCCCTCATAACGGAGATATTCACCGGGACTACGAACAGCACCATGAACAGTAACAACCGGTTTCGCCTTATACACAACGTCGCTGATTAAAAACACAACTAAGGAATCACGATCCTGCAAAAANAGATCCTCATCCATATCACGGTCTATTATCTTATTTAAATCTATAGAGACTATTTCAACATTTTTCTGATCCGGCAAATATCGTTGCAAATTCGCTCGATTCAGATATGCATCAGCAACAACACCACCAGCACGAAACAAAAGGTCAGAAACACGCATTCCTTTAACACGTTCATACACACCTGGCTGCTGGACAGCTCCTGAGATTGAAACCTCTCGTAACGGCACCCAATGTCTTTCTACCGCTTTATAGACAACCAAACGATCTCCATCTGTCAGACTGATGTTCGCGTCAAGATCGTTAGCCTGTACCTTCAATAGATCTACCTTTTGACTTCGCAAAATATTTGAGTGCGGATCTCGCTGCAAAAGTAACACCATCATATCCGTTTCGGGAAGAATTCCACCAGCAAGGAAGATAAGGTCAGAAATCCGCATATTATCAAAACGAGGGTAAACTCCAGGACGCTGAACATTACCAGTTATAGAGACTTCACGATCTGGAATCCAATGAACCTCATCAAAACGGAACACAATGAGGACATCACCATCATTAAGATAAAGATCTTGTTTTAGATCATTTTGTAACACCTGTCCAAGATCAATTGGAATACCTTCCGCCACCTGCAACTGTCTATTCAATCTAAATAACGTTGCTTGTTGGAAATGAGCCTCTGGTGATATCCCACCTGCTTGAATGACCAGATCCGAAATTTTCATTTTATCCGATCGCTCAAAACTACCCGGATTTTCAACCGCTCCTTGCACACTGACAATACGGTCTGCTGTCCATTCGACATCAAACTTGGAATATACCATCAACCTGTCACGCTGTTGTAATCGAAGATTATGTCTCTCATCACCCTGAAGTGCTAAACCAAGGTTAATCGGTATCACAGTTGTCGTTTTCTCATCTTCATTTAGCCGGAAAAGATCGGCGCGTGTAAGAAAAGATTCTCCTAGAATACCTTCCGCCTTCCCAATTAGGTCAGAGACACGCATTTGGCTGGTCAGTTCATAGGTACCTGGACGTTTAGCCATCCCATCCAACCGAACAATATTAAGGACTTCCTCAAGAACAGGCGATACAAGAACAAAATCATTATCGTGTAGATCAGGATTTTGCCGGGGAGATACAGATAAATCGACCTCGCGCAAAACGCGCTTCATGTTGGGTTGCACAGATTCAATCTGTATTCTTTTGGAGTATCCAGTGGGAAGGAGTCCACCCGCCATCTTGATTAATTCATCAAATCTATCGTTTGGCAACAATTCATAAATCCCAGGTCGCTTAACTTCCCCTCCAACAGAAACGAGCCGCCCAACCGAGCCAATAAAAATGGTATCTCCAGCCAATAAGTTGATATCTTGACTTGAATCTCCATCCATCAAATACTTATAGAAATCAACATGAATCGTCTCTCCATTCCTAGTCAACCGAATATCTCGGAGTGCCCCATCCTCATTTGGTCCTCCACTAAGATACAAAGCATTAAATAGGCTTGTAACACTACTCGTAGCATAACCTCCTGGTCGAAAGACATACCCTGCAATAAAAACTTGAATAGTATGAAGCGCATCAAGGGTAGCAATCAATCTTAAATCAGTAAACTGCATTCTGGACATGGCCTCGCTTGCAACCCGCTCAAATCGATCAATTGTCATACCTCTAACCACGATCTGGCCAACTCCTGGCAGAATAATGTATCCTTGATTATCAACGACAAGATCGCGGCGATTTAGAGATGTCTGATCACTCCAATAAATAACAGTTAATTTATCACCAGGTTCCAATACACGATTATGCGGAACCATAGCATTGACATTGCCAGACATCATCTCGGTTGGACCGACAAAACCACTGATGGCATCTTTGACAGTCGAAGACGGAATTCCTCGTCTACTTAAAGTTTCTTCAATGCGTAGAATTCGTTTGCGCGCGCCCTCAAAATAATCGTATCCAAATCGCCTAAGTTCATCAANCTTCTTTACTCTCAATAGGCGTAGTAGGTTCTTCCTCATAATTCTCCTGGGGGGAAACCAAAACAATTAATTCATCATGGTTTTGTAACAAAAGATTCTCAACCACATCACCATTTATTACCTTATTTAGATCTACAGGGATTATTTCAACATTTTTCTGGTCGAGCGAATAACGCTGTAATTCCGCTTCGCGTAAGTATGCATTTGGGCTAACNCCACGCGCCAAAAACAACAGATCGGAAATACGCATTCCGTTGACATACTCGTAGATCCCTGGCTTTTGAACAGCACCTAAGATAGATACCCCAAACACATTTTCTTCGTTAGCTAAATCAACTAACTGGTCTGGTCTAGCTACCTGATCCGGAACGCCATCAACAACAGGTAGCGGTGGTGACTCGGTAAACGCTAAGTGGATAATGAATAACAAAAAGAGACTACAAAGGAAAAGCTTGAATCCCATCTCTGTAATTGCACCAACACTCATTTTTAGTTCAAGCTCCCTAAAAAAACAATAAAACTTAGCCTAAAACAAAAAAGGCAGCGCTATGGCTGCCTTTACAATAATCTAAACTTAACTGAAGGGAACCTCAGATCAAAGATGCTCTTCGCTGACCATCAAAGCTATTTCCTGTCCTTCTTCTTTATCAAGTATAAGTTTCGCACGTTCCATCACATCAATAACACGACCATGTTTAGCATATCTATCTGCTTTTATAATTAACGTACTAATCCTTTCCTGATTTGCCGACAACCATCTTTCCATCGAATATAGATCATGTGTTCGGTCATCGATAGCAAGTTCATCGTTCTGTCCTATAAACAGATTATACTTCTTACGAGGAAACTCGTGCTTGGTTTCAGAATCTGGCAATGTTACCGAAAAACTCGGCTCATTTTTCATAACAGACGAAACCATAAAGAAAATCAACAACAAAAACACACAATCAATCATCGGCGCCATCTGCAGAGTCGTTTCTCGCTCACTTTTCTTTCGAAGTACAGCCATAAAATTTCCTCCCTGTTATTCCCTTGCAACCACAGCGAAACCAACGCCTTCAATTCCCGCCCGTTTAGCAAGATCAATCACCTTAATAATCTGTTCATGAAGAACTAAACGTTCAGACTGAATGATTAACATAGTTTTAATCTCAATAGGCTGGTCAAGCAAGTGAGTATAAATATCATCATACTCAATAATCTCATCATTTAAAACCATTACACCCTTACTTTGACCGGACTCTGGATTCGCAATCCTGATAATTAACCCCTTAGGTTTATTTGGGTTGGGCTTTCCGGGAGGGGGTAATTGGACACGAATACCAGGCATAGGAGCAAAAGTGGTCGAGACCATAAAGAAAATGAGGAGCAAAAACACACAATCAATCATTGGCGCCATGTCCATTTCTTGGGGCTTTTTTTTCATCGAACGCATCGTCTTTTTATCGTTCATGTAATACTCCTCAAGCTAAATTCATGCACAAAAACGCGAAAGCTATACTCCGCATTTTTGCACACTTTAGTAGTCATTCGCAATTAACTTTTACTAGCAATCAGCTGGTTAATAACTTCGGCAGAAACCGTCTCAATGTCAAGAACTTGCCTATTAACAATACTATCATAAACATTGTAAAAAACAAGACAAGGTATTGCAATTACCAAACCAGCAGCGGTAGTCAACAAAGCCATCGAAATACCACCAGCCAATTCTTGTGGGTCACCAGTTCCTTCCAACGCAATCGAAGTAAACGCACTAATCATACCCGTAACAGTTCCAAGAAGCCCACATAAAGGAGCAACAACAGCGATTGTAGTCAACCATACTAGATTAGATTCCAATTGCGGAATTTCAAGCAAACCTGCTTCTTGAATCGATTCTTGTATTTCCTCTTTAGAAATATCCCGTTCCTCAATTTGGGCTTGACTATACTTCAACAACCCAGCTTTCAACACATTCGCAAGAGAACCTCCAGCTTCCTCACAGATCGAGACAGCTTCCATTATGTTTTCGTTACGCAACGAGTCTGTAACACTAGCCACTAACTCCTCTGTCCCAATATTAGGCCGATTAGTCNCAAAAGCAATTGCGCGCTCAACGATAAAGGTCACACCCAAAATAGAACATATAGCCAAAGGAATCCCAGCGAGCCATCCAAATTTCGCGAAAAAGTCAATGACAGAATCCTTCTTTGTTAATTTAAAATCAACATAATGATCTCCATTAGAAATAACTGTCGTTGGCCGAACCCCTCTTCTAGGAACAAAACCCGAAGCACTAATTGTGAACAAATACCGACCAGGAGGTATATTTTCTATTGCATAGTCGCCGTTCGAATCAGTTGTGCCCGAATATTCGTTTCCACCTGAATCAACAGCCACAACAGTTGCGTCAGCAACAGGGCCTCTCTGCTTGGTAGTATCAATAACTTCACCATTCACTTTACCAGGATCTTGAGCAAGGGCCATACCTGCACAAACGCACAATAGCACAACCATAATGTAGGTTAGACGTTTCATATTTTCTCCTAAAATATATTTAAACTAAATTTCAAGTTGGGTCAATGTAAAAACCCTTAATTCTACGAAAAGTTCCGCTAAACAGTAGATTAAAAGCCCTTTCCAGTTGAGAAAGGGCTTTTTGGAATTTAGAAACCCATCATTGCGCGAACGAAGGTCGTATTACTCGTGGTAGATTTCTCACCAGGTTGACCTAATATNGTCGTCTTTCTATACCCTGCAAGGACAACTATATTGAACCCGAGGTGTTCACCACGAGTNATAGCTTGAATCTCTAAAATACGTGTCCGCAAGGACGGNCGATATTGCATTGGTATTGGTTCATCTTCAGGAAANTTCTCNATAAATTTCTCGAAGCTCTNGTCCCTNTTTGAANATTTACGATATTGGAAGCCCCCAAGTANATTAAACCTCTGAGTGAACTGATAATCCAATCGCGCACCCAAAACATCCTCNCGACTCTTCTGATTAAAGCGGAGATACTCAACCGCTTCAGGATCTGTCGGNACATAAACTCGAGGATTTAATGTCTTTNNTATCTNATCAGCTTTCCGATCAAAACGCTTATCCCATATGTATTTGGCCATTGGCGTCAATGTTAAATCCTCACCAACCTTTTCAACATATGGCAAATCACCAAGCGGAAACTCNTACTTGGCTTTAAGNATCGTAATCTGGGTTCGAGCAGTTTTACTCTGATAACGACGAGNATTCCAATTATCCTTGTCNTAGATCAACCCGGTGTCNCCACCAAGCGGATTAATNCCCATGTCAGGATAAAACGGGAATTCCTTTCTNTCACCACCTGCTCGCACTTGCTCTTCCGGTANCATATAGTCGACACGTTCGTCTTTGTCGGTATCTTCTATATCAAGGGAGATAGCANTGCCTTCATCCTGTTGGAACTGTTTCTGGATAGTTACCAAGAATTTTGCTTCCAACGTCAATTGAGGAACAGCCGTGTAGAGGAACTGCANAGTTGAGGTATTNACTCTAGCATTGTAAAAGTCGAGTTCATCCCTAGTCTGCTCAGCTTCCAAATCACCAACACGCAATGTAATCGAATAATCTGNAATATCATCNTGCACATTCTTCCACANATCTTGGAACAAGATAGTTCCAAAATCCGGAATGTCACGTTGATAAGTTAGATGAAGATATTTCGAATCGTTTTTACGCGCGCTAGAAACCTCTTTTTCATTCAACCAACCCGCTTTTAGCGTCATATTATCAAGCAAGTCATAACTAGCCTGAACATGATAACCTTTGCGGTCAACACCATACTCATACTGAGGTTCGTAATCGTCCTCCAATGAATCGATGGTGCCATTGTTATTAAGGTCAACAAGGTCCTCAAAAATCGGAGGGTCAGCCTCAAAGATGAGAAAATCTTCTTGATAATCTAAGATACCATTTTGATCACGATCATCCGCTTGTGGGAGAACACCGTCAAAGTCAATATCGTCCGGCCAATCGTCATCATCATCGTCGTCTTCGATCAACATGTAATTGATCTCATCGTAAGGATCAACTTCAGCACCCGACTCTGGCGTACGCTCAAGCGAATACGTCGCATCTCGATCAGTATTGGCCCCAAAGTTGAGATAGGTAGTTGTAAACCCAGGATCAGCCTTATACCAAGCCCCCTCCAGATATAGCTTGTCGAAACGTTGTCTCAAATTAATGAACCAAGCGCTTTCACGTCCCAAGTCACCGTCACCATCTACGTCAGTACCATCACCACCAAGAAACGATTCAAAACGATCACCGTCAACATCGGAATAAGTAGGGAGACCATTGGCATCAACTATCAGCCCTGTATTTGGGTCTTTGCTGACATTTGCCCCCTCACCAGGACCGCCTTCTTCAGGTTCTTCCTCACCTTCTCTTGGAATGTAGATTCGACTAAAACCGATATTATCCTTGGAAACGGTTGGATATTGCTTGTACTTACCGTTTATAGAATAATGGGCACGGACAAAAGTATTTGACCCCGGAATAGTCCCTTCTAAATCAACACCATACAGAACAGCAGCTCTAGCAGCACCATATTGATAGTGTACCTTGCGAGGTCTACCTGTATTTTCCCAATCAGTCGGATTATCAACTAAATCTTCTCGATTCTGTGTGTAATGATCACTTTGACCATAGTTGCCCGGGGCTTGGATCATATCGCGAAAGGGCATTTCAATATGACCATCTTCCGTTTTAATCCATTCAGCCAAAACCGGGTCGTCTTCATTCTTATTGGCCTCACTGTAACCAGTAACAACGATATTGTAATCACCNGCAACAACCATGTCGAATTCGACGTTAGTAACAGTGCGCGGATCAATACCGCCCTCTATTTCACCCAAATTCAACTCGTACGACATAGCACCGAATCCATCAGCAACTTTCCAATCACCATCCGATGAGTCACGCGGCGGTTCATACCCCTCGACAGCCTGAATNTCATCCAGACCAACNTCNATTTCAGTNTTTTCAGCCGGCAGGAGCTTAGCCTTAAGGTTACGAACATTTTGCCAATTATCCCAATCCGTCTCGGACANTCCCAACTCTTCCCACTCAGNNNTAGAGATNGAACGATATGCTCCAANACCCTCAAGGTCANNCTTCATCTTCATCTCTGCAGGNTCGAGTTCTTCAAGCTGACGNGTCCAGACAGTAANCTTCATCTCTTTGAAAGCTGCCCCNACACCNCCTTGCATCAGGTCAATATCCCTATTTGNATCATATGGATTAAAAACAGCTGGATGATTGTCCTCGGGAGAATCATCTCGGAAAAGGACAACAATCCTTTCAGGAGGAGTNTTGGGAACCGTNCCCATCATTGGATTCTCNATTCTNTCCGGATGCTCCTTATGCAGGTTCATGTANGTNAAACCAACACGNAAAATATCACCNAGAAGCCCNTGCGCCCTAAAACCAACTAACCTAGCNTTCTCAATATGCCGNATACCNGCNTCCTCATTCAAACCATTACGGCGNCCCAGTGTTGGAGCCAAGTTAGCCGCAGCATCAGACAGCTTTACCGGATTAGAAATACGAGAATTCAACAGNGTAAACAGATGGCGTTCCTGCGAAAACGAGATATCCCACCTAAAACCATCAAATTCGGTCTTATAAATGATATATCTGTTTGGAAACAAGGTCGCTGGCTTAACACGCATATCATCACCAATAGCAAACTCAACGTGTCGCCCCTTAAAATTATCTTCAGTCAGAATTGTCCGGTCTAACTGAGCGGAAAATCTTTCACTATCAAGCGCCCCAGTCCAGCCAACTACCAATTCGCCAGCTTCGTTAAACTCCTTATTTTCCCTATAGTTATAAACTTCACTTCCCTCAAGCAATTCCTTCCCGAACAAATCGTAGAAGAACTGTGGCTCCTCTTCCAACTGGAAACGGTCTGAAAATTTAGCCTGTCCTTCAATCGTTGGCAACAGTGGCTCTTGTGGGCCAAGACTCGTACCTGCGCAGCCGTATAATAGCATCAAACCCAATACGCCTGTCACTACGAACAAGCTCTCGAAACCGGAGAAAGGGCGTTTAGGCATATCCATAATGTTGTAGTTCTCCCTCAAAATTTTGTATTTATCATCCCTACTAAACTGTAAGTATTACTTATTACTTCCCGTTGTTTTTCCTGAACATCACCACTATGGCTAAGTAAACTAGCGTAATCTACAAACGCTAACCCAACTACAAAGCAGAAAACATTTAGGAATTGCTTTCCAGCATAATACGACAGGCCTAAAAACAACCATACAGGCCCCAAAATAATTCCTAAAGATAACACTAATGAATATCCCTGTCAAGATTTTTTTTACGATATTCTGGTTGGTAAGAAACCCGCATTAAGGCAAAAAAAATCAACGAATCGTGTAAATCATTTAAAACCCAAACATAGAACAGCTATAATTTAGGGCAAAATCAAGGAGAATAAAATCAATTACAATCAGCAAAGCAACATAAAATGTTAGAAAAAAATAACATCCCCCCATAACTAGCTACTTAAGAATGCCATGCACACGCAATATAGCAGAGTTTTCACACCCGAAGCATATCTTAAATTATTAGCAACCTGCTCTCAACTTAAAACTTATAAATGGTATAATTTATATTAGGTACCTACCAACAATCCAATATAAGAAAAACAACCTAGTTGGTACACTTAAATCCTGACTATATTCACTTCGTTATTATAACGACTATCCTAAAATTTAAGTTATCATCCCCCACAACTTGGGAAACTAATCAAACAACAATAATGAATTCTCCTCCAAAAACTTTAACCCATTGTTTCATAAACAATCAATAATTAAGGTTATGGCCAAGAAAAAACGAGCAAAAATAAAGAGAAACAACTTGAAACCGTTGTACGCATATCTGAAAGTGTCAAGTGTCGGCGATGAAAGGACTTGGGACTTTTCTGGCTTGAGAGGTATCGACAT
>PBXZ01000178.1:14071-24564 GCA_002729415.1 Candidatus Poribacteria bacterium | reverse complement strand
TTTGTTGCCTCATTCTTTGGATCTCCGTATAATTTTCTAAGCATATTGTTGGAATCCAATTGCCGACTGCTCAAAACGTCTTTGGTTTTCATAAGGTTTACATTTGATTGATATTGTTTGTGTCAAACGTAATGGGTATATAGGTTTCGAGAAAAACTTCAACAATCTAAGTATCACGAAATTATCCTGAATTATTGTTAAATCTTTCTACTGATTGCTTTTGGTGTATGGGTATTGGGTAGGCAGTAGCTGTTTCGTCGTTGTTTATACATATGACAGTTGAAACTGAATTGAGGTTGTATGAAAAAAGGTCTTCTTCTTAGCGCCCTCTCCGGGATATTACTTGTTTTAGGTAATGCGGGGATTGGTTGGTTCCCACTGGTATGGATTGCTATTGTCCCTTTGCTTATAGCTGTTAAAGGTGCTGAAACAATCAAATCGGTGTTCCTCTTTGGTTATCTGAGTGGCTCTATACATTTCCTTGGGACAATATACTGGATTGCTTTGCTGTATCCGTATGCAAATACAGGTTGGTTTGCCAGTGATGTTTTTGTAACCATTTTTCTTTATTTGCTTCTGTCTTTGTATCTTGCAATTTATCCTGCTCTTTTTTCGGTGGTGTTGAAGAAACTGAATTGGTCGGCTTCGCTCATGATATTTGTTTCAGCGACTGTTTGGACAGCATGTGAATGGATTGCAAGTTGGTTGATGACCGGATTCCCATGGGGTAGTCTAGGTTATACGCAGTGGAAAAATCTGCCTGTAATTCAAATATCGTCAATATTTGGTGTTCATGGTGTAAGTTTCGTGATTGTTTTGTTTAATGCAACAGTAGCAGAACTTATCTTTGTTAGGGCAAGATTTCGTGCGCAGATTAAGCATGTTGCAATACCATTAGCGATTGTATTTGTTGTATTTGTTTTTGGAGTTTTGGCTATGCGTCCAGTTGAGCTTTCAAATGTCTCAAAAGTCAAGGTTGGTATTGTGCCCGGTAATATCCGTCAGATTGATAAGTGGAAACACAAAAATTTCGATGTTATCTTTCGTAAATATCTGAATTTGATGAAGGTAGTGAGCGACAAGCATCCTGATTTGAGCTTCATTGCTCTGCCCGAAACAGCTATTCCTAAGGCTATCTTTTACAATCAGGAGAATGTGTATCAAATGGTGTTGAAACAACTTCTGAAAGATCAACAACTTAATTTGTTGGCTGGTACACCTCACTATACTGAGGGTAAGGCCTACAATAGTGTGTTTTTGCTGAATCCGGACGGCGATCGGACAGGTGCATATTCTAAGATGCACCTCGTCCCTTTTGGAGAATATACTCCGATAGCTAGTTTTTTCCCAGATCTAATTCAGGAATCTGGCTGGGAGGCAGGTAAATCGTATGATATTTTCCCAATTCCTTCGGCGTTAGACCTAAAAATGGGCGTGGCCATTTGTTATGAATCATCGTTTCCTAATCTCGTTCGTCAATTTGTTAAGAGAGGTGCAGTCATGATAGGTATTTTAACCAACGATGCATGGTTCAAAGGGACGTCAGCGCCTATTCAGCATCTTTCAATGGCACCCTTTCGTGCTGTAGAGAACCGTGTGCCCGTTTTTCGTTGCGCTAATGGCGGGATTTCATGTATAATTGACGGATTTGGCCGAGTCGGAGAAATGCAGATATTACCTGAGGATCAGGATGGTTTTCTAATAAATAGCATTACGCTAACAAATGCTAAAAAGAGAACAATCTATACTCGCTATGGTGATTGGTTTCCAATTACCTGTTTTGTGATAAGTCTTGGCTTAATTGGGATTCTATTATATCGGTACAGTATAGTAGCAGGGAAAGATCTGGTTGATGACTCTGCTGACAATAGTTGATGAGTCGCTACGTGCTTTATTGGGCGAAATGTTGTTGCCCCAAGTTGGTAAAGTTTTCACTGCGACTGATGTCGGCGAAATTCAGCGTATCCTGATTGAAAGGGAGTCTCCTTCCATTGTTTTGTTTGATCTTAACCGACAAGCCGAGCTAGTAGAGATTTGTCGAGAAGGTCGTCAGGAAAAAATAGGTTTTCCTTTGTATATGTTGGCTTTGGTGAGTGACGATCAGTTAGGTGATTTCATGTTTATGGAAGGGATTGATGATTATCTGAGAATACCTGTTTGTGAGTATGAATTAGGGGTTCGTCTGAGAGTTGCGACAAGGATTCTTGACCTTGAGATGGAATTAACGAATACCCAAAAAGAGCTTCGGTACACAGCCTGTCGCGATCCAATGACGGGCCTCCTCAATCACAACGAAATTATTGATGTGTTACAACGAAGACTTGATCTTCCTGAGACTAGAGGGCACTCTGTAAGTATTGTTATGATGGATCTTGATAGTTTTAAGCATACGAATGATACTTATGGTCATCTTTCTGGAGACAATGTTCTTTGCCAAACTTCACAGAAGTTGCTGGATCTCACTAGGCCTGTTGATTCCGTTGGACGTTATGGTGGCGATGAATTTCTGATTGTGTTGAACAATTGCAATTCTGAGGATGCGTTCCAGTTGGCCGAGCGTATCAGGACTGCGGTGGAAGAAGATTTGCCAGCAGTTCTAGATGACGAAGTGAATATTACAGTGAGTGTTGGCATAGCTACGGCGTGTCAGGGGGATAGCAATGCGTTAGATCTCATTGGCAAAGCGGATACGGCGCTTTATGAAGCTAAGAAGGATGGAGGAAACAAGGTGAGGGTTGCTGAAGAAAAGCCATCAGCGAATTTAAAACTTGTGGGAGAAGGTGAAAATGCTGGCAGACTTACGGACTGAAATTGAAATTACTTCGAGTCGTTTAATTGAAATACGAGGTTATCTTTGACTTAGATAAAAAAGGAGAAGATTTGGAGCAGCTTGAGAAGCAGTCTGCAGATCCCGATTTTTGGAATGATTCTCAAGTTGCTCAAAGAGTGACGCAGCAAATCTCACGATTGCAAGATGAGGTTGAAGGATACAATGAAATAGGTGGTCTCCTTGAGGATCTGCAAGTCTTAATTGAATTGGCGATCGAAGAAGGTGAAGAAAGTTTAGCTGAGGAAATCGAAGGCAATTTACGACAAGTTACTGATCAGATTAACCAGCTTGAACTGAAGATTATGCTCGCTGGTGAGCATGATCATAGTAATGCGATTATCAATATTCGTCCGGGTGCTGGTGGAACAGAATCTCAGGATTGGGCACGTATGCTGATGCGGATGTATTTGCGTTGGTGTGAACGGCAAAACTACAAAACAGAGACGCTTGAATTAACTCCCGCTGAAGAGGCGGGAATTAAGAGCGTCACCATTCTTGTGAGTGGAGATCCCGCCTTTGGGTACCTTCAAGCTGAAGCAGGCATTCACCGACTTGTTCGGATCTCACCTTTTGACTTTAATAATCGCCGTCATACTTCTTTTGCTTCGCTTTCCGTCACTCCTGAAATTGATGATGACATTGGGGTGGAAATCAACCCAGGTGATATACGGATTGATTTTTATCGTGCAGGAGGTGCTGGCGGGCAACATGTTAATACTACCGATTCTGCTGTTCGTATCACACATGAACCGACTGGTATTGTTGCGCAATGCCAAAATGAAAGGTCCCAACATAAGAATCGTGAGTTGGCAATGAAAGTGCTGAGATCTCGACTTTACGAACATTATCAAGCAGAACAGCGCAGAGAAATGGAGAAGCTTCAAGGTGTTCGACCGGACATAAATTTTGGAAGCCAGATTAGATCTTATGTTATGCATCCATACCGATTAGTTAAAGATGCCCGAACCGAGATTGAAACAGGAAATGTTGATGCTGTCTTAGATGGGGATCTTAATACATTTATTGAAGCTTATCTTAAACTTAAACAGAAAAACTAGGGTTAAAAAGGGACTTTTAATTGGAAGATATTAGTGATGTGATGCGGCAGCGCCAAGCGAAAACTGATGAGCTTTCTCAACTTGGTGTGGAACTATATCCGCATAAATATTCTCCTGATCATACCTCAGCTGGAATTCTCGAGAAATTTTCTGATGTGGGAAATGAACCGGATGAAACGCAATCCGTTGTTATTTCTGGCCGTATTATGACGCGTCGGGATCACGGTAATAGCGGTTTTGCACACCTCCAGGATAGTCGAGGGCAAATTCAAATTTATGTGCGGAAGAATAATGTTGGAACCGATACATACGAGATCTACAAGAAGCTTGATATTGGTGATTTTATTGGTGTCTGTGGTAGCGTTTTTCAAACTCGAACCGGAGAGATTACAGTTTCTGCTCGTGACGTAGTACTCTTGTCAAAATCATGCCGGCCGCTTCCTGAAAAATTCCATGGTTTGCAAGACAAGGAAACGCGTTATCGCCAGCGATACGCCGATTTGATAATGAATCAGGAAGTTAAGGAAGTTTTTATCAACCGGTCGAGGATTATTCAAACAATGCGTGATTTTCTGAACAATTTGGACTATCTTGAGGTTGAAACGCCTATCCTTCAACCAATCTATGGTGGTGCAAACGCTCGGCCATTTATTACGCATCACAATGTACTTGATATTCCACTTTTTCTACGAATAGCTAATGAATTGTATCTGAAGCGATTAATTGTTGGCGGTTTAGATAGGGTTTACGAGTTTGCTAAAGATTTTCGCAACGAAGGTATGGATCGTGATCATAATCCTGAGTTTACTATGATTGAACTTTATCAGGCTTACGCCGACTATAGAGATATGATGAATTTAACGGAAAACATGATTTCCCATACTGTTAAGACTGTCTTTGATAAGGTTGAGATTGGTTGTCAAGGAACGCTGATTTCATATGCTCCTCCATGGAAACGTATGACTATGATTGATTCTCTAAATGAAATAGCGGGGATCGATATTGAGGGAAAAAGCGATCTTGAATTTGTTAATATTCTTAAGGAATCGGGTGAAGATGTCGAGGAAAATACACCGCGTGGGAATTTAATCGCCGATTTGTTTGAGACTCTGGTCGAACCTAAATTGATCCAGCCTACTTTTATCGTTGATTATCCAATTGAAGTATCGCCGTTAGCCAAGAAAAAACGCGACAATGAGCAGTTTGTCGAACGGTTTGAACTTTTTATTAATGGTATGGAGGTTGGTAACGCTTTTAGCGAATTAAATGATCCAATTGATCAACGGAAGCGATTTATTGAACAAGCCAACAAGCGGGAGTTAGGAGATGAAGAAGCGTTTATGATGGATGAAGACTATCTCCGTGCACTGGAGTACGGTATGCCACCTACAGGTGGGTTGGGTATCGGTATTGATCGTTTAACGATGCTTTTGACTGATCAAAGTTCGATTCGTGATGTGATCCTTTTTCCGCAGATGAGACCAGAGCGTTAATGGGTTTAACTGGGATTTTATCTTCATTTGAATGGTTGGTTTCCTCTAGGTACCTGAGATCAAGACGCAAGCAGTCTTTTATCTCGATTATTAGTCTGATTTCGGTTGGCGGTGTTGCTATTGGTGTTGCCACAGTTATTTTGGTTATATCAGTGATGAACGGTTTTGAACAGAGTTTGAAAGATAAGTTCCTCGTTAACCAAGCACATGTTAATGTGAGGTCGCCAAGGGGATATTTCAGTAATTACCAGGAACAGATTGATAGAATTGAGGGAATTGAAGGTGTTGTTGCAGTTTCTCCGGCAATCTATAGCCAACTGGCAATTCAGCCAAAGAGATCGAAACGAATTGAAGGTACGATTTATATTAAAGGCATTGATCCTATTCTAGAAGACGACGTGACCGGATTTTCAGGATTTGTGGATGGGTCTTTCGATTTTTATGGTTCTGCTCTTCTTGAGGAAGTACGCCGCCGAAGCTCTCAACGTGAGACAGTTAAGGGTGGTATTGTCTTAGGTTCTAGTGTAGCTAGTCGGCTTGATATCAACAAAGGTGAAGTTTTGCGCCTTATTTCTAAGATGGAACCTAATCCAGCCAACCCGAGCACTTTTTTTGCTGATGTAAGTAATTTTGTGGTTATTGGTCTCTACGAATCTGGAATGTTCGCTTACGACAATGCGTTTGGCTTCATCTCACTTGAGATGGCACAAGATCTTTACAACCAGGAAAATCATATAAATTTGGTTCAGGTACGGACAGATTCTCCAGAGATTGCAGGTGCAGTAGCCAGTAAAATTCGTCGAGAGATACAATTTTCCAATACAGGGCTTTATTCTGTTCCAAGAACCAGTACCTGGGTGGAGTCACACGCGGCTCTTTTTGAAGCTATCCAGTTGGAAAAATTAGTTACGGTTATTATTGAAGCCTTGATCATTCTTGTTGCCTCTTTTAATATTGCTAGCACATTGATTATGATGGTAATGGAAAAAACGCGTGAAATTGGTATTCTTAGATCAATTGGTTCCTCGAAGATAAAAATTCTGATTATATTTATTTTGCAAGGTTGCATTATTGGTTTTCTTGGTATTGTTTTGGGTAGTGTTCTTGGTGTTGGAGTCTGTCTCTTGCTCGCCTTGGAAGTTGTTCGTCCTTCACGATGGTTTGCTTTGTTGATTTTTGTTCCTATTTTTTTACAGGTTGCAATTGGGCTTCATCGGACAATGCGTAGATCTATTAGCTTAAAGTTAGTCGTTAGCTCGTTCTGGTTAGGGATAATAGCTTTTGTTCTTTACTGTCTTGTGCAGCCGATTCAGATTAACAGTGAGGTTTACCAGCTTAATCTGTTAGCGGTTAAAATTGACTGGTTCTTTGTGGGAATTATCAATTTCTTCTCTTTCTTTATTTGTTTGTTAGCAACGCTTTATCCCGCGTGGCAGGCATCAAAATTGAATCCGGTTGAGGCTTTACGCTATGAGTAATCTTATTCGTGTAAAGGATCTATATAAAACGTATGTCGATGCTACTTCCGATGATATCACGACTCAGGTAGAAGTCTTGAAGGGAGTTGATGTAGAAGTCAGGCAAGGAGAAGTTCTTGCCATTCTTGGTAAGTCAGGTGTTGGTAAAAGTACGCTTTTGCATCTGATTGGTGGATTGGATCGACCAACTAGTGGTAGTGTTTTTTTCGAAGATCGAAACATCCACGCGTATAATGATCGGCAACTGGATCGGTTTCGAAATTTAGAAATTGGGTTTATCTTTCAGTTTCACCATCTATTACCTGAGTTCACGGCACTTGAAAATATTGCAATCGGTGGGTTGATTGCAAAAAAGAATGTTTCGGAGACTTATGGCTCCGCTGGTGAGATTCTAGATTATGTTGATTTAGCCGACCGGTCCAATCATTATCCAAGTGAACTTTCAGGGGGGGAACGTCAACGAATTGCTATTGGTCGTGCGTTGATTAATCAACCGAAAGTGATTTTGGCAGATGAGCCTACTGGCAATTTGGATCGGAAAACGAGCGATGATATCTTAGATCTATTGTGGGATCTCAATGGGCGTTTAAACCGAACACTGATTCTGGTAACGCATGATCATGGTTTGGCACAGAGGGCAGATCGGATGGTGCATATCGTTGATGGTAAGATAGCGAACCAAAATCAAATTGTCGAGGCATAGAAATAAATTGCGTATATATAAGGGAACTCCTAATCTATGATGGTCTATATTGATGGTCAGTTTTTAGCTAAGAGCGATGCTAAGATTTCAGTTTTTGATCACGGTTTGCTTTATGGTGATGGTGTGTTTGAAGGGATCAGGTCATACAATGGCCGTGTATTCAAACTAGATGAACATCTCAAGAGATTGTATGAATCAGCTAAAGCGATATTGTTGAACATTTCTATCTCTGTTGAAGAAATGGAAGCCGCCGTACTGGCGACACTTCGCGAAAATAATCTTCGTGATGCGTATATTCGTCTAATTGTTACACGTGGTGAAGGAGATCTAGGACTTGATCCTGATAAATGCCTCAAACCTTCGACTATCATCATCGCTGACGCTATTACGCTTTATCCATCGGAATTCTATGACAATGGGCTTGAAATTGTTACCGTTGCGGCAACACGGAATTACGCCGAAGCGGTGAATCCTCGTATCAAATCGCTTAATTATCTTAACAATATTCTGGCCAAAATTGAAGGTAAATTGGCTGGTGTCGTTGAAGCGCTCATGCTTAATACAGCGGGCCAAGTGGTTGAGTGTACTGGCGATAATGTGTTTTTTGTCAAAGATAATATCATTGTAACTCCCCCAACACATGTCGGTATTCTGGAAGGAATTACGCGAAATGCCGTTATTGATCTAGCATGTGATCGAGGTTACACGGTTGAAGAGAAGGTTTTTACCCGTCATGATTTGTATATGGCAGACGAATGTTTTTTAACTGGGACAGCAGCGGAAGTCATTCCGGTTGTTATGATTGACAAACGTGTGATTGGTGAGGGGGTGCCAGGTATAATTACACGGATTCTTATGGAGGAGTTCCATAAACTTACTCAGGTCATTGGAACGCCAATTTATTAGGAATAAAATGCGAAAAATCAAAATTATTTTCATTTTGCTGTTGTTTGTTGGTATCTTCGGTCATTCTCAAGAAGTTTCGAAAGTTGAAGATTCCCAAAAGACTGATAATCCCCTGAGTGTAAAAAGAATATCTTTTCAAGGTTTGGTTAAGGCTCCTGAAGATGTGCTTCGTTCTATCGTACAAACCAGAATTGGTCAAGAAATAGATCCGGATCAACTATCCAAAGATATTAAGAATCTTTACAAAGATACTGGTCTCTTCTCTGATATCTTTGTCGATGTGGAAACTGCTGAAGGTGGTGGATTAAATGTGATATTTAATGTTAAGGAAAGTCCGAAGATTGAAGGCCGAATAAATATTATTGGTAATGAAAAAATTAAGTTTGGNAAAATCAAGGAAGCAATTACATTAANGCCGGGNGAGATCTATAACCAACGTCTCAGTTGGCGAAGTGAACAGGCAATTCTTCNNCTTTACAAGGANGAAGGATATTATCTGGCTAGTGTAAAGGTTTATACAGATCCTGGATCTGAAGCTGATGTCGTTTCNGTCACATTTGAGGTNAGTGAAGGGGAACGGATNAAGATTCAAGAGATTAATCTTGATGGCAATGAGGGGATATCGTCGGAAAAATTGCAAAAAAGGATGAAGACTCGTGTGGATAAACGTTTTGATGAAGCGATTTTTGAAGAAGATCTTAGTCGTATTCAGACTTTTTATCAAGACAATGGGTATGCGCAGGTTAAGTTGGTCAAACACGAGAAAAGTTTTACTGAGGATGAGATTGGTATTATCATTGATATCGAAATTGATGAAGGTCCGCAATACATTATCAATGAATACGATATNAAAGTTNGTTACTCAGAAAAACCTGCCTTTAAACAAGAGAAGATCCAAAGTATGCTCAACCCTGCAGAAGGAGAAATTTTTGATCGCGGTGAGTTTGAAAAATCCATCTTAGGAATCAAGCAGCTTTATAATGAAGAAGGCTATGTTTTGATGACGTTGAATCCAATTCCATCCTACAATGAATCAGAGGGTTTCGTCGATTTTTCGATTGAGATTGATGAAGGCAGTGTAATTGTTATTGACCAGATCAAAATCAATGGTTTGGTTAAGACTAAGAAAAAGGTCATCCGTAGAGAGCTTGATCAATTAAAGATTAAGACAGGTGAATTTTTGGATATGAAAGCGTTGCGTAAGGCNCGCCAACGCTTATTCCAGATGGGATTCCTCCGGAANGTTGAATTTGTTCCTAGCAATACAGAAGGGCAGANACGGAATCTCAATGTTAACTTGGATGANTCACCTCGAACTGGTATGTTCTCGCTNGGTGGCGGTTACGGAAGCGAAGGGGGNCTTTTTGGTATTGCTGAGGTTGGTGAGAATAATCTGATGGGCCANGCTTATAACATCCATCTTAAAGGCGAGGTAGGAACNTGGTATCGNCGTACGGCTGAACTTCGGTTGGGTACACCTTGGATATTTGGGTCACCCACCCGTGCTAATATGAGGATATATAATAATACTTTTACCCGACGTTATTATCGTGGTTTAACTAGCTATTCTAGTGGTTTGACTGATATNTCCTATNNNCATGTCCGATATATCGATAGTCGAAAAGGGGTATCATTGACACTTGGGCGGCCGATTTTTGAGGATATTGATGCCTCAATACGTTTTCGGAATGAAGATGCAAATGTGAAGCATAGAAAAACAACCCAAGGTGGCGGAGTTGAACTGGAAAACTATCTCGATAGGTTTACTCGAAGTTTGACCTTAATGTTATCTAGGGATACACGAGATTATCGGACATCGTTGTATCATCCGNTTNCTGGTGCGTATGGTACAATCTCATACGAATATTCCGGTGGTTTTCTTGGNGCNGANAATAATTTCCGTAAATATTCTTTAGATTTTAGTTGGTTTTTAAANACATGGCAGAANTTTGTNTTTGCCTCGCATCTGAGTGGNGGTATTCTTGANAGCAGNACATCTNCTAAAAGCAGTGGNANCTACTATGA
>PBXZ01000178.1:0-14066 GCA_002729415.1 Candidatus Poribacteria bacterium | reverse complement strand
ACANAATAGATCCGCTTTACTTNGANCGNTTTTGGATTGGAGGNATCGACACNGTCCGNGGNTACGAGGATTTTGAAATTGTGCCTACTGATGGGCCTCGGGGGTATAANCCCAANGGAGGAAATAAGCAAATTTATGCCAATTTCGAGTATCGTGNTCCTGTTTCCCCGCAATTGACNGGGGTNCTATTCTTTGATGTTGGAAATGTTTGGCAGCAGAGTTTATCCAANTTATCTCGTAGNGATCTGAATTTTAAAAAGGGTGTTGGTGCTGGTATTCGGTTTGATCTTGGTGGAGGCATGTTGGTGAGACTTGAGTANGGTTTTCCTTTGGATCGNGATCTGNGGGTTAATGATAGAAGTGGNAAATTTCATTTTTCAGTCGGTCCNGGGTTTTAGNAGAGATAACGTTTAAATATTCAATTATGTGAGGGNTTTTATTCTATGAATGTTACGCAGAAAAATCAGCAAGCGCTGACAAAGCGTTTTGGGCNATCTGTTGTGGTTTTGTTTGGTGTTCTTAGTGTGTGTTTTGNTGTTAATGCACAGGATTTTAAACTNGGGGTTATCAATACGCAAAAAGTTGTTGAGAGTTATAGTAAGGCGATTGAAGCTGATACTGAGCTGAAAACTTTGCAGGATCGTCTCGCTGGCCGATTGAAAAAGCTTGAAGATGAGATTATTACTATGGAAGAGCGATTGACTAAGCAGGAGCTCTTTCTTGATGAAGATGCTGTTAGATCTGCCCAAGCAGATATTGTGCGAAAACAGGATGAGTACCGTCAAAAGCTGAAAGTGGGTCAAGAGTCCCTGATGGAGAAGCAGAAGGAATTGTTAGAACCCATTCTACAGGAGGTAAAGGACTTGATTATCCAAATTGGTAAGGAAGAAAAATACAGTTTGATTCTTGATAAGCAAGCGGCATTGTTTGTTGAACCTAAGTATGATTTGACTGATAGTTTAATCCTGCGACTCAACGAAAAATATAAGAAGGATGGGCAGGATAAAGGTAAGTCGAATGAGTAGTTGCTTGTTTTGAAGATAATATCAGAACTTGACATAAACTGATATGATAAGTAGGTTGGGGGTAGGGATATGGTCCTGAAGTTAGTCGAAATTAGTGACGCTGTTTCAGGAGAACTGGTTGGTGACGGTGAGATTGACATCTGTGGTGTTTCTGGTATTGAGGAAGCACTAGAGAACGAAATCACTTTCTTGGCTAACCCGAAGTATCGTTTTGCCATGAAAAATACTCAGGCTTCAGCCGTAATTGTGGGAAAAGATGTGTCGGCTAATGGCAAAAAGTCGTTGATCCGTGTTGAGAATCCTTATCATGCTTTTATGATGGTCTTAAAGATTTTCTCTGAGGAAGGACAAAGCCTCAAACCGGGAATTTCGCCTACAGCACAGATTGGAAATAATGTTAGCTTTGGTGATGGAGTTAATATTCAAGCTTACGCTATTATTGAAGATAACGTTACAATTGGAGATGATACAGTAGTTGGAGCTTCGACTTTTATTGGTAATTCAGCAGAAATTGGGAGTCAAACTCACATTTATCCAAATGTAACAATTCGAGAAAAAGTGAAAATTGGTAATTCTGTGATTCTTCATAGTGGAGTAGTTGTTGGTAGTGATGGGTTCGGTTATGCAACGGTGGATGAAACTCATCATAAGATCCCTCAGTTTGGGACGGTCGTCATTGAAGACGAGGTGGAAGTTGGAGCTAATTCGACAATTGATCGAGCAACTATCACCAACCGGGCAACCATTATCCGGCGCGGTACAAAAATTGATAATCTGGTACAGGTGGCTCATAATGTTGAGATTGGAGAGAACTGTCGGATCGCGGCTCTTACAGGGATTTCTGGAAGTGTTAAGATAGGGGATCGGGTTACACTAGCGGGCCAATCTGGGGTTGTCGGACATCTGACAATTGGTAGCGACAATATTGTTTTAGCTAAGTCGGGTATTACCAAGAATCTGCCGGATCGAACTGGAATGGTTTCTGGGTTTCCAGCAAGGAGGCATAAGCAACAGCTGAAAATCCAAGCCTTAAATCAAAAGCTACCCTTGGTTCTTCAAGAAATCTCTGAATTATGTGATCGTATTGAGGAGTTAGAAAAAAAATAGGCTACTAGAATTTGCTTCTAATTTTTGATTATCTGATTGCCTTGCGGCCCACACTACTTATTCCCGTATGGACACTTGTTTTAGTTGGTTATTATCATGCCAGGCAGTTTGATGTATCCATTCGATTGGGTTTCAATTGGAGCGTCTTGTCAACCATATGCTTATATTCCATGCTGTCAGGAGGATGTTATATTGTTAACCAAATCACTGACCAAGAAACTGACAAGGTGAATAGTAAGCTTTATCTCATTGAACGAGGCTATGTCAAAATCCCAGTTCTTAAGGTCGAAGCGGTTGTCCTGATTGTAGGCGCGATTATTTGGTCGGTTCTGCAATTTCGGAATAATATTCCTTATCTTGTTCTGATCGTTATATCAACGGTTTTGGGGCTGATGTATTCGGTTCGACCGGTTCGGCTCAAAGGGAAACCAATTATTGATTTGTTAGCTAATGCGATTGGGTATGGTTGCGTTGCTTTTCTTATTGGTTGGGTGTCGGTTTTGTCAGTTTCTTTGGTGGCTCTTCAAAGGTCAATACCTTATGTGTTGTGTGTAGCGGCTGCCTTTGTTAATACAACATTGCCGGACCTAAGTGGAGACCGTAGTAATAGCGATATCACAACTGGAATTCTGCTTGGTGTTCGGCGTTCGTGCCAATTCAGTTTAGCTCTGCTCGTTTGCGCAATTCTTGCCTCTCTGTGGATGCATGATCGGATTGCGCTGGTCACAACCATGGTTTGCTTCCCATTTTTTGTCTACATGAATTTTAAAAAGGAAATCAAAACGATTATTTTATCTACGCGTATTGGGATTTTGGTGCTTTCACTCATTGTTTGCATCCTCATTCCAATGTATGCGATACTGTTTGCCAGTACAATTTTTTTGGTTCGATGGTATTATGCTGTTAGGCTCGGAATAAAATATCCGTGATGAGTTTTGTCCGTACAGCTATTGCATATGTCGAGTTGTCGCGTCCTATAAATGGGCTTATTGCTTTTGTCTCTGTGTTTTTGGGTGCGGTCTTTGCAAGTGGTTCTTTTACTTCCAGTACATTAATCGTGGCTGTTTCAGCATTTTTAGTTTTATCAGCTGGCAATGCGATTAACGACTTTTGTGATTACCGGATTGATGTTATCAACAAACCGTTGCGACCAATTCCTTCGGGATGTATTCAGCGTCAGCATGCACTTGTTTTTTCGTTGATTTTGTTATTGATAGGATTGTTACTCGGCGTTTTAACTGGTAGCATGTATGCGATTATCATTGTCTTCATAGTTTCGATCACACTTTTCTTTTACGCTATTTGGCTAAAAAAGACGCCATTGATAGGTAACATTGTGGTAGGTATTCTAACAGGGGTTACTTTTGTTGCCGGTGGTGTTACAGTGAGGTCTATTAAAGAAACCATTGTTCCTGCGACTTTTGCTTTTTTATTTACGACGGCACGCGAAATTATCAAGGATATCGAAGATATTGAAGGCGATGTTGCTCAAGGAGCTGGAACAATTGCTGTTCGATGGGGAGAGCATGTTGCGGTGGTTATTGCCTCTGCATTTATGTTGACCTTGATTTTTTTTAGTTTGATACCATATTTACTAGGTATATATTCATGGTTATATCTAATGGTGGTAGTTGTTGGAGTGGATTTAGTTCTTGTTTTCTTGTTAGTCCAGTTGTGGCGCGATGTTTCGAAAGANAGTTGCGCTAGGATTCAGCAGTGGATGAAGCTNGATATTTTTGTTGGGCTTTTTGCTGTCTATNTGGGTTCTTTTGCCTGANNCTCTATTGAGAAGNGANTGATACTATGATTCATATATATGATGAACTTTGNAGCTATTGNGGAGCTTGCATTGCNGTCTGTCCAGAGAATATTATTACGCTGATGGATCTTCATTTNGAGATAGATCAACCAAAATGTATTGATTGTGCTAANTGNATAAAAGGATGTCCAGTTGGGGCGTTGGCGATGGAGAGAAACGAAAAAATTTACTATCCNGAATATGAAGGAAGGGGATTATTTTAAANTAAAATGGTTCATTCAGAGTATGATGTGATCGTTGTCGGTGCNGGGCCNGGTGGATCAATTGCAGCNAAGATTTGTGCTGAAAATGGNTTACGTACCTTGTTGTTGGAAAAACGNCAGGAAATTGGTGCGCCTGTTCGCTGAGCGGAGGGAATCGGTGCACCGGCGTTGCACGAATTTATTCAACCTGATCCTGCTTGGGTTTCGCGAGAGATTCATGGGGCACGAATTTTTTCGCCAAATGGAACACCTGTAAAGATAGATCAACCCAACGCTGGCTATGTGCTTGAGCGGAAAGTCTTTGATCGAGTTTTGTCGGAAATGGCTGCTGGGGCGGGTGCCGATATTATTGTAAAAGCGCCTGTTGTTGGAATTACAAAGGATAAGAACAGTTTTGTCAATGGGGTGAATTTTCGTTATAATCGGCGTGAATATACATCCAGCGCTAAAATTGTAATTGCAGCTGATGGTGTTGAATCTCAGGTTGGTCGATGGGCAGGTATTGATACCACTCATGATCTGCGCGATGTGGATGTCTGTGCCCAGTATTTAATGTCTGGAATTGAGATTGAACCGGATCTCTGTGATTTCTACTTGGGGCGTGAAATTGCACCGCGAGGCTATATTTGGGTTTTTCCGAAAGGTGATGATCTTGCCAATGTTGGTGTTGGTATTGGCGGGACAATATCTGGCAAAGGAGGGAAATTGGCAATCGATTACCTCAATGAGTTTGTCAAAAAAAGATTCCCAAGTGGAAAGATTTTGGCCCAAGTGGCAGGTTGTGTCCCAGTGGGTGATAGCCTGCCTGATTTAGTTGCTGATGGGATTATGTTGATTGGTGATGCTGCACATCATAGTGATCCTATATCGGGTGGTGGTATTGCTAACGCGATGTTTTCAGGTATGTTTGCCGCAGAAGCTGCTATTGAAGGGATTCGAGTTGGTGATGTTTCAGCTGAGATATTGCGTATGTATCAAGTTCTTTGGGATAAAGACATTGGTAAAAACTTTAAGCATATCTGCCAGATCCGTGATAGTGTGCTCAAATTTAGTGATGAGTTGTTTGATCGTTGTGCTGCGGTCTTGAACAAAACGCCAAATAAAACTATTGACATGGTGACTGTTTTTAAAACGGTTCTACGGCACCAGCCACGTCTTTTGCTTGAACTACGGCATCTTGTGTTAGCTGGTTGGGTTTAATTGGTATTGGTCGCAAGATTGAACCTGAGATTTTAGTTGAAATTGTTAAAGAGATTATGGTCAAACCTAACACGACCCAACACTACCTCCAATCGATTTTGATGAAACACAGGGCTGGCTACTTTGTGTTAATTGATCCGGATCAACATACGGTTTCCAGTTGTGCCCGTTTGGGCGAGCTGGCGGAGGCGTCGGGAGTGGACGCTCTTCTACTTGGTGGTAGTTTTTTGACTACGGATCTTGATCCTATCGCGGAATCTCTTAAAAAGGCGACTCGCCTGCCCATCATTCTATTTCCAGGCTCTGTTCTTCAGCTTTCTCGAAGCGCTGATGCAATCCTATACCTCAGCTTAATTAGTGGACGAAATCCGCATTATTTGATTGGTGAACAGGTAAGAGCAGCCCCGCTCATTCGACACATGGAGCTCGACACAATTCCAACTGGTTATATGCTGATTGAAGGTGGTACCACAACTTCTGTAAGCTTTATGAGTGGTTCCGCTCCTATACCACGAGATAAGTTAGATATTGCTTGGGCGCATGCGTTAGCTGCCCAGTATATGGGCATGGACCTCATTTATCTTGAGGCGGGTAGTGGTGCTAAACTTGCTGTGCCTTCCGAGATGATATCAAAGATCAAGGATATCCTTGAAATTTCGGTTATTGTTGGCGGTGGTATTAGGACTCCATCAATTGCAGCCGAAAAGGTCAATGCGGGAGCTGATTTTATTGTAACCGGGAGTATCATCGAGAGTGATCCTTCGCTGATGAGAGCATTTTCGGATGCAATACATTGGGGAATAGAAGAGAATGATTCCTAGGGAAATTAGGAGAAGCTAAATTGAAATCTAAGTTACATCAGATGTCGCGAGATACCAAGAAAAACAATACAGATATCATAATTCCTAGACTGCCGAAAAGAAAAGGAGGATTTTTCAACCGAGCGAGCAACAAGTCAGTGGGTCCCTCGCGAAACCAAATTCAGGAGTTCCTCTTCCAGTGGATTGATGTCCTTCCCGAGAATGAGGCCCATATGTTGCGAGGTATTTTTTCTTTGTCGATTACTACTGCTCGCGAGGTAATGATTCCCCTTTCTGAGTTAATGGCTGTTCATATTACAACATCAACAGAAGAACTGAAGGGATTGGTCCAAAAATCAAGTTGCCGGTATCTTCCGGTCTATGAAGAGCGCATTGATCGCTTGACTGGCATTGTTAGTATCCTCGAGATTCTGTACACGCCGAACCCTTCTGATGATTTGACTTCTCATGTTCGTCATCCGTATTACATTCCTGAAACAAAATTGGTAAGTGATTTACTGGAGGAACTTCGCAAATCTGAAGATCCTGTTGCCATTGTAATTGATGAACATGGAGGTTGTGTAGGTTTCATTACCTTTGAAGATGTGCTTGAGGTGATTGTTGGGGACATCACTTATAATTTTAAAAAGAATTCAACGCATATTGAAGTTGTCAGTCCTGATACGTGGATAGTTGACGCACGTGCGTCCATTAATAGTATAAATCAAGAACTGGGNACCAAAATTCCCAAGGANCGTTGTGATACAATTGGAGGATTCATATTGAAATTGCTTGGTCGGTTGCCTGAACAGGGAGAGAAGATCAGTTTTAGTGAGATCGAGTTTACAGTTGAAGAGGTCTTCGGTTATGGTATATCCATACTGCAAGCGAAAAGAGTAAAATCGGATTTTCCAGTTGAAACAACATAATATCTTGGACGAAATTCTTAGTTGAAATTGTAGATTACAGGAACGAAATGAAGCTCACATCCGACGTGAAAAGGCAGTATAGAACTGGATGGGGCCGTATAATCTGGTATGTATTTCTCTTAGTCGTTGTTCTAATTTTGATATGGAAAATGCCGAATATTACTCCGATGTTACGTTTCTGATTTAAACGCTTGGTCTTTATGGTTTAACATTTGTTTTCGCGAAAATCATTTTCGCTTTTGAGGAGAGGATTAGGGTTGCTACCTAAATTATCCAGTTTCGTTGGTTTTATATGCTGTTCAGTTTTGGTTTTGCAGTTTAGCTTGGGTGCTGAGGACAAACTTGTCATTATGTCACCACACTGGGAGGGAATTGAGAGAGAATTTGATCGTAACTTCAAAGCGTGGTACAAATCTAAAACAGGTCATGATGTTCAGTTGGACTGGATTGATCAAGGAGGTAGTTCATCTGATTTTCGGTTTATTGAAGCAGAATTCAAGCGTGTTCCAGAAGGAATTGGTATAGATCTCTTCTTTGGTGGAGGGACTGATAATTACATAAAACTTGCTGAGATGGGATTGTTACGTTCATTTAAACTGCCTGAAGAAGAATTAAATCGTATACCCAAAGAGATTTATGGGATTCCTGTTTATGATTCCCAATATCGGTGGTATGGTGCAGCACTATCTAGTTTTGGCATTATGCATAATGAGTTTTTACGTCAGCGTCTCAAATTACCTGAGGTGAAAACTTGGCAGGATCTAACACAACCAGGGTTACTTGGTAAAATTGGTGCCGCTGATCCTCGTGAGAGTGGGAGTGCGCATATGATCTATGAGATTATTCTTCAGGGCTATGGATGGCAGAAAGGTTTTGCTCTAATTACCCAGTTGGGTGCCAATGTCAGAAGTTTCTCCGCTGGCTCAAATGCGATTCCAAAGGATGTTGTCAAAGGGCAAGTTATTTATGGTATGGCTATAGATTTCTACGCCTATGCACAGATTGCAGTTGCTGGTAAAGAAAAAATCAAGTTCGTTATTCCTCCTGATGCTGCAGTGGTTAGTCCCGACTCAATTGCCATCTTAGTAGGTGCTGAGAATTTGGAGGTTGCGAAAGAATTTGTTGCCTTTACGTTATCCGATGCTGCCCAAAAATTGTGGGTTTTACCAAATGGTGATCCGGAAGGTCCAAAGTGGCCGGGTGGTTTGAATCGAGCGAGTGTAATTCCTGCTCTCTACGATAAACTTGGTGAAAGATGTGTAGTTCCGAATCCGTTTACACGTAACTTGACCCCGATTCAATATGATGCTGAAAAAGGAGGGATCCGCTGGGATATTGTTAGTGATTTGATTGGTACATTGGTGATTGAAAACCATAAAAATCTAGTTGGAGCGTGGAAAGCGATTAACAAAACCGAGGATCTACAAAAACGTGCAGCGGCTATCCAAATTTTGGGTGAGGTTCCTATTACAGAAGACGAAGCGATGCGCCTCTCAGAAACAGAGTGGAAAAAGTCCGATTTTCGTAATCGCAAATTGAAAGAGTGGGGACAGTTCAGCAGGGAGAAATTTAGACGTGCCCAAAAAGCTGTCAAATAAACTTGTTCTTTGGTTTCATTTTCTTTTTCTGATTATTTGATAATGAATTGATGTGTTCGGGTTTTCTCTTGTGTTTCAAAAACGCAATCGCGCTCGTTATGCTGGATTTTCAAGTTAAGCATGTTTGTCGCAATATTAACGATGTATTTCAATTGAGTCGCCCTGACTAGCTCAAGAACTAATAGGGTGATCCTCGATTGGGTTGTGATGGTTTTGTCTATGCTTNACNTCTAGTATGTTCNTGTTTTNGTTTTGTNGCGAATTAGGTGAAGTGTTTAAATATAGCAACTAGCTTGAGTTCGGTNATGTNCAGTCTCNATTCTGAACCTTGACGAATCTACGNATTTTGTGTCATAATTNCTGGNTGTGATTTTTTTATGGGGGGTATNTTATTGAATGTCAACTAGAGTGGGAATTAACGGTTTTGGTCGTATTGGTCGNAATGCTTTCAGAGCCATATTAGGTAATCCAGATCTCAATCTTGATGTTGTTGCTGTTAACGATTTGACTGATCCGAATACGCTCGCTCATCTTCTCAAGTACGATTCGGTACACGGTATTCTTGATGATGAGATTTCGGCTACAGANTCTGGGCTTNTGATCAATGGTAACGAGTTAACAGTATTGTCTGAACGAGACCCGGCTGATCTGTCTTGGGGAGAATTAGAGGTTGATATTGTTATAGAATCAACTGGTTTTTTCACTGAACGAGCCGATGCCGAAAAGCACATTTTATCAGGTGGTGCAAAGAAGGTGCTTATTTCAGCACCTGCTAAGGGTGAGGATATCACTGTTGTCATTGGGGTTAACGACGACAAATACGATTCAGAAAAGCATCATATTATTTCTAATGCTTCTTGTACGACAAACTGTCTCGCGCCGCTGGCTAAAGTACTAATGGATAACTTTGGTATCAACAGAGGTCTAATGACTACAATTCACGCTTATACTGGTGATCAGCGTGTTCACGATTTTCCGCATAAAGATATGCGACGTGCTAGAGCTGCAGCACTCTCAATGATTCCGACGACCACTGGGGCNGCTGTTGCGGTGTCCCGAGTGCTTCCTGAATTGGAAGGGAAACTGGATGGCATGGCGATCCGAGTGCCGACCGTCAACGTTTCTGTTGTTGATCTTACGGTTGATCTCCAAAAAAATGCCGATGTTGAGGCGGTCAATGCTGTGGTTAAGGAGGCAGCTGAAAATGAGTTGAGTGGCATCCTTGGTTATTCTGAAGATCCGCTAGTGTCTATTGATTTCAATGGAAATAAACTGTCGTCGATTTTTGATGCTCCTTTTACTAATGCAATTGAAGGTAATCTCATCAAGGTTTTATCTTGGTATGATAATGAGACTGGGTATTCTAACCGACTTGTTGAATTAGCATCTCGTTTACTATAAAGTAAGGGAATTACAATTGCATGAGGAAACCAATTATTGCAGGAAACTGGAAACTTAACAAGACAATCAGCCAAGCGGTTGATTTTGTCGCTGAACTTCAGTTGCTGGTAGCTGATGCTACGGACGGGGTTGAGATTGTTGTCGCCCCTGTTTTTACCGCTCTATCTGCGGTAGCTGCCGTCCTTGAAGAAACTCGAATTGGTCTGTCGGCTCAAGATTTGTACTGGGAAGAAAGTGGCGCTTTTACTGGTGAGGTTTCTGCAGGATTGCTTCGGGATGTAGGTTGTAGTTATGTAATTATTGGCCATTCAGAGCGTCGGCAGTACTTTGGAGAAAACAACGAAATGGTCAATAGGAAGGTGAAATCTGCACTGGACGCCCATCTAGTACCCATTATCTGTGTAGGGGAGCATTTGGCTGAACGTCAAGCCGGGAAAACTGAGTTGGTTATTCATGACCATGTGGAAGGTGCGGTTGAAGGGTTGTCTGCTGATCAACTGCTGGCATCAGTTATTGCTTACGAACCTGTTTGGGCAATTGGAACTGGTCAGGTAGCTACACCGGATCAGGCGCAGGAGGTGCACGCGTATATCCGCCGGTTGCTCGCGGGAAAGTATTCTAAAGAAGTGGCTAGTCAAATACGAATTCAATATGGTGGTAGCGTCAAACCTGCAAATGCTCTTGACTTGTTATCGCAAGTGGATGTTGATGGTGCATTAGTAGGTGGCGCTAGCTTGGAAGCTGAATCGTTTGCCGGTATAATTGCGGCTGCACGGAGGAATTAGTATGGGGGGAATTGTTTTAGGATTTATCATTGCTGTTTTTGTTGTTGTTTGCTTTTTGTTAGTGATTATTATCCTGTTGCAGGATAGCAAAGATGGGGGGTTGGCATCTGGCGCATTTGGTGGTGAAGGGTTACAATCGGTTTTGGGCGGCCATGGAGCTGCAACTTTTCTGAGTAAAGCAACAACATGGTTAGCAGTGGCTTTTCTCTCTATATCTTTTGTGTTGATGAGATTCTACGGAGACTCAACAGGTGGTCAGTTGTCTCCGATAGANGATAAAACTGTTGAGGCAACTTCTCAATCAGGTCAATCTTCAGATCAGAAGGCGCCAGCATTTGAGNCCAATCAGACGGAAGCAACTGAGGATACCAAAGTCAATGCAACTGAGGATAGCAAAGTCAATNCAACTGAGGATAGCAAAGCCAATGCAACTGAGGATAGCAAAGCCAATGCAACTGAGGATAGCAAAGCGAACTGAGAATNGCAGAGCCACTGCCTTGGTTGATTGGATGTATCTTGGTTTCTGATGTNGACTCGGAAGCCCCCGCAATATGTTTGGGTTGTCCATCCTCTACTTGATAGCCCCAGAAAATCGGTTTTTCTGGTTCTTTTTCTGGTTNTTTTGGTGATAGGCATCCAATTTCTNTTTGATTCGTTGGGGGTCACTTTTCTCTCTANCTTNTTCCTTTTCGGGTCGCTCCGTCAATATTTTTTCCCGNTCCGTTANGAAGTTTACGATGATNNAATCACCGTTTCCTCATTTTTTTTTAAACAAAATCGATTATGGAATGAATTCCGAAGTTATTATATTGANCAACATGGGATTTTNCTCAGTCCGTTCTCAAAACCGTCTCGNTTGGAGAGTTTTCGCGGGATTTATGTTCGTTTCGGCTTGGATAAATCTGTGGTGCAGGATCTTGTTCAGAGTAAGGTCGGAATGGAAGATTGNTCAGCATTGGGAACAGAGTAGTTATTTACCTTAGTAAGGAGAAAATGTATGCCAAATATTTGGTATGGTGTTGGTGCAGTAGTGGCAATTGTTTTTCTGGCGACGACTATCCGTATTGTTAAGGAGTATCAACGTGTTGTCGTCTTTCGTCTTGGACGGCTGAGTGGTGTTAGAGGGCCGGGATTGGTACTGCTAATTCCGTTTTGGATTGAACGTATAGAACGTGTGAGCCTTCGGACTATTGTGGATGATGTCAAGCCACAGGAAGTGATGACAAAAGACAATGTTTCTGTTCAAGTTAATGCAGTGTTGACCTTTCGTGTAACTGATCCGGATAAGGCTNTTGTCGAAGTTGAAGAGTTTGGGTTTGCTATTTCCGAAATGGCCCAGACCACCTTGCGAAGTGTGNTAGGGCGTGCAGAGCTGGATGATCTTTTGTCCGAACGAGAGACATTGAATCAAGATCTACAGGAAATTATTNCTAAGCACTGCCAGAATTGGGGGATTGAAGTCATTGCTATGGAGATCAAACATGTCGATTTGCCTCCGGAGATGAAACGGGCTATGGCCAAGCAAGCCGAAGCAGAACGAGAACGTCGTGCTAAGGTGGTNCATGCTGCTGGTGAACTAGAGTCGTCAGAGGCCCTGGCTAGTGCAGCAAAGCAACTTAGTGCCGACCCAACGGCTATACAACTTCGTTTCCTTCAAGCAATGATTGAAGTCTCTGCTGAGAAAAATTCGACATTGGTGTTTCCAGTACCTATTGACCTTTTAAGTGCCTTTACTAAAGGGAGTAGTCTTGGTAAACTTCAAGAATTCATAGATCAAAAAACCGAAGCTGAGGGAGTTTGATGGCCTCAGTCTTTACTCAGATTGTCAATGGCGATATACCGTGCCACAAAATTCTGGAGGACGATCAGTACCTAGCCTTTCTGGACATCAATCCCATCCGTCCAGGACATACGTTGGTTATTACTAAGCGACAAATCGACTATATCTTTGATCTTGAGGACAATTTGTTGTCCGGTCTGATGATATTTTCCAAGAAAGTTGGTACCGCCATCAAGAAAGCAACTTATTGTCAGAGAGTTGGGGTGGTTGTGGCTGGGTATGAAGTTCCACATACGCATGTGCACTTGATTCCCACCAACAGCATGAGCGATTTCAATTTTGCGCTTTCGCAACAGGCTGACCAAGGGGAACTGGCTGCAATGGTAACGAAGATTCAGGAGTATCTCTAAAGCAGTGACTTTTCGAATTGATCACCGCCCGCGACGTAACCGTCAAACTGCTTCCATNCGGTCAATGGTTAGAGAAACCCGTCTGCACCCATCAGACTTTATACTGCCACTGTTTTTGGTTGATGGTCAAGAAAAACAGATTCCGATTGAGTCGATGCCTGACTGTTTTCGTTTGAGCTCTGATCTAGTTGTCAAAGAGTGCCAAGAGGCCTATCAACTGGGGATCCTAGCAGTTGCGCTATTTCCTTCCTTGCCTGATTCACTAAAAGACAGAGTAGCTTCGGAGTCTACCAATCCGGATGGGCTTTTGCAGCGAACTATCTGTCAGATTAAGAGCGAGGTGCCAGAGATAACGATTGTTACCGATGTGGCGATGGATCCTTATTCCATTGATGGTCATGATGGTTTGGTGCAAGATGGCGNAATTTTGAATGACGCGACACTGGAGATCTTGGTCAGGATGGCCGTTTCCCAGGCAGAAGCAGGGGCGGATATTGTTGCTCCATCAGATATGATGGATGGTCGAGTTGGCGTTATCCGAAAAGGGTTAGATCAACATGGTTATACAAGAGTAGGTATTCTAGCTTATTCAGCTAAGTATGCCTCGGCCTTCTATGGACCGTTTCGGGATGCCTTGAATTCTGAGCCTCGTTCAGGTGACAAAAAGACTTACCAGATGGATCCGGCAAACCGGCGTGAAGCAGTTCGTGAGATTTTGATGGATGTCGATCAGGGGGCAGATATGGTGATGGTTAAACCNGCTATTATTTATCTGGATGTGATTGCAGAGATCAAAGCTAGGGTCAATCTGCCGGTGGTGGCCTACAATGTCAGTGGGGAGTATGCCATGATAAAAGCAGCGAATAAGTTGGGTTGGTTGGATGGAGAGGCTGCTATGGTTGAAATGCTGACTGCTATCAAACGGTCTGGTGCGGATATTATTTTAACTTATTTTGCTAAAGAGATGGCTGAGTTGTGCTAAGCTTGACTGGTGTAGTGATATGGATTT
>PBXZ01000177.1:0-28426 GCA_002729415.1 Candidatus Poribacteria bacterium | reverse complement strand
TTCGCTTCCAGCGATCCACTTGCACAGGAAGAAACGAGAGCGCTGATCACGAGGATGGCCAGCGCGAAGGGAAGGTTGGAGAATACGTGCTTCACAGGGAGCAGGTTACTCAGGGCGCGGATGGGGCATCAATCCTGCTTTTCCGATCTGTCTTTTCGGGAACGGCTGCGTGTCCCCAACCGTTAGTTCACGGCACGATCGACAGGGTCCAGGGAAGTCTCCGTGCTGGATCTGGCGGGCGGAGGAAGGAGGTCGTTTTCCGGCAGAACCTTGTCCAGAAGGCGCTGGAATCCTTCCTCGGCCATCTCACTGCCCGGGTAAATGCGCAGGGCCTTGAGATACCAGGCGATGGCGGAGCCGGTCTGGTCGCGCCTGGAGTCCTCGAACTTCCGGGCATGCTGCAGGGCATCGACAAAGGGTGCGACCTTGGGGGTGAGGGTTTCAATTTCCTCTCCGAGTTTCGGGTCCTTGGAGAATTCCTTCTGCGAGCGCAGGGCGGCAAGGGCCTCCCAGGCCGCATAGCTGTTGCCATGGGTATCGGCCTGGCGTGCGACCACGATAGTGGTGTCGATCTTGAGGATGTTTTTGATAACCGTTTTCAGGGCATCTACCTTGGTTGCGTCGTCCTTGACCGCCGGGGCGAATTCATACTGGCGCTTGAAGATCTCCCGGAAATTCTGTTCGCGGAGCAGGCGGTCGAAGTCATTGCGCGCGACCAGTATCCCTCCACTCTTGTCAACGAGATCGCTGAACTCCTGAAGCTTCGGGTTGGTGGGCCAGATCTCGGCGGCAGCTTGGACTTCCTGTTTGGCCGTGTCCTTGTCGCCCTCAAGAAGGGCGGCCTTGGCACTCTGAATGGCCATGTTACTGGCGAAGGTGTAGCCGGTAATGGCGCTCTCCGCCTTGGCGGAGGGGAAGTCCTTGGCGGTGTCCTTCAGCTGGGCCACCAGTTTCTGCGCCTGGGTGTAGTTCTTGGCCTGCATGGCGTCATAGAGTTCAAACAGGCTTCTCACGTAGAGCTGGATCCGGAGCTTCTTCTCCCGTTCGAGGGTGGCCACCGGGGCGAGATATTCTCCAATGAAGAAGGCCTCGAGAAGACGCTTCTGAGCGGTGTGGAGTTCGTCGCGCTCAAGAAGAAAGTTGACGGCCTCCACGGCCTTATTGACCTCTTGAATCGCCTCATTGGCGATGGAGTCGAGNGTNGAGACAGTTGGGTTTACTCCGAGACTCTCGCTGAACATTTTGGAGACNTCNGAGTTCTTNTCNATGTGNAGNGNAGNGTCNCCNTCCTTCCAGATCTGGTTNTAGAAGCGCGAGGCCATCAGGACNTGCTGATANCGGCGCTGCATGGTCCAGAGNGCCATGTTNGCCTGNTANTGNATCTTNGAGCGNANTTCCTGCANCTCNGACNGNGCGATGATTNNTNTTCTTNANGGCNTCGACCTCCNCGATNCGNCGNAGNATNTCGGCNTATTCNAGNGACTGGGCNCCNCGNCCGGTGGACGTGGCCTCGGTATTCTTCTGGTTCTTCTTCTCGCCGCCTCCCTGGCTGGTGGATTTGACATTGCCGGTCTTCTGGTCGCGGTCGTGGCGGGNCTTCCAGTCCCCGTCGCGGATGCGCTTCTGCTTCTCNTCCTCCAGGGCGGTATTGAGCTTGTGGAGGTTCCGGTTGTCGCGTTTGGCCAGCATGGCGACGTAGACGGCCTCGGCCAGCGTCATGCAGATGCGTGCGTCAGCGGGAAAGGCGGAAGCGGCCGGAAGAGTCTGGTAGGCGGTCTTGATATCAGGCCCTCCCTTCCGGTAAGGCGAAAGGTCCGCGAGGATCCGGTCGATATTGCTGCGGTAGATCCTGGCATCCTCGGAGTTTTCCTCCGGCTGGCTGAGGTATTTCTCAAAGCGGGACCGCATGATGCGGTTGTCCCCCAGGGGGATGGTGATACCGGCGACCGTGATGGTTTCATCACCCGGATTGAGAAGGGGAATTTCCTCCCCGAAGGGAGACTTGGTGGCGGGTTGCTGCCGGTTGACCGTGGTGCTGGTATCGGTGGGGACGGCGTTGGGCTTCTTGCCGGGAGTGGGCGGGGTGTAGACCTGGCCCGGGGCCACGCCGCTGAGGGCGAGGAGGAGCGCGATTCGGATCAATTGGTTCTTCATGCCGGATTGCTTGGCTGATCTCTTACTCGGTATTCTAGGGCTTCTTGATCNCGGTTGCAACGTTTACGCCNCCTTCTTCCACCCGGATCNTGAAGGCGTAANTGACGTCGCGTTCCAGGTTGATGGTTGCAATATCCTCAGGGACCTTGACAAAGACTGCCNCTTCCTCGCCGCTATCACTTTCCACCATCAGGCAGACGCCNACNCCGGAATCCCGGCTCTCGATGCGNAAGACCGTGCCTTCCACGGTGTATTCGTTGCGTCGCATGGCGGTGGCNTTGGNGAAGGTTTCCTGCANGGGGAGGGGTTGTCCGGTGAAGCCCTCCTTCTTGCCCTTCTTCAGGACAAAGGCGCCGCCGACGANGACGACNAGGACGACCGCCGCGATACCGATGATGGCGGTGGCGTTGAGACCGGAGCTGGCGCGGCGACCCATATTCTTGATTCTAAGCGCTAANGGGAAGGAACAGTGGGATTCTACNGGGGAATCGGAGATTGCTAAACCTAGGAATTCGGGAATTCCGGCCCGGGAGGGTTCGGAGAAAGGAGCAGAGGCAGCCCTGATCCACCCGTTCGGGTGATNTGGGAGCTGTCATTTGNGGNGGCAATTCATGGGGAAAGAGGCCTAATTGTCCCATTGGTGGCGCACCATTCCCATCCAGGCTGCAATGATTCCAACCATGGTCTGGGCGCAGAGAGCGAAGAAACAGATATTGCCGGGTGAGAGTTCGGTNTCGGTGATCACATCGACGGCGGTATGGATATTGCCACCGAGGGCNTCGATGCTGCCGGACCACGCCCAGTAGGCGGAGACGAAGGGTTGAGTGAGGTTTTCGAAGAACTCGGGAAGGGCGAGGACGGCGCCGCTGAGGGGGAGTTGGAAGCCGACGAGATAGATGGAGAGGAGGGAAGACTGNTCCGGGGTCTTCATGATGGAAGAGATGGCCAGGCAGATCGCGGTGATGGAGGCGTTGANGAGGATGAGGAAGGAGACATGGCTGACAAAGGAGCCACTGAATTGCCAGAAGAACTCCACGAACATGGCCATCCAGAGTGACTGCGCAAGGATGAGACAGGTGAGGAAGGCGAGTTTACTGAGAAGGTAGGAGACTGGGCGGACGCCGCNGAACTTCTCCTTCTCCATGATCTTCCGTTCCCCNGNCACTTCGCGGGCGGCATTGTTGGAGCCCATCAGGGCGAGGAGGATGACCTCGAACATGATCATTCCCGAGACGGCGGCGCCGACCCGGATCTGGTCCTCGCGGACCTCGACCCGGGATTGCAGTTCGAGGACGATATTCTCCTCTGGAATATCAGAGAGGCGCTTGATGGGCTCCTTTCCCCGTTCGGCAAAGAAAGTAACGAGGATGGGGAAGCAGAGCAGGATGGCGACCTGGAGCAGGACCTGGGTNCGGTCGCGGAAGAAGATTTTCCAGCGCCGGGTGAGCAAGGTTCCGAATTGGCTGAAGGTGCTCGGCAGGCGAAGAGGCNCAGTTTTGTTCTTCTTCTTCTTCTTGGTCGCCTGTTCGTCCTCTTCGCCGGTGGATTCCTCACTGGCGGGCAACTTGATCACGCCGGTCTCGATATGGAGTTNGCGCGTNCGTTCGAGCTTTCGGTAGTAGGCTNCGCGGTGTTTTNCCCAGGANTCCTGCCATTCCTCACCAGTCTGCTTGGCGAGGGCGGGGTAGACTTCCTCGGAGTCGTCGACCGAGAAGTAGTGGGTGAGCTGGNCNGGGGGACCGTGGNAGGCGACGCTGCCCTCGTGGTTTACGAGGATCGAGTCGTAGAGTTNGAGATGAGCGAGAGAGTGCGTGACCAGGATAACGGTGCGGCCATCGTTNCGGGAAAGGTCGTGGAGGAGATGTACGATTTCGCGTTCGGAACGGGGATCAAGTCCGNTGGTGACCTCGTCACAGAGGAGAAGCTTGGGGTCGGAGACGAGCTCCATGGCGAGTCCGAGGCGCCGCTTCTGTCCGCCGGAGAGGACCTTGATATGGCGGTCGGCAATGGGAGCCAGACCGGTTTCCTCAAGGANGCGGTCGATACGCTGGTCAAGATCCTCAAGGTTCCTGCTCTTTACCCGCAGGCGGGTTGCGGNCTCGACCGCCTCATCGACGGTGAGTTCGTCGTAGGCGATGGAGAACTGGGGAACGTAGCCGATTTCCCATGGTTCCAGGTCGCCCTCCTCGGAGAGATTGCGCCCGTCCCACCAGAGGGAGCCTTCGGACTCGGGGTTGAGTCCGGCGATGGTCTTGAGGAGAGTGGTCTTTCCGCAGCCGGAGGGGCCCACGATGGCCATGAAGTGTCCCCGTGGAACAGCGAGACTGGCTTTGTTCACGAGGTGAACGGGNTCGCCGTCTTTCTGGATGGTGAAACAGACCTCCTTGAGCTCTAGCACGCTGGATGGGGATCGGGGTGGCGATGGGGCCGGATGCGAAANCGGGCGGAGGGATCAACCTCGGGATTGAAACCCACCCTCCGCCTGCTGGGAAGTACAAACGTCGCAAGGCCAGGGGCGTTTCGGCAGGGACTTNCCTGATCGGGGCAGNAAAGAGGAATCTTGAGCGNACCCGGANGAGTGTTACCCTCTCGTAAGTAATGGCCTCCCGCAGAGNACGTAGACGAGCCGGGTCCTCCCGGGGCAGCAGCACCCGGGTGTGGNTNGGGCGCCTGCTGGTGGGGATTCTGGTGCTGGGNGCCCTGCTGGTGCCGNTTNGCTACATGTGGCTGAAGAACTANCTGCGCAGTGACGGTTTCCGTCTACTGGTGAACCTCAAGGTGAGTGAGGCGCTGGAGGTGGAGGCTGAGTTCGACANATTCAAGTGGGACGGGATTGAATTGAGCNCTCCTAATTTCATTGCAGAGGGTGAGGGCCTGATCCGTCGCATTGAGGCAGAGGAATTGAAGACCGAGGTCCGCTTTGTTCCCCTTNTGAGAAAACGGGTTGAGACTGAAGAACTNCAGNTGCGNCGGCTGNANGTGGAGGTGGATGTNACNANAGANGGNCCNCANTTTGAGGANNNNGGCCGGNAGGNGNTCAAGTTNGAGACCGCGCGNATNGATGAACTNAGNGGNNNGGTGGANTTNGGNGANACNGCGCTGCGCTGGGNNGAGGTGAAGGGAATACTGAAACCGGGNCAGNGCAGGGGNTCCTACGAGGCNNCNCTTTCCCGNGGGCAGCTGCTTACCCCGCTNTCNCTTTTCCCCANNNTGGATCTCCAGAAGGCGAACCTGCGCTACATCGATGATGAACTCATCCTCAAGAATGGATCGTGGAAGGTCTTTTCCTCGGGACNNCTGGCCACNGAGGGAGAGATCGATTTCGGGAGCGGNGACTANTTNTTCGAGGGNAGNCTGGNNGANGTGCAGTGTGANGAGGTGGTNCCNGANGACTGGNCCAAGCGCATCACCGGTGAGNTNACTTCCANNTTCANGGTGGANGGNGAGNTNNNGNAGACNCCTCTCATNGCNGGAGACCTGCGNNTGAGNGANGGNNATCTCACCGCTCTTCCGNTNCTTGACCGNATCGCATCCTACACCGCGACCGAACGNTTNCGNCGTCTTTCNCTGCGCAGGGCGGANNTGNAATTCAGGCAGGAAGGGAAGCGACTGGAGCTTACCGATATCGTGNTTGTGAGCGATGGCCTGTTGCGGATCGANGGCNNGCTCACGATNGAGGACGGTCAACTTGACGGGGATCTGCNCCTGGGGCTTACGCCCTCCACGCTGGCCAGNATTCCGGGCGCNGCCCACCGGGTCTTNCATCCNGGCAGGGAAGGGCTGCACTGGNCNCCGGTNAAAATCACGGGCACGACCANNNNCCCGCGGGAGGACNTGAGCGACCGCCTGATNGCNGCNGGNTTCGAGTGGATGTATGAAATGGTGAACGGCCANCTGGTNCTCANGCAGGGAGGNAAGGTGGCGGNAGAGNTGGCCANGACGCTCTGGAAGACNGGGGGNGCGGCTGCNGANCTCGGGGCCGNGATCATCGGNCGNGGTAGTGACATCCTGAGTGGAATTNCCAACCCNGTTAAGCCCCTTCAAGACGGGGTTGGCAGTGTGATTGANGGNATCCTGGGATNGCCACGGGGNCGNGANNGGAACCATGNGCCCGGAGAGCTNCCGGAATTACCCGGGGANGNGNAAGAGCCCGGGAAGNAAGAGGANCCCACCGGGGAAGCNANGGAGAAGACNCCGNCGGATGAGCAAACCGGTCGNGACGACAAGAAGGAGGNAGGTCTTCCGCTGTTNCGGGATCTGGGGAAGGNGCCCGGGAAGGNNCTCGACCTGATCGGGCGGGAACTGGGAATTGAATCTGGNGAGAAGAAGGNNGAGGNCGAGGAGGCCNCCGGNGAAAAGGAGAAGCNGGCAGACGAGAAGGAAAAGAGCCCGGGAACCGGGGAGAAGGGGAAGTTGCCCNATCAGCCGCCGAAGAAGCAGNAGAGNCTTCCNGAGCGGGAGNTGGGGATTAANAAGTAACAGCAGGTCGCNGNCATGGNGCCCGCCNGCATNATGTGGCCGGGCAATTGCTCNGCGGNAGCTACTCGTTGACGNNNAACTTNCGCCCCTTGCNGCTGATCCACGCGGTGCGNGCACTGTTGTGGAGGGCNTCCAGGGTGCCGAGATCCTTCACNCGAAACTCGATGGTCTTGGAGTGGGTGGTGGCAGGATACTNCTTATGGACCATGTTGGCCACGTCGGCTCCGGTGCGTTGNCCAGCCCGGTCCAGCAGGTCCTTGCCGCGTTCCACGATCTTGCGACCGGTGGCGAGAGAGCCGTANTGGGCGGCGGGAGTGATCTGATAGACGCGCAGGGTGGTGGCGCCGAGGGTGTCGATNGTGACCTCGGTGANGATCAGGTTNCCGTCGAGGAGATATTCGTGCTTGCTGATGGAGGTGATGCGNCTGAGGGCCACCAGGTAGCTGCCACCGGGCAGGGANCCCTGCCAGAAACCTTTCTCTGCCAGGGAATCGTTGAAGNGCTTGCCGTCCTGGCCGGTGGCAGTGCTGTTGGGGTTGGCNGTGTCCTGGGCTCCGGCGAGCAGGGACATGACGAAGAGAGCGAGGACGGGCAGTGTTTTCATGATCGTATCCTTGGTTTGTCACCAGCAATATTAGGGTTGGATCNNGGCGCGTCAAAGGATCGTTTGNGGGATATCCCCTGCAGTTCTCGATTGTAGGAGGNGNTGCGANCCGCTTTTCTNTGTTCGTGCCGACCTATCGTCCCAATGTGGCGTTCCTGCTTCTTGATGACCANGATCAACTCCTGATCTGCGAACGCTTGAAGATCGAGGGGGCCTGGCAGTTTCCGCAGGGAGGGATGGACGAGGGAGAGTCTCCGCTGGAGGCCCTGCACCGTGAGGTGGAGGAGGAGGTCGGTTTGCCACCTTCCAGCTACGAGGTGCTCGAGTCCCGGGACGGCTACTGCTACCTCTTCCCGCCAGAGGTCAAGAAGAGCAAGAAGGGCAGGAAGGGAAAGTTCGACGGGCAGACGCAGACGTATTTCCTCTGCCGCCTGAAGGAGGGNGCGCCTCCCATCAACGTGAACCAGGAGCCNCGNGAGTTTCGCAGNCACACCTGGGTAAAGCCATCGCTCTTTGACCTGCAGTGGCTNCCGCCCTTCAAACGNCCGGTCCACCGCGATGTCCTGCGNGACTTCTTCGGAGTGGANGNGTAAGGCTTGGTTTGCAGTTNTCCCGGNGCNGGGGCGTTGNTCANCCAGNNGANTTCACANGGGGGNCTCGTTNGCCAGNGCNTCCACCCCGNNATCGAGGTAGGATTCCTCAATGAGGTTCTGNGCCCAGGGTTCGGCGGGGGCGAGNTGGNGGAGGATGCGCAGGGCCATGGCNTGNACGGCAGGNATGTCTGACCAGATGACTTCGTTGAGATGACGCCACTCGCCGGNACGAANGCTNCGTGGTTGTTCCANTTGNGCCAGGACGTCCTCGCTGACGAGNAGACAGCGCTCAAAGTCGGGGTCGTTGGGGACGGGCGGGATCTCNTAGGTGACCAGGGGGACTCCACNGGCCTGGGTCAGTTCACACTTCGACTTGGCCCGGCGGGCGAGNTCCTTNCCGAAGAGGGAGAGGGCCTGCCTGCGCTCCTGATTCACGTCGTATCCCTTGGCCATGCGGGGTGGTAAACTCCCATCGNGGGTCAGGCAAGCCGTGGATCAGGGGATCTTNCCGGTATCAAGATGNGCACCTCTGATTGTCACCAGGGCTGTTNCTGTGATANAGTGGNCGCGTGAGAGGGACNGCATCNCTGGCCNTTGCNATCATGGTTCTTGCCGGAGTCCTGCTGAGTGGAGGATGCAGNTCCGGNTCGTTGGGNNCCTCNCAGTCGATTTCGGTGCGCCAGACNCTGGCNTATTCGCTCCTGCGTAATCCNAGAGTGGGTCTGGCCAACTTTCACGTAAGCGGTCGGCGTGANAATGCCACTGCCGTTGACAATATGCGCCAGGCGGAGCGGGGCCAGCGNTCAANNCGCAGTNCCTATCAGCGNGCTCCCGGNGGATCAGCCTATCTCGACAACCGCGTCTTGTGGGCCATGCACTANCTGACCCGTTCCGGCTGGTCGTTCCGGGTGACGGAGCTNGCGGGTGGTTCGCATAGCGGCAAATCGCGCCACTACGAAGGAGCGGCCTTTGATGTCGATTACATCAATGGGATCAAGGTCGGGTGGGNGAACCCCCANGTGAAGGGTTTCATGANGAGATGCCGNCAGTTGGGAGCGCGNGAGGTGCGNGGACCGGGAATACCGGGGCACCGGACGCACGTGCACGTGGAGTGGTAGGNGNTGGNCGNCGGCCAGCGGGGCCTCACGATNGTTTCTCCAGCCAGAAGGCCGTATAGCGGAGGGCGCCCGTGCGGTAGGCGAGGATCATGGCGGGNATGGTGAAGACCAGNGGGGGNCGGCGTAAAGCCANNCNCAGGGCGGGACCCAGAAAACGTGNTTGAGGAAGGGCGCGCAGGANNCGCCGCGCGATGAGTTNCCAGGTCGGCNCAACCAGTTCCGTGAGATCGCGGCAGGCGACCACGGCGAGANCGGCGCTCTCNGCAANCTGACGGTAGTTTTCCACCGTGCCGAGGGATGGAAGGGTTCCCTCCAGGCAGAGGTGCCTGAGAAGCAGGTGCTCGAGAGCGGTGGGATNCGGAGTGACGGTCCAGCAGGCGAGGGCGGTTCGCCCACCCGGNACCAGAACGCGGTGCAGTTCGCNGAAAAACGCCTCCTTGTCCGGCATNTGGGCGAGCGACTCGATGGCCAGGCCGGCATNGAAGCTGTNGTCNGGGAAGTCGTTGTGGAGCCAGTCNCCCTGTTCAATCCGCACTGTTCCGCGGCCCGGNGCCGGTTNCCGCCGGGCNCTTTCCGCCTGGGAGCGGGAGATGGTGAGGCCGGTGACNGAAGCGCCGCTNTTCTCCGCGATCCGACGGGCATCGGCCCCATAGCCGCAGCCGATGTCGATGATCCGGCNGCCNGGTCCGGGTTCGAGNGGAGCAAGNAGGAGTTCGAGGAGGCGGGTCGTGCCCTCTTCCACGGAATGGNCNTCCCCGGCCTCCCAGACNCCGTGATGGAGGTGTTCACCCCAGAAGGAGCGGTAGAACCAGTCCAGCCGGTCGTAGTGGNTGCCGACGTCGGTGGGCGTGATGGGGCGGGGGGANTGGAGCACGCGGAAAGAGCCGTCCGGTTTCGACAGTNGTGATGCGNNGANCGGCAGTTAAGGGTTGAGCTCCATGACAAGGGGGAGCTTGGTGAAGAGGAGGAGGGTGGTGATCCGCGCAGTTGGAAGNCCGAGAAGCTGNGTGATGGCTTCACGATAGCTCTCGAGTTGCGNNCGATAGTGNTNNGCGGCGTCAGCGGCGTCGGATNCNGTCTCCATCCGGTCGGTNTTGAAATCAAGGATGGTGGCGCGGAGCGGCATGCCATCGGAGCCGTAGNTCACGTGGACACGATCAAAGATGCCCGAGATCCAGTTGCCNTTCCGGAGCAGTTCGTAGTGNCGTTCGCGCCAGCATTCGATGGTCTCGTTTTTCCGGANCNGTGGCCGGCTCAGGGCCGNCTGGAAGGAGGGGTCGGCGAGGCTGCGNCTCACTTCCTCGCGGGCGGCCTCNAAGAGGTGTGGCGCACGATGGCGGTGCTNCTCCCAGCAGGGAACATCCCCGGGCGGGNCAAGNTCGTCCANCCACTCGANNTCCTCCAGAAGAGCGTGCACAATGNTNCCGTGGTTGCGGGCNCGATGNCTCTCGCGGGAGAAGAGACTGCCNCCGNCCAGATTNCCGGANCCGGGAGCGGAAGGAATNTGGCGGCGCGGATGCTCGCGGGGCTCCAGGCNGGAAGGGGCGCTTTCTTCATCCCCGGGTGGTTCGGGNGGCTGCTCGCNCCTGTAGCNCTCGAACCACTTCGGGTTCGCGGTATNCCCGGAGGATTCGTAGAGNGTGAGGGCCCGGGCCTGGCCGATCTCNACGGTGGGCGGNTTGTCCTGTGCGATGGTCTCGTGCAGGAGGCGGATNAAGTTNCGCTTNTTGCTTCGGGNGGGAAGNCNNGGNGCAATGAGNTAGTTGGCNTGTCGGGCGCGGGTGAGGCCAACGTAGAACTTGCAGAGTTGTTCGTAGGCGGNTTCGGCCTCCTGGTCCTGCCAGTAATCGTGGAGGACGGGATCGGTATCGGAGATGATGCGNCGCGGAATGTCAAAGANCCACTCCGGNTNGCGTGTGTNACGGTTGCGGTGGACCGCGATGTGCCCGCTGTCCCTGCGCGGGATGGAGAGGGAGTCTCCATCGAGGCTGGGCAGNAGGACGGNATCGAAGGTGAGGCCCTTTGCCTTGTGNATGGTCATGACCTGCACTGCGGCGCTGGTGGTGACTCCCCGCACAGTGTAGTTCTCCGCAAAGCGGAGAAACTGNTCNGGACCACCGTTGCCGGNCTGGTCGAACANGCGGGCCGCGAGGGCCAGTTCGGCGATGCGGTGTTCAGCNAANTTGTCGAGGGNAATCCCGGCGCTTTCGAAGCGGTCNGTCCAGTCGCGCAGGGTGTGCTCGTAGCCGNGGNGGTGCAGGGAGGCGAGNACTTCGGNCGATAGTCCGGCCGGNGTGGGGGGAAGGAGGGTCGCGAGNGGGCTGAAGGTCAGGTGCCGCCAGGCATAACGGTTTGCCGGGTGGGCGGCGACCCGGATGAGACTGAGGAGNGCCTGGGTNACCGGGTTGTCGAGGGCAGGGCTGATTTCAGCCTCACTGGCCACCGGNATTTCGCTGCGGGTGTGAGCTCGCAGGTAGTCGACGATCTCGCGNCCGGTNCGGTTGTCCTGCACCAGGATGGCGCAGCTCAGGCCNCGGGCAATGGGTTGGATCTCCTCCAGCAATTCGAGGGTCAGGGCAAAGCAGTCCTCCCGTTTGACGGTATTTCCCTCTCCTGNAATGGGNTCATAGAAGGCGGCGTATCCGGGGAGGTCTTTGTTNGGCGGAGCCACNTCNTGCGGATTCCACTCCCAGCGNGAGATGGTTTNGNGGGGCANCTGCANGNNCTCGAGGGCGCNGGTGTTNCTGAAGACGCTGTTGACCATGTNGATGACATCCCCNCCGGAGCGCCAGGAAACGTCGAGGGACCGGGAGCGGAGGGAGCGCGGNTCATCTTCTGTTCCNCCATAGCGTTCATGNATGTCATCAAAAAGCCGGGTGTCGCCGCCCCGCCAGNCGTAGATGGCCTGCTTGACGTCNCCTACCTGGAAGAGCGAGCGGTGCTGGGAGACGTCCTGTACCACCTCGTCGATGAGTGGCTCTATGATAGACCATTGCAGGTGGCTGGTATCCTGAAACTCGTCGAGGAGCCAGTGGTCGAAACGGCCATCAAGACGGTAGTCAATCCGGAGGCGTTCAAGTTCGTCGGGTTTCTGGCTGAGGATGGGTGAGGACTGGGCATGGAGGTCGCGGCCGGACAGGATGATCTCCAGGTCGCTGAAGGTGAGTTGTCCACGGCGGCGGACGAGGGAGGAGTAGTTCCTTTCGTACTGGTTGAGCACGTGCCAGACACCCTGTGTGCGTTTGAGGTGGACGGCAATCTCGTGGGAAATGAGGCGGGTGATGAGGCGATGAATGATTTCACAGGCATCGTCCCTGAAGTGCTGGAGACGGTGACCGACCTTGAAGGAGGATTCCCCCGCCTGGATGGCGGACCAGTTCCCGGGATCGAGAAACTTCTCAAGAAAGAACACCACGCGCTGTGGCAGAGGGTTGCCCGGACTGTGGACGAGGGTCTGGTCGCGAAATTCGCGCCAGTAGTCCCACTGCTTCTCGGATAGCTCCTGGTCCTCGAGGATTTCAAAGAGGCTGGCGAAGTCGTCCTCATGGCTGCCAGAGGTGCCGGTCCAGGGGCAACCCCGGGGCCAGATGGCGGCGGGATTTCCCCAGAGAGCGCGATCGGCAGCATGCAGGAAGATCCCGTGGTGCCGGGAGACGAAACGGTCGAGTTGATTGATCACCCGGGCTTCCTCCTGGCCGAAAGTGGCGCGTTTGAAGGCTTCAAGGAACTCACCTTGATGCTGATCGTTCCGGTTGCGAAAAACTTCGCGGTAGACATCGTGCCGGGCGAGATCGGCGGCGTGCTCGTCGAGGATGTCGAACTGGCTGCTCAGTCCGAACTCAGCGGGGAAGCTGCGCAGGATGTTGGAGAAAAAGCTGTCGAGGGTGCCGAGAAAGAGTGAGGGCATGCACTTCAGGAAGACGGAAAGGAGATGAACGTAGTCCTCCCGTCCCAGCTGAGAGAGGATGGGATAGGAGGGATCGGCAGGATCCTGGGCCAGGTTAGCACGGGCTTTTTCATCGAGGGCGGCGGAGGCGAGTTTCTCGAGGATGGATTCGAAGAACTCCCCGGCCGCCTTGCGGGTGAAGGTAACCGCCACGATACGCTCGGGTCGGATCTCCTCCTTGGCGAGGAGGGCCTGTCCCATGATCGCAAGGTAGCGATTGGTGAGCTGCCAGGTCTTCCCGGAGCCCGCCGAGGCGAGGATTCGTTCGTTCTGGAGCGGGGAGGTCACGGCAGGGTGGCGTTCTGCGGTTGGATGAGATTGACCGGATCAATCGCTCGTCCGGGATCCCCGAGGAGGATGGTTTCGAAATCATCCCAGTCCATGCGTTCGGCGGGCGGCCAGAACCGGCGGGCGGTAATGGAGTCGATCACACCCTCCGCACATTTCATGGCGGCAGCCAGGAGAGTCCCGTCGAGATCCTCCCACAGTTCGAGAGCGACCTCGGACTTGGCCCGGCCGAGGGTGGCGTAGCCGGCCACCACCGATTCCTGGCAGCCCCTGGCACGGAGAGCAAGGAGGTAGAGGGGGAGTTGCAGATCTATCCAGCGCTGCATTCGTTTTCCCTCGGGGACCATTATCCAGGGCGCCAGCTGCGAGGGGTTCTCGTGGCTGCGCAGGTTGCGCAGATGCGCGCTGCGGGGTTTCTTGAGTTTCCCGGTCTTGAAGTCGAGAACGCGCAACGATTCGTCGGACGATTGCCGTTCAATGCGGTCGATTTTTCCGGTGATACGAATGCCATTGACGACCCAGGGGGCGTCTTCCGAATCGAGGTCACTTTCGTAATCCAGGATCTGCCATCCCTGTTTCCGTTGGTCGGCCTCGATGGAGGCCCACCATTTGAGACGCTGGCGGGCGCTCTCGCGCTGGACGAGGATGGGAACGGGCAGGTCGTCGCCGTATTTGCGGGTTACGATGGTATCAAGGGTGTCCTGGAAGAACTCCGCGATCTTCTCGTGATGATCGCTGTCGCGAATGGCGTGGGCGGCAAATTCTTCCACCACTTGGTGACAGAGGGTGCCGAAGTCGCGGGCATCCAGTTCAACCGGGGGCCCCTCGTCCAGCTCCATGCCGAGGCCCCGCCGCAGGTAAAAGCGAAAGGGACAACCCAGGTAATCCCGGAAGCCAGTGACAGGGAGGCGCGTGAAGATGCGCATGGAATCGTCTGGTGGGGGCGGGGTCAGCTGCCAGGTGAGCGACCAGGGGGGNGCTTCCCGGGGNTTGGGTTCTTNCTGGAAGAAGGCCTGGACCCGGCCGGCAAGTTCTTCGGGGGGACAGGCAAAGAGGAGGCGGGAGGGCCGGAGNGGATCCCCGCTTCCNCTGCGCCGCCCGAAGAGGAGATCGATCTTTCTGNCCTGGTTGCTCCGACAGGCCAGGAGNGAGCTCAGAATGTAGGCGTCGCGGGCGTGCCGGGTTTCATTGTGACGAAGGCCGAGNAAGCGGCGGGCCCCGTCCGGGAGGTAGGCGTGCCCCTTCAGGGATTCCGGGACGAACCCGTCATTCAGCCCGGCAACCACGAGATGGGAAGCGTCCTCCCAGGGCAGCTCGAGCCAGCCCTGCAGGTCGAGGGCCCCCGGTTTTCGCTCTTGGTAGATTGATTCCTGTTCAAGGAGGTGCAGCAGGAAGCGCAGCCGGTTGGGAAAGGAGGCGGCGCACTCAAGATCCTTGAGGAGGCCGGCTTCGAAGCTGTCGAGGATGTCGTGCAGGAGCCGGGTAGTAGAGGCGAAGGCTTCGTCGAAGGAGTCGGCGGGATCGAATTCGGTCTCGGCATAGAGGTGGCCAAGGAATTCGGGGAGAACTTCCCAGATTCGTTCACGTTCAAAGCGGCGCAGCCAGGTCTGGATCCATGAGAGCGCACGACTCAGGGCGGGATTGGAACGATTGCAGCTCCGATTGATGTGGTCCGCAGCATCGAGCGAGTCAGGGAGATGCCTGCGCTGGAAGTCGTCCAGGGCGGTCAGCATGTCAGCGGGATCGAAGGCAGGCCAATCCTCGCGAGCCTGCCAGTCGCAGACCTGGCGGACCACTCCGGGGATGCGTAGCAGGTCGAGGAAGAGGAGGAAAGAATCAGAAACGGCGAGGCGGGACAGGGTGCGGAGGAGATTCGTCAGGGCCTGGTTGGAGACCTTCTCCCCGGCCGGGTTGAAGGTGGCCTGTCCCCGGGCTGCGAAGACCTCTTCCAGGGGGAGGAGCAGTTCGGGATCAGGGACCCCGATGGCGGTCACGCTGGAAAGGTTGTCCCTGGTGCCGACAAGGGCTGTGACGTGTTCGGCCTGGGTTTGTGGATCAATGGCCTGGTGGACGGTTTGCTGGAGGTTGGGAATCTCAATGGGGCTCTCAAGCCAGTAGTCGGTCCGGGGCCGGCCGAATTCATCGAAACTTTCAGTGAGGGACTCCGGGGCATGAACCACGACTTCGCAGCGCAATCTGCCGCCATGGTGCTGGAGGGCCCTGCAGAAGAGAGGGGAGGGATCAGGTACGCCGAGGATGACGACGGTGTCTATCCGGGAAGGCAGAATCCCCTCGTGGGCGGCCCGGAGGCGAACGTCCTGCGGATCCATGCGGTTGCGGGCGGAGAAAAAGTGCCGGGTGATGCGCTCAAGCCGGGAGAGTTCCTCCCAGCGTTGAGGCTCCAGTCCCTCCGCCACCATTTCGGTGGCCGCGGTCTGCATGGTGAGGCCAGCATCTCCCAGCAGGTTCTGCACCCCGATCAGGTCATCTACCGTGGAGAGAGCCCAGCTCAGGCTGCGTTGCTCCGGGTCGAGGGGAAAGACGTGGCGGAACTTATCGAGGTTGGTGGTGAGGAGGGTCTCAGTCCACGCTGCCGTCACCTCGGCCCGCGTGGCTACCGCCTTGTCGAGGGCCGGGAGACAGCTGGCGGAAAGGAGAAAATCCGGGGTGACGACGGTGGGAGGAAGGACTGCGGCATCACGGGTGGAAGCGTGCAGAGCGAGCGACGAACGCAGGCGTCGACCGGCCTGTCTGGTGGGGACGACCACCAGGTTATTGCTGAGGTCGAGGGTGCGATCGGTCCATTCACGAGTGAGGTGCTCGACTGCGAGGGTGAGAAGCGGGCGCTCCCAACCGAGAAAGGCGCGAACGATCTCCGCATTGTTGGCAACCGGTTTGTTTTCGAAGAGCGGAAGGTCGAATTGGTCGCTCATCTACGGGGTGCCCTGCCGGGTTGGGTCCGGGGAGTTCAAATCACTGGGCGGATCCCGGGGAGGCGGGATTGTTGTCGGAGAGCATGGATGGGCGGAAGTTACTTCTTCTTTTCCCTGGAGAGGAGGGGTGCAACCCGCTTTTTCATGCCGGTGGTGGCGGCCTCGGCGAGGATGTCATCACCCTTCTTCAGAACGATGATGTATCCCGCGTAGCGCGTGCCGCTGTCGGGTTCCACGTCGAACTGGGGGCGGTCGGGACGGAAGCGATTTTCTCTGATTTCCCGCACTTCGCCCTCCTTCTTGGAGAAGGAATAGGGGGAGGAGGTGACCTCCATTTCTTCCTCGGCAGGGATGTCAATGAGCTTGGAGCCCCTGCTGACGATGGAAAGCTTGCGGTTGCGGATGTCCCGGGCGATGACGGCCCATTCCAGGGTCACGCCCTCGTAGTCGTCACGGTCGCGGTTATCGATTTCGATTTCCAGTTGGCGCTGGCTCTTGCGGGTGTCACCCTCGCGCTTTGAACCTAGGGTGGAGTTTTTCACCTTGAGCCGGATATCAGCAGCGCTGGCAAGGGGAGCCAGCAGGCAAATGCCCAGAACCAGCGGGAGTGCGAATGTCTTCATGGGAGGGAATGGTATTTGATTTTCAATGATCTGCAACGACGGATGAGTGGTGACGGCGAGGGGTGCGATGGCCCGTCCCGAAGCGGTTTCCAGCCGCGGGGTTCCCGGTTCATTCGTGGTGAGTGAACCGGCGTGTGCGGGAATTCCGCCCCTTCGTATTCTTTTCCGGCAAGATCCGGGCAAGCGAGCTTGTCCTGAATCCATTCCAAAGGTTAGCTCGCCGGGATGAATAAGGCACAACAGCTTTCCACGGTTCTCGTCCTCTGCGCAGGAGTCACGCCCCTGGCCGCCGAGGACTATGAAATGCGTCTCTGCAAGCGGGTGGAGGTGAAGCCGGGGCAGTTCCGCATGGTGGAATCCATTGAGAAATGGAAGCCCGCGGAGACGGCGGTGATCGTGTGTGACATGTGGGATCTTCATCACTGCAAGAATGCCGTGGACCGGGCAGTCCAGATGGCCCCCCGCATGAACGAATTGCTCAAGGCCGCCCGGGATCGCGGATCGCTCATTGTGCACGCGCCCTCGTCCTGCATGGAGTTCTACAAGGATCATCCGGCCCGCAAGCGCGCCCAGTCCGCACCGAAGGCGGGCAACGTACCCGAGGGAATTGACCAGTGGCTGACCTGGCTCGACGAACGGGAGGAGAAGGCCGGGTATCCCATTGATCATTCCGACGGCGGGGAGGACGACGACCCGCAGGAGCATGCGGCCTGGGCCAAGAAGCTGGAGAAGATGGGCCGCAATCCGCGGGCCCCGTGGAAGCGCCAGGCAGGAGGACTGGAGATTGATGGGGCCAGGGACGGCATTACCGACAACGGCACGGAGAACTGGAACCTTCTTGAAAACCACGGAGTGAAAAACGTGATCCTGCTGGGGGTGCACACCAACATGTGCGTGCTGGGCCGGCCCTTCGGTCTCCGCCAGATGACCAGGAACGGGAAGAACGTGGTGCTCATGCGGGACCTTACCGATACAATGTACAACCCGAAAATGGAGCCCGGGGTGAGCCACTTCCAGGGGACGGACCTGGTTGTGGAGCATATTGAGAAGTATGTCTGTCCCACGGTGACCAGTGACCAGATCCTGGGCGGGGCGCCCTACCGGTTTGCAACCGACCCGCGCAGGCACATCGTCTTTCTGATCGGGGAGCGGGAGTATCGCACCAGAGAAACGTTGCCCGTCTTTGCTGCAAAGTATCTTTCCTCGGGATTTCGCTGCACGTTCGTCTTAGCGGACGGGAAGGATCACAACAGATTCCGGGGCATCGAGGCGATCAGGGATGCGGACGTGCTCTTCGTCAGCGTGCGGCGGCGGGCCCTTCCCGGGGGAGACCTGAAACTCATCCAGGAGCATGTGCAGGCGGGCAAGCCGGTGGTGGGCATCCGGACTGCGAGTCATGCGTTTTCCCTGCGCGGCAAACCCGTGCCCGAAGGACACGCGGTGTGGGAGAACTGGGACGCTGAGGTGATCGGCGGAAACTACAGCGGCCACCATGCCAACAAGCTGAAGACGAAAGTCTGGTCCCTGGACGCGGCCGGGCCGCTCCTCGGGCAGAAGGAGCCGGTGCGCTTCGAGAGTGGTGGGTCGCTTTACATCAACACGCCCACCCGGCCGGGGCAGGACGTGCTTCTGATGGGGGGCGTTGATGGCGTTGATCGCGATGAACCGGTGGCCTGGACCTTCAGGCGCAGGGACGGGGGCAGGACGTTCTATACCTCGCTTGGTCATGTGAGTGATTTCGAGCAGGCAGCCTTCAACGAAATGCTGCTGAAGGCGGTGATGTGGTGCGTGGGAACGCCAGCTGACTAGAGGGTGAGATCCGCCGGGGAAGACGCTTTCCGGAAGCCCTGCCCGCCGGATGGTGGGCGCTGAGGCCGCGGTGCAGGTGGCTGGATCGCTGGGGCCACGAATCCCTCTTTACAGGGCAGAGGAGGTTGTTTTGCACGGTTGACAGAAAGGGCGTGAGGCCCGAGTTTTGCGCCCCACCATGAAGAAAGGCATTCTCATTCAGGTNATCGCCCTGNCGACCCTCAGCACNGGGCTTTCCGCTCAGGATGAACCAGCTCCGGCTCCAGCNCCGGCCCCGGCTCCNGCTCCNGCTCCCACTGNTCCCGCGGCNCCAGCCCCGACTGATTCTCCCAGTCCNGCCANTCCTCCCANGGCGGCCACCCCGCCCGNGTCGAAGCCTCCCACNCCTCCCAGNCCCCCCACNCCCAAGANCCAGCCTGCNCCGGAAGANGTGGCGGCACCACCGGAAGACGCGGAGAAAACNGAATCGGGACTGGTNTCCAGGGTGCTGNAGAAGGGAACGGGAACGAGTCATCCGAAGGCCGAGGAGAAGGTGAAAGTTCACTACTCCGGATGGCAGACGGACGGATACAATTTCGACAGTTCCCTCAATCGTGGTGTTCCCGCGACTTTCGGTCTCAACCAGGTCATCAAGGGTTGGACGGAAGGGGTACAGTTGATGGTCGAGGGCGAAAAGCGTCGCTTCTGGATCCCGGGGGAACTGGCCTACGGGAAGCTGGAAGGTGAGCTTCCACCGATTGGTGCGGATGGAAAGCGTCCTGGAAGGCCCCTCGGTCAGCTCTGTTTTGACATCGAGTTGATCAAGATCCTTCGTCCCCATCCCACCCCGGAGAACCTGACCGCGGCACCGGAGGATGCTGCCGCCAATCCCTCTGGAGTCGCTACCAAGGTCGTCAAGGCCGGAACGGGCGAAGCAAAACCCAAGCCCACGGATAACGTGCAGGTGCACTATACGGTTTGGACGAGCGACGGGACGATGGTGGACAGTAGCCTGCCTTCCGAGCGACCGAAGACTCTCCCCCTCAAGCGGACCATCAAGGGTTTTACCGAGGCCGTGCAGATGATGGTGGAGGGTGAGACGCGCCGCATCTGGGTTCCGCAGAACATGGCCTACGGGGCCACGCCCCCACCAACGGCTCCCAAGGGGATGCTCATCTTCGAAGTCGAATTGCTGAAGATTCTCAGTAACTGATCTTTCCTGAAGCGGAAATCCCGAAACCCGTTGCCGGCGGCTGAAGCTTCTTCCGCGAGGCGTTGCGTTGGCTTCGGGTTTCTCCTCAGGCCGGGTTCTGGATCAGTTCTCCCCAGTGGCCTGAGCGCGTGCCTTGCGCAGGGACTCTTCCCGTTTGTTCCACTTGAGGACCTTGCTCATCTCGTGGGCGACGGTTTCGATGGTGATGTGGTTCCTGACGTAGGGGAGCTCCCAGACGGCCAGAAAAGCTCCGATGTGGGCCACTCCGAGAACCAGCAGGAGAGTGAAAAGGAGAGATTTCATGATTGGGAGAACCTGAGGGGATGGAATTATTACACAAAAAATGGAATAAATCAAATATCCCGTAATTTTTGGTAAAGTTACAGAAATCCATGGAATGCCCATGAAATAAGGGATTAACGGGAGAAGAGGGCCTGTTGAACATCCACCCGTATCAGGCGTTTCTGTGATTTATCTGGCCTTCGCGATCCCTTGGCCCTGCTTCTCATCTTGGGACTGGAGGCCCTGAGAAGAGCGCGTGGTGGAGCAAAACCAGGGTGCGCGTTCAGGGGGGGCCGGTTGGAAAGAGGACGGATGCCCGGGTTCCGGCTACCCTTTACAAGGAGGCTGATGCCGGGAAAGATCCGGCCCTGTGGAAGAAGGCCAAGGCCGGGTGATCTGAAATCGATGGGAAGTGCGTCTCCGTCCGACTCCTCTCCGCTCCTCGAGATGCGGGGGATCGACAAATCATTTCCCGGGGTCCAGGCCCTGAGGGGAGTGGATTTGACTCTTCAACCCGGCGAGGTTCTCGCCCTGCTGGGAGAAAATGGAGCTGGCAAGAGCACCCTGATCAAGATTCTCGGGGGCGCCCACGCCCCGACGGCGGGGAGCGTAGTGGTGAAGGGCGAGCCGGCGGATCTCTCCACGCCGCACATGAGCCAGGCCGCCGGGATCGGAATCATTTACCAGGAGTTCAACCTGGTGCCTCATCTCAGCGTTCGCGAAAACATCTTCCTGGGGCGGGAGAAAGCGAAAGGGGGATTCATCGATGTGCGGGAAGAGCGTCGTCAGGCCCTGAAACTCTTCGAGCGTCTCGGGACGGTGATCGACCCGGAGTGGCGCTGTGCCGACATGACCGTGGCGCAGCAGCAGGTGGTTGAGATCGCCAAGGCCCTCTCACAGGATGCGCGGATCCTGGTGATGGATGAGCCGAGCGCGACTCTCACTCCCCAGGAAGTGGAGCGTCTGCTTGAAATTGTGCGTGAACTGCGGGACCAGGGACTGGGCATCATCTATATCAGCCACCGGCTGGAGGAGGTCCATCAGATTGCGGATCGCATCATGGTCCTGCGGGACGGCGAACATGTGGGAACGAGGACGGCCGGCGAGCTCGACCGGGAAGCCCTCATCGAGTTGATGGTGGGCCGCAAACTGGAAAATGAGTTTCCGGTTCACACTCCCCAGCTCGGGGAGGAGCGCCTGGTGGTGACCGGCTTGAGGCGTGGCTCCGTGGTGAAGGATGTGTCGTTCTCGGTCAGGGCAGGGGAGATCCTGGCTGTGACCGGTCTGGTGGGAGCGGGGCGGACCGAAACGGTGCGCCTGCTCTTCGGGGCGGATCGACCGGACGGGGGCTCGATCACCCTCGATGGGCGGCCGCTTCACCTGCCCAGCCCGCGCCATGCCATCAGGGCCGGGATCGGCCTGCTCACCGAGGATCGCAAGAGCCAGGGACTGGTCCTCATCCACTCGGTCCGGGAGAATTTCGGGCTGCCCAATCTCGACCAATTCACCCGCGGCGGGTTCGTGAACAGTCGGAGCGAGCGCAGGGGATTCGGGAGCTTCGTCGATTCACTCCGGATCAAGATTCCGCATCAGGAGGAGCTGGCGCAGAATCTCTCGGGCGGGAATCAGCAGAAGGTGGTGCTCGCCAAGTGGCTGCAACGGAACTGCGAGGTCATCATCTTCGACGAGCCCACCCGGGGTATTGATGTGGGTGCGAAATACGAGATCTACCTGCTCATCCAGGAACTGGCNGCCCAGGGNAAGGCCATCATCATGATCAGCTCGGAATTGCCCGAGGTTCTCGGGATGGCCGACCGCNTNCTCGTCATGCACGAGGGACGGGTGACCGGTGAGATCACCGACGTGAAGGGCGCCACCCAGGAGGATATCATGAACCTGGCGGTGGCCTGACAGGNGCCAGGNGCNCCGGAGGCCGGCTGGACTCCGTCATCCCGGGAAGGGTTGATGNCCCTTGTTACTTTTCCTGNCGNGCGTTCGCCTTCAGGCGCAGGGCATTGAGGGAGATGAAGCCGGTGGCGTCGTCCTGGTTGTAGGCGTGCTCGGCGCCACCCTCCATGGTGGCCACGTCCTCGCNGTAGAGCGAGAGNGGAGAGCGNCGTCCCGCNTTCATGACGTTGCCCTTGTAGAGCTTGAGNCGCACTTCGCCGGTCACGGTCTGCTGGGTNTCGGTCANCAGGGCCTGCAGGGCAAGGCGNTCNGGGGCGAACCAGAAGCCATTGTAGACCAGTTGNGCATACTTNGGAATGAGNCTGTCGCGGATCTGCATGGCCTCGCGGTCCATGGTGAGNGTNTCGAGGTCGCGGTGGGCNGCCAGCAGGATGGTGCCNCCGGGGGTCTCNTAGATNCCGCGGGACTTCATGCCCACGAAGCGGTTTTCCACGATGTCNACCCGGCCGATNCCATGTTGNCCTCCCAGGGTGTTGAGCACGCGCATNATGCCGTAGGGCGAGAGGAGGGCGTAGCCNTCGCGTTCNCCTTCCNCCGTGANGTCCTCCAGGCCGGCGAGGAGNTCGTCCTGTCCNTCNCNCTGGAAGCCGATGGCATTNCCCTTCTCGAAGAGGAGNTGGANGTAGTNCGNNTGGTCGGGNGCNTCCTCGGGGGAAACGGAGAGGACGTACATGTCGCGGTCCGCCTCGGTGGTTCCATCGTACCAGGGNTCTTCCAGCATTCCCGCCTCNAAGGAGATGTGCAGGAGGTTGCGGTCCATGGAGTAGGGTTTCTTGAGGGAGGCCTGGATCGGGATNTCGTGGGNCTCGGCGTAGGCGATCATTTCGCTGCGGCCGGGNAACTGCTCGCGGAAGCGCTCCTGNCGCCANGGAGCGATGACTTCCACCTGGGGNGCGAGGCTGGCGGCGCTCAGTTCAAAGCGGACCTGGTCGTTGCCCTTNCCGGTGGCACCGTGCGCGATGGCGTCAGCTCCTTCCTGGAGGGCGATCTCGAGCATGCCCTTGGCGATGCAGGGACGGGCAATGGAGGTGCCCAGGAGGTAGCGGCCCTCGTAGANCGCGTTGGCCTGGAACATGGGAAAGATGAAGTCGCGGGCGAATTCCTCCCGCATGTCGCCGATGAAGCACTTGCTGGCCCCGGTGTTGAGGGCCTTTTCCTCGAGTCCGTCCANNTCGTCCCCCTGGCCGACGTCCGCGCAGNAGGCGATGACGTCCGCNCNGTAGGTCTCCTTGAGCCAGGTGAGCAGNACGGAGGTGTCCANTCCTCCGGAATAGGCGACGACGATTTTCATGGTCGCGGAAGTTAAGAGGAGAGGGCGCAGAGTCCAGAACCAAGATTGCNGATTGGAGAATGNNNGNGAATTGGNCNGGGTGGGCTTGTCNCNNAAGGCNNNGTGGNCACAATNGGCCNCGCATGGAGATTGAGTTNTCGGCTGCCGGTTGGGCCTGGGCNATCGTGGCCGCGCTGGCGGTGGGNGTTTCCAAGACNGGNTTCGGNGGNATCGGCCTGNTGGCGGTCTCCATCATGGNGGACCTCTTCGGGAAGCCCTCGGTGGGAATCCTGCTNCCCATGCTGATCCTTGCCGANATCTCGGTCTACCCCTTCTTCCGCAGGTACGCCTCCTGGGCNCCGGTGTGGAAGCTNCTCCCGCCCACTCTCCTGGGNTGTGGGGCGGGCTANTTCTTCCTCGACTGGATGCCGGNAGANTCGGCCCGCTTCATTATCGGGAGCATTATCCTGGCCATGGTCGGNATGCAGCTNTTCCGGCGCATCGGGCAGGAAGGNTTTGAGCGCCTGGCCCACTCCCGGTCGGCNGGNNACGNGGCGGGNTTCGCAGCGGGNANNGCCACCATGGTGGCCAATGCGGCGGGACCGATCTTCCAACTCTATCTCCTTTCCCGCCGCTTTGAAAAACTGGAGCTCATCGGGGTGGGAGCGCGCTTCTTCCTTCTCGTCAATATCCTGAAGGTTCCCTTCCTCGGTGGGATGAGCTTCATCAACGGGGAGAGTCTCCTCTTCAACCTCAAGCTCGTGCCGGTCATCCTGCTGGGGATCTACCTCGGACGGCACCTCGTCCATGCCGTCTCGCAACGGCTCTTTGAGTGGCTCGTGATTATCTTTGCCCTGATTGCCGGGGGACGGCTCGTCTTCTTCTAGAATGAGGTCCTTTACCAGCCGCGCTGCTCACTGGCGCGTAGCATCTTGTAGTTCTGCCAGGCGGTGAAGCCGAGCACGATGGGGAAGAGGAGGCTCCTGGTCAGGAGAAACATCAGCACCCCGACGACCACCGCCACGACGATGCTGATCTTGAGGGTGAGCTGAATGCGACGGGGACCGAGGGCTTCCCGGAGGATCTGCCCCCCGTCCAGGGGATGGACCGGGATGAGATTGATGAGAGCCCAGAACAGGCTCACCCATACGAAGGCATACAGAAGGCTGGCGGCCGGGCCGTCGAAGCTGCGCGGCAGGAGCAGGAGCAGGACAAGGGACGCTCCGCCACAGCAGGCCTGGAGGGCCGGACCTGCCGCACTGACGAAGATCTGCTGACTCCGGGTGAAGTTGGCACCCTGGGAGATGGCGGCCCCACCGAGGCCATGGAGGACAATGGCGACGTGCCGGCACCCGAAGAGCCGGCTCATGAGGGCGTGTCCCAGTTCGTGGATGAGGATGGAAGCGAAACCCGCCATCATGAACAGCATGACTCTGAGAATGTCCTCGCGTTCCTGAATGTGCAGAGCACCTCCAATGAAGGCGAGGATGAGCCAGTGCCANGGTTCCACCGTGACGGGGAATCCGAAGAGACGGAAGCGGAGCACGGGAGGAGACTAAGGGCATTCCCCCGGGAGTCGAGTGTCCAGTGGGACTGGTTTGCCTGGACGGCCGGATCCTGTTGTGAGCGCAGGAGCACCCGGACCGGGACCACCTCGCAAGGGTGAACTTGCGGGAGTTGCTGGTGGGTTCAAAGGCGGCTGTTGAGGGTCATCAGCCACGTCAGAGCCTTATTCCTCCTGCGCGGCCTTTTTCTTGGCAGCCTTCTTGCTGGCGGCCTTCTTGCGTGGGGGGAATTCGAAGATGGGGCGGCCCTGGTCAAAGTCGTAGCGGAGGAAGGCGTCGAACTTGCGCTTGGTCCGGTTGGAGATGAATCCCTTGAGGAGTTCACTTTTCTCACCGTTGAGCATCCGGATGGCGGCTTCCCGGGGGATTTCGGCAGAGAGGATGGTCTTCGAGAACTTGACGCCTTCGGGCTCCTTACCGGTCTTCAGGGAGGGGACGAGGTAGCTCTTGTCGGTCTCGTAGAGGTCGTGCTGTTCGTCCTCGTGGGTGANNTGNGCCACGATCTGATCCTCGGAGAGCTCCTCCGGTTCATCCTGCTCGAAGACGAAGTTGGTCTTAAAGCGGCCTTTCTTGCCGGTGCTGCTGACGGCCTGGACCAGTTCGATGGCGGCCTCGAAGGGTTTGTTGAAGCGGGAGATGAACCCGTCGCGTGGTCCGAGAAACTTGGTGGTAAAGAGCTCCCGGGCCTCCTCCTCGCTGAGGCGGCGGCCCGCGATGTATTTCGAGATGCGGAATTTACATTCCGGTTCGTTGCATTCGTAGGTGGCGTCGGTCTGCTTGAGATCGGGAGCACCGCACTCGGGGCAGGCGCACTCAAGAGCCGGAAAGGAGCGGGAAACGGCCTCGTTGTAATGGGACCGGGCTTTGTTCACGACATCCTCGGTAAAGGTCGCGATCTCCTTCATGAAGGTCTCGCGATCGAGTTGACCGTGCTCCATCTGGCGTAGCTTGGCTTCCCAGTCGCCCGTCATGGAGGGAGAGGTCAGGGGTTTGATGTCCATTTCCTCAAGAAGCTCGATCAGGCGGAGTCCTTTGCCGGTGACGTTGAGATCGCGGCCGTCGCGGGCGAGGTATTTCTGCCGGAGGAGGCCCTCGATGGTGGCGGCGCGGGTGGCAGGGGTGCCGAGACCGCGTTCGGCCATGGCTTCGCGCAGTTCCTCGTCGTCAACGAGTTTTCCGGCGCCCTCCATGGCGGAAAGGAGGGTGGACTCAGTGAAGCGGGCGGGAGGATTGGTTTCCTTTTCCTCCAGCTGGACTTCCTGGACGACGGCATCTTCCCCTTCGTTGACGGGGACGAGTTCGTCCTTCCCGGCGGCGACCCCGACGCTACGGCCGTAGACGGCGAGCCAGCCGGGGTTGGTGAGGATCTTGCCATCGGTCTGAAAGGTGTCGGAGGTGCTTTGCACCGGCTCGGGGGAGCTGGGGATGATGATGGTGCTCGGCTCGGAGTGATTGATGGTGGTGAGACGCTTGGTGACCTCGAATTCGGCATGCGGAAAGAAGACCGCGATAAAGCGTTTCACGACCATGTCGTAGAGTTTCTCCTCGGCTTCATTGATCTTGACGACGCGACCGGTCGGGATGATGGCGAAGTGGTCGGAGACCTTGGCATTGTTGAAGACCCGCTTCTGGAACTTGATGCGATCGTTCTCGAGGGAGTCCGCGGCCCATTTGGCGACAGGATGGCTGGATTTCGCGAGTTCCCGGGTGGTCTGGATCACGTTGGCCAGGTAGTCCTCGGGGAGGTAGCGTGAATCGGTCCGAGGGTAGGTCAGCATCTTGTGCCTCTCATAGAGAGTCTGGGCGAGGCCGAGGGTGTTCTTGGCGGTGAAGGGAGCCTCGCGCTGGAGAGTGGTGAGGTCGTAGAGCTGGGGGGCGATCTGCCTGGTGGGTTTCTTTTCCTCGTGGACGGTCCCGGTCTTGCCCTGGCAGCGGCCGTGGATGGTTCTCGCGGTCTCGAGGTTCCAGATGCGCTCGCGGCGGGAGTGGGGATTGCCCTCGTCCTTTTTCCAGGCGGGGTCGATCCACTTGCCGGCGTATTCTCCGGCTTCGACGCCGAAGTCGGCGTGGACCTCGGCGTAGGGAGTGGGGTTGAAGGCGGCGATTTCGCGTTCGCGTTTGGCGAGGATGGCGAGGGTGGGGGTCTGCACCCGGCCGGCCGCGGTGATGTTGAAGCCGCCGTGGCGTGAGCGGAAGCAGGTGAGGGCCCGGGTGGAATTGAGGCCCACCAGCCAGTCGGACTCGGAGCGACACTTGGCGGCATCGGCAAGGTCGTCCATTTCTTCTCCACGGCGCAGGGTGTCCCAGGCCTGCTGGATCGCCCCGGTGGTCATGGATTGCATCCAGAGGCGCTTGATCGGTTTATCGATGTCTCCGATGTCGAGGATGTACTGGAAGATGAGTTCCCCCTCGCGGCCAGCATCGCAGGCGTTCACGATGAGATCGACGTCCTTGCGACGAGCCTGCTTGAGGACATGCCGGAGACGGCCCTCTGTTTTCTCGATGGGCTGCAGTTCGAAGGTCCGGGGGATGGCAGGGAGGACGTCGAATTTCCAGGGCAGGTTTTTTCCATTCGGCCCGGTGGGCATCTTGAGTTCGACGAGGTGGCCGACCGCGGAGGTGATGATGGCCTGCTCGTTTTCGAAGTATTTCGCATCGAGCGATTTCCCTTTCTTCTCGAACTTGTCGAGCTTCCTGGCGAGGGCACGCGAGAGGTCGGTCATGACCGAGGGTTTCTCCGCAATGATGAGAGTTTTTGCCATCCGGGGATGCCACATACGCGGCGGAAGGTGGTTTTGGAAAGGGGAATTTTTCGGGAGATACTCTTTCAGGAACCCTACGGGTTCCGAAAAAAGTTGTCTTCACTGGTCTTGTGACCGCGAAGCCGGAGGGCAGCAAACTGGGGGAAGAGTCTCCCTGAGGGCCTCTTTACGGACCGGAGGGTAAGTAGTGGAACGGTCCCGTGGGAGAGGGCCCCGGAAGATGAATGGCGCCTTCAGGCGGGTTGTCCCAAGCCTTGAAATTCAGGACGATTTCACGAAGTAAGAGCCCGGGAGCTGTTTGGCGAGGCTTCTCATTTCGAGTCGGAGGAGGGTGGCGGCGACCGTGGAAGCAGGCAGCCCCGAACCCTCGATGATCTGGTCCATACTGCGCTCTTCCCCGGTCAGCTGGGAGAAGACCTGGCTCTCGTCCTCGCTGAGGCGGGCCAGATCGGGGTTGGCGAAGGGTTCGTGGACGGGCGCGGTAGTCCGGGCTTCCAGAGGAAGCGGGGAGAGGTCATCCAGGATCTGGGATCCGTCCGTGACCAGGATGGCGCCGGTGCGGATGAGTTCGTTGCAGCCTTCCGAAGTGGGGCGGTCGATCCCGCCGGGGATGGCAAAGACATGCTTCCCGTAGTCTCCGGCCAGGTTGGCGGTGATGAGGGAGCCGGAGCGGGAGGGACACTCGACCACCAGCAGTCCCTCACACCATCCAGCCACGATGCGGTTGCGTTGCGGAAAGGTGTGGGTGTCGGGCCTGGTGTCGATGGGAAATTCCGAGATGACCGCGCCATGGCCGTCCGCGATTCGTTCCGCCAGGGCCATGTTCTCGGGAGGATAGAG
>PBXZ01000176.1:0-10142 GCA_002729415.1 Candidatus Poribacteria bacterium | reverse complement strand
AGCCTCCTTGAGCTCGAACACAGTAGTACATCAAGTTATTGTAGACCGCATAGGGGCTGAATGGTAAACAGTCTATAATTTGATTATTTATTAAAGAGACAAAAACAAATGGATCAACAATGGAACGCAACCTATCAAAACAATATCATTCCAGCACTCAAACGGTTGCGGAAGGTCCAGGGTGTTATACTCGGATTTCATTCCGTGATCGATGGTATCAAACGCGTGAAATCGGACGAAATCGAGACAATTTTGAATGCCAATCTTGATCTGAAACAGTCAGTGCAGAAGAAAATTTATGCTATGCCAATTGAAACTTGGAGGCACTTCAGGTTGTATGGCCAATTCTCTGGCCCCGCTCAATCTCCAAAAAATTTTAGTTTACACCAACCCATTGACTCAACAGTTACTTGAGTTATTTGGAGAAAACGATAACCTATATATAGTGAGCCAAGTTGATGGGAATATTCAATTGAGACATCCACATAAAGCATGGCAATATAAAGGTATTGAAGCCATACATTGGGGATTTGAGTTCGCACAGGGGACGAAAATTCAGTTGAATGGGATAACGCTAACTGCACCCCGCACAAGCCGATTCTATCCTTGCTGGAACCCAGTTAATGAAAAACTCCTATTGTCTCCATTATTTAAAAAAGGGGTTTCACATTTTATCGACCAATTCAGCCATTTTATCGTTTCCGGATATCAACTTCTCTCGCCAAATTATCCGGACGGGACAACCTGTATTGACTACATGTTGTCAACATTATCATATCTTAACGAATTGAAAGTTGCTCGCCCCACACTAAAACTACATTTCGAATGTGATACCATTCCAGTCGATGCAATCCGAAATGGTATTCGAAAGCATGTTTTACCACAAATGGATAGTATGGGACTTAATGAAGTCGAACTAGATTATTTCATCAAAGATATGCACGGGCAAACACTTAACCAACTCAATCAAGAAAATTCGGTAGGATACTATTTCGGCGGGTTGGTAGAACTAGCAACTAAATCAGGACTTGAAAGAATCCATTTGCATAATTTTGATTACTATATTTGTCTCACTAAACGTTCTCAACGGACCTCACCCAAACGAACTAGGCAAGCCATGATCCTTTCCGCGGTTATCGCTGCACAACGGGCAGAAACAGGAAGCGTAGGAAACAAGACAACTTTCAACTCAGCTAAGGCTATTTCCATCTCGGAGGAGGGTTTGGCGCAGATGGAAGCACTCGCCAAGCATATCTCTGCTCCATCAAACTTCATGAAAGCTGGAATTGCTGAATACAGTGACTACAATGTCATTTTCCTGCCCACCAAGGTCGTTTCGGATCCAGTATCAACAGTAGGATTGGGCGATACTATCTCATCCATTGCGTTTCTATCAGAATAACTACTTGAGAAGAGGTGGCCAAGATGATTACAGAATCATTGAATTACACAATACTGGTTTCTAGACCAATTTCTCGAGTCATCTGTCTGAGCGCCATCACGACATCAGGTGGAAGTGTAATGCCATTTTCTTTAGCAATTTCACGACGTTCCCACTCCATTTCACCAGGAACATAAATACGGTCAATACCTTCAACTTTCGGTGCGCCATGGATTTCATCAATGAGCCCATCAACTCGATCCAAGAACTCGTTTATATCCTGCATAACTCCAACATTAAAAGCTAAGAATCCTGCGCCATGATGTGTCGGTTCACTCGGACTGTCAGAAATCCAAGCTTTAACATTCCAAGTTAGATTTGCCCCACTCAGTACCCCAGCGAGAGATTCCATCAACAAAGCAAGACCATAACCTTTATGTTCTGACATTGGTGCTAAAGCGGCATCCTTTGGATATAGACTTCCATCCGTTGTTGGTCGGCCACTAGCATCAATAATCCAGTTGTCTGGAATTTCTTTACCAAGTTGATGAGCAGCATACACTTTGCCTCCAGCTACAGTACTCATCGCCATATCTAACAAAATTGGAGGGTGTTTCCGAGCAGGCACAGCATACGAAAAAGGGTTTGTGCCAAGAACAGCTTTACGGGATCCAGGAGCAGCTACACTCGGAATATCATTGGCGGTACTGATACCAATCATGTTTTCATCTGCAGCCATTGCGGAATAAACACCGGCAGCACCAAAGTGGCAACTGTTATGCACCCCGACGTATGCCATTCCAGCTTGCCTGGCTTTTCCAATTGCCGTTTGCATGGCAAAAGTTGCGGCTACTTGCCCGAGGGTTGAGTTACCATCGACAATAGCCCACGAAGGGCCATCTCGAACGATTTCCGGATCGACATCACTTCGACAACCACCATGTTTAACACGAGAAGTATAACCACTGAGAAGTTTTGAACCATGTGTAAAAGTCCCCCAACTGTCTGTTAATACCAATGCGTCGGCTACTATAAGCGCATGCTGTTCCGAAGTGCCTACATGCCTCAAGCATTCCATGATGAAAGCATGGTGGTCTTCAATTGACACATTTAGTGGCTGGGGGAACTCCTGAGACATGTCTGTTTCAACTCCTTTAGGATAGCGAAATTTATAAACCGTTGACGATATTTGGAAGTGATTCACCTTTAGACGAGATAACCACAATTTGCGCCGCAGTCTCTCTTAGCGTTTTGGCAGACTGCGGACTAGCGGAGGCAATATGTGATGTGATCAGTACATTATCCATATCTAACAAAGGACTATCATTGGGTACCGGTTCTGTGCTGAACACGTCAATGGCCGCACCAGCTAAATGACCGGTAATCAGCGCTTCCGTTAAAGCATCGGCACAAATTAAATCCCCACGTCCAGCATTGATTAACAAACTACCTTTCTTCATCTTTAACAACGTGCTATGGTTGATGATATTCTTAGTAGTAGGTAACGACGGACAATGTAAAGTAATAATATCACTGTTACTTAATAAATAATCTAGATCAACAAGCTGACAACTAATGCTGGCAGCCTGTGTCGAATCCACAACTGGGTCATAGGCGACCAACCGACAACCAAACCCTTGTAACCGTTTGGCAACAGCTTGACCAATACGACCAAGCCCGACGATACCGACTGTGGAGTCGTAAAGTCCACGCATTTTGGACAGGTCCGTACCTAACCCCCATTTACCGTTTTGTACATACTTGGCATTGGCCAGCAATTGCCGAGTCATTGACAAAATGAATGAAAGAGTATGATCAGCGACTTCATCAATACAGTAAGTTGGAATGTTACACACGGGAATGCCTTTTTTCTTAGCAGTTTCGCAATCAACATTGTCATAACCAATACCATACCGTACGATAACTTTACAATTCGACATTGATTTGATGACATCTGCGTCAATAGGAGCAAATTGGGTTATAACATAATCCGCACTAGCTGTTAGCACAATGAGATCCTGTGGCGTTTTACACTGACCGCTTACAACTTCAAGACCAGCTGCTTCCAAAATCTGCGTTTCAATGGATAAATCAGGAAATGTATAATCGGTGATTATGGCCTTTGACATTTTTCTCGTACATCAGTAGTCTTGGTTTATAGAAAAGGCTCAATCTACTTAATCAGATCAATAATAACAGAGATTCAGTAGAAAACGAACATCAACTTAAACACCTAATCTTCATAACTTATTAAGTAGAAAAACATTTAAGATAATTACAGCAAATCAAAATGTTTCAGATCAATATGATCAATATTTTGATATTACTAATTCCACAATCAAACACAACTAGTTAGTAATTAACCGTACGTTGAATAGATCCATGTTTTATGTTGTAATAAAAGATCATAAGGACAATAGCAAAGAGTAAAAATTAAAACCCATTAAGAATAAAACAGCAAACATGATTAAGGATATCACTAAACAAAGCACAAATTCGGAAAATTTTGGAGGAATGCGGAATCATAATGAAAACTCTGAGTCATAAAGATAGAGTATTCTGGCAGGAGAACGGATACGTTGTGATCCCTAACGTTGTATCAGCAGAAAACTTGACCGCAGCAACCAATGCAATTGCAGAGTTCACCGGTAAAAATCTGGAGGATCGTCGGAGTTGGTATCAAGAACCAATGGTTCATGGAGGTATGATCAACATGAATCATCATCAAGCACTGTGGGACAATCGTCAATCCCAAATAGTACATCAAGCCTTCTCTGAAATTTGGGACAGTGAAAAACTTTGGGTGACTTTCGATCGAGCCAATATGAACCCACCAACCAACAATAACTGGCATCATGAGGGTTTCATTCATTGGGATCTTGATACAACTATACGACCTATTAAACTCTGCGTACAGGGAGTCCTTTACTTGACCAATACGGCTAAAAATCAAGGAGGGTTTCAATGTGTACCGAAATCGCATCGTAAACTGATTGATTGGGGAAAAACTCATTCACCCAACCATCACCCAACACAAGAAGAGATCATGAATGGTTTAGATATTATCTCGGTACCTGGAAATGCAGGGGATCTATTGATATGGCACAGTGCGCTATTGCACGGTAATGGCCACAATACTTCAGAAAAACCACGTTTCGCCCAATACATCGGGATGCAACCCGAATGGACAGAACGTACACATCAAGGAGTAGTAACAGGCAATGAACAAACGCGACAGGGTAGAATACATGCTTGGAAACATGGCCCATACCAAAAGGCAGTAGCCGATTCAATTGGTGTNCCAGAAGGTCTTGTAGAGCAATGGTTACGCTATACACGAGAAAAAATCGATGTCGTGGTAGAAGTTGATAGTATAGTGGAGGCACCTGAAAACGGGGACCTTCAAGTAGTAATTAACGGCAAACAGCGGCGGTTACCAATANTAGAGCAAATCAAGGATACAGAGTTCCGNGTGCAAATGGATTATGCCAATCGTGAAAACTTATCGTACAAAAGCCAACTGACTGACCGTGCCGTCGACACACTTAAGCAAGTACCCCAAGCCCGATTGAAACCGCTATTGGCAAAAGACGATTTAGACAAATTACCCTTCGTATTAGCTGANAAACAAACCTGGGGAGCAATAGAAATTGCGGAGCTGATAACTGATGAATTCGGACTAAACCACCAACTGAAACCAGCACAACTCTCTCAGCTTGGCCGACGTCTGGTCGGTGTAGAACTGTGGGATACAGACAACGACTGTTCAAATAACGAACTATAAACCTCTAATCCACTGCATGAGCAAGAACCCAAAATTGCGAACCTGTAGAATAACAATGAACAATTCCAGCCAAATAGTTCATTATCCCGTACCAGCCAATGCCCGATAGTATAACTTCTGCAACATTGACTGCCGAGTCTCCGCAATTAACTGACAAAGCGTTTGCAAAAATTTCGCGGCTGGCGCACCATCTACAATTCGATGATCGAACGTCAGACTAAGTGGTAACTGATCTTTGTTTACAACACCACCTCCATCCATTATCGGTTCTTTTCGAATCGAGCCGATACCAAGGATGGCACACTGCGGTAAATTGATAATCGGGGTAAAGTATTCAATCCCAAAAACCCCTAGATTGGAAACCGTAAATGTGCCATTCTCCATCTGCTCAGTCGTGATTTGACGATTTCGCGAAGCTTCAATTAACTGACGAGAATTGGTTGCAATTTCATCCAACGACTTACCAGAAACGTCGTGAACAACTGGAGCCATCAGCCCTACTTCAGTATCAACAGCTACCGAAATATTGACAACATCGGGGACAAAGATACCCTCCTCTCTCCACTGTGCGTTCAACATTGGGTGTTGATGAAGTGCTACAGCACAAAGCTTGATAATCATGTCATNATAAGATGGACAATCAGGNCCGTCCTCTTTAAGGAAGTTGCGTAAAGCTACCAAGTTAGTTGCATCAGCCTTAACATGNAGGGTCACTGGAGCTGCATCGGTAACGCCTGCTACCATCCGACGAGCAATGGTCTGACGGATGGTGGTNTGTGGCTGAAGACGACCAGCAACTTCTCCAACACCAATAGTTGGCGCAACGACCNTTGTTGAACTTTCTGCTGCCAATACATCTTNCTCTCGAATCCGNCCACCTTTACCGGTACCNGTTAATGTTATCAAATCAATACCAAGTTTTTTTGCTGATCGACGAGCTCGNGGTGTAGCCACAATCCGTCCCTCTCTCTTCCTGGAAATTGAAGAAGGAGTTTGGATCGCAGTTTCAACATCTGGGTGGAGGAATGGTTCTTGAATCTCCAAGGTAGGATCTGTAACAGAATCTGCTGTTGAAGCCATAGTTGGAANAACCTCATTACCACAAGATACTGGAGGATCTTCATCCAATTCACAAAGAAACCCAATCACCTGGCCAACAAGAACGACATCTCCTGNGTTAGGCCCATCAGGTGGTAATCTNAGAACACCAGAATCAAATGATTCGATTTCCTCAGCAGCTTTTTCTCCCTCCAAAACAAATAGCATATCACCAGATTCAACATGATCGCCATCAGCTTTCAGCCATTCGACAAAAACCCCTTCGTCCATGGACCAGCCAAGACGAGGTACTGTAACTTCAATTGCCATAACTTTTCCCGTCTTAACAATTATTCTTTAGTCAATTCTAATACAGCACTTACAATACCACTTACGTTTGGAATAATCGCTTCCTCCAACGTAGGACTGTACGGAGTTGGCGTAAATACACCACATAAACGTTTAATCGGAGCATCCAATTCATCGAATGCCACATCTGAAACGCGAGCAGCAATTTCCGAACTAAAACCGTATTGATCAAAAGCNTCATCAACCACTAACAATCGACCAGTTTTAGCCACGGATTCTGCGACGGCATCAGTATCTAATGGAGATACGGTCCGCGGGTCAATTATCTCGATGGAAACCCCCTGATTCTCAAGTTCCACAGCGGCTTTTACTGTTTCCTCAACCATCTTAGCAATCGCCACAACAGTTACATCATTACCTGCTCGGACAATACGAGAAACACCAAATTCGATTTCATACTCCTCAGCTGGTACATGAGTTTTGGTAGTCAATAGTTCTCGGTGTTCCAAAAACATGACTGGATCATCACAGTTCAATGCTCGTTTCATCAAGCCTTTAGCATCGTAGGCATTGGATGGAACAACCACACGAAGCCCCGGAAAATGACCNTACATATGGTAGTAATTTCCGGAGTGATGTGTAGCCGCCGAATGGCCAATACCAACACAACCACGCAACAACACCGGCATCTTGATCCGACCACTACTCATATACTGCATCTTGGCTATCTGGTTAATGGTTTCCCCCACAGCATCCATAATAAAATCAGCAAACATAAAATCAATCACTGGACGTGTCCCCGTCATAGCTGCCCCTCCAGCGAGACCAACGAAACCACGTTCACAAATCGGAGTGTCGCATAGACGATCCGCGCCGTAAATGTCGAAAAGTCCAGTAGTTGTGTTAAAGTTGCCTCCCCGTTTCCCAGACCCCTCACCCATGACAAAGATGTCATCATTACGCGCCATCTCTTCGGAAAGGGCCTCGAGCGTGGCAGCGATATAAGTGATTTCACGCCTTTCCGAATCCGGCACTTCAGGTGCAAAGTTTTGTATTGGACTTGATGGAGGCGAAGGTCTCTCACAATAAACGTGAGTTGCCGCCGTAGTTCCATCCGGATATGGACTCGCCTCCGCCCATTTTTGTGCTTGTGTCACCAATTCAGTGATCTCGCGATCAATTTTGTCTAGTTCATCCTCACCCACAAAATCATCTTCAGTCACAGCTTGACGGAATCGCTTTATAGGGCATTTTTCTTTCCAATCCTCCACATCTTCACGAGTTCGATAGGTNAAATCGCCCATACCTTCAGCATGTGCTCGAGTNCGGTAGGTTTTACATTCAATCAAAGTTGGNCCTCCACCATCCCGAGCTCTCTTGACAGCCTCTTGAGCAACATGATAGATTTCCAAGACATCATTGCCATCAACTTCGAAACCGGGAATACCATAATTCTCAGCCCNNCGGCCTACATCGGGGATAGCACTAGAATATTCAAAAGGTACTTCGGTTGCAAATTGGTTATTTTCACATACAAAGATCGAGGGTAAATTCCAAATACTTGCCATGTTCAATCCTTCATGAAATGCACCGTTATTGACAGCACCATCGCCAAAAAAAGCCACGGACACATTATCAGTACCTTTAATCTTAAAGCTGTATCCTCCTCCACATGCTTGAAGAATACATGGCCCAACAATTCCGCTAGTCCCCATCATGCCAATTTCTGGTTTGAATATATGCATACTGCCTCCACGCCCCATAGAACAACCACCTTCACGCCCATACAGTTCAGCAATCAGCTCACGAGGTGCTAACCCCTTAGCCAAAGCATGACCATGACCACGATGGGTGCTGAATACAACATCATCAGGNCGTAGATGCTCACAAACAGCNGAAGCTATTGCTTCTTCACCTANATATGTATGNCAGGCACCATGTACTAAACCACGTTGATGCGACCTAGCCAGCTGTTCTTCTGTTTGNCGAATCACCTGCATTCGACGATACAGGCTAAGAGTCGTTTCTTTACTANTAGATATCGCTGAACTCATTTCTCAATCTTTCTTTATATTTATTATAAGGTTTAACAACCCAGTTGTTGCGCCAGACCAAAAAGATCCTCTACAACCAAATCATATCCATTCTCAGCCACAAGATCTGTATTCTGTTGAGATCCGTATTCGGTTGACCGCCTGACAAAAGCCGTACGAAAACCCGCCGATTTTGCACCTTGTAGATCGTGATTATGCGCTGCGACCATCAAACATTCACTAGGATCNAAACCGAGCATCTGCGCTGAGGTTANATAGACCTCAGGTTGAGGCTTGTAGGTTCGAGCTACCTCAGCACCCAAGATCACATCCCATGACAATCCAGCATTTTTTGCCATATTCATGATTAAAGCAATATTACCATTAGAAAGAGCAGCAATGATGAATTTCTTTTTCAACAGAGACAATCCTTCCACACAATCTGGCCATGGTTTTAAACGGTGCCACACATAATTAAGATGATCAATCTCTGATTCACTCAAATCGTTCAAACCAAATTGAGGTAGCAACGATAGTAGAATTTCCCGATGCAACACATCAAGAATGACCCACGGCCGTTTCCCTTGACGCACAACTTTCATAAATGGTTCGTACAAACCACGCCAAGCCAAGGCAAAGGCTTCCCAATCCACTTTCTTCTGCCATTTTTGGTTAAACANCTTTCCTTCATCAACGATGCTTGACCTCCAATCGCCAATCGTCCCAAAAACATCAAACGTAAGTGCNTTTATTTTATCCGAAGGTATCATATTTATTTGACCAAAGACAGATTTCATACATNAAGTTAGCTTCCTATCCNTTTACAAAGNGATTTTTATAAANCNGAGCNTGAATTATCTAATGAAAGTGATTCAAGACAACGAGAAACCGCATCTTTTTGTTTCGAGGTCAAAGGGAAAGCAGGCTGTCTTGGATCTCCACAATCAATTCCCAGCCGTTGTCCCAGCACAACCTTGGCCAAGGCGTGGAACCCTCCGCCACAGGCAAAGATCTGTTGGACAACTTCCGAGGCTTTATCCTGAGCTAATTCAGCTCGCTTTAAATCATTTGCCCGGTAGGCATGCCAGATTTCAACAAAGTATTTTGGGACCATGTTGGGTGGCCCGTCCACACAACCAGAAGCACCAAGCGTTAGAGCAGGAAGCATCAATTGACAATTTCCAATCAAACAGTTAAGCCCCATTTTAGCAAACGCTCGTACACTACCAAATGCCGATGAAGAGTGCTTCAACCCCTTGAGTTGCGGAACCTTCTCCTGAATTTTACGAGCCAAATCGAGCGTAATCTCAACCCCAGTAGCACTAGGCAAATTATAGAGAAAAAGAGGCAAATCAGCAGCAGCAGCAACAATTCGGTAGTGTTCAACAATTTCGTCGTCTGAACGTCGATAGAAAAATGGAGGCACACAACAGATAGCTTCCACACCAACCTTTGCCGCATGTTCTGCCATCTTAGCTGAACGTTCGGTGGTTGGAGCTCCAACGTGCATAATATTCTTCACTCGTCCTTGTGACTGATCAGCCACAATTCCTGCAACCCGACAATTCTCTTCATCATCCAAGAGAACACTCTCTCC
>PBXZ01000175.1:0-20549 GCA_002729415.1 Candidatus Poribacteria bacterium | reverse complement strand
GCTGGCGTACGCGCTCGTCATCTCGGATACTACCGTCGATCACCACACCAGTACCTCCGGTATTGACGTTGATGGCCATGCCCAGGTTATCGCCAATAAAGGTGCCCTTGACAATCTTGCCAAAAAGTTCGACTACCAGCACATCATCTTTGACCAACATATCGATAACCCAAGAATTCTGTCCACCGACGCGTTTGTTGCGCTCACCATCGGCCTCGACAACTTCGTTGAGGTCTGGCCGATGCGGCACGTAACGACAGGTGACAGCGCGACCAACAATGACGCGGTCAGGGTGTAGATTCAGCCAGTCTCCGTCGAACTGGAAGTGATGCCCTTTGCCACCCAGTACTCCCCAAGCCTCCTCGATCGTTACCTGTTTCATTCGCCTGAGGAGATCCTTGTNCACCTTGGGTCGGCCGTCTCGATAGCGCGATCCCTGATANGATGGTGTGAGTTTTCTGTATTTACCTTTAGCGTTAAGTTCGAAAGCCATATTTCCCTCCTAATATAGTTACAAAAAAGCCGCCAACTTCCAAGCGGAAGCATGATCAATCTAATAAATAGTTCTGCAGTTGTTGTTTAGCCTGCTAATTGAAGGTGCGTGATAGTGTACCTCCAGTAAGCTGAGATCTGAGATTAAGTGTCCAGTTAGGTTTGAGACTCTGATCAGGAACAATTGGCATGGCCTGCTTTGGGTTGGCGTTTATTATCTGGCTGACAAAACCTATCTTGGATAGATGGTCTGACATCACAGATCTTTCAAGTATTCCGCCATATGTTTGGGGCTGCCGTCATCTGTCGTTTCCATAGCTGCAATTACCATGATGAAACTCTTGATATTGTCTGAGATCTGCGTAGCTGAAGGTTTCCCCCCATCAAGCCAACCGATAAACTCATCAAAAAGGTAACCGTGAGCCAACCGCTCAATACTTGGTGCTTCATAGGTCTCTGTTTCCTGACCGACCCGGTAAATCTTAATTTGATTTCCACCGGAGATTTCGACAGTTCCTTCTTCGAACTCAAGGCGGTAATACTCACTATTCCAGCAATTGGTAATACCCGCGGCCGAGCTATTGCCTTCATAACATGCATGAACACCGTTATCCATTTTCATCAGGTAATAGCCGCTGGAAAAGTGTTTGAAACTTGACCACTCCGGATTCCAGCCGAAACCCGTCAATGTCTCACAATCACCTCCGGATAGGAAACGCAACATATCAAAATGGTGTACNGAGCCTTCAAATAGCANGCTGAAGTCCATGTCATGCCGCCAAGNCTTNCCCCAAGAACCAGGCCTGCGATAATCACAAGCATAGCGACCGAAAACATGNTGGAGACGTCCTAATCTTCCTTCTTCTCTGATTCTTACCAGTTCCTGCTTATTGGCNGCATAACGATAATTCTGGATGATGNCACAGGGCAAATTTGTCTCTCGTGANGTACGCACCATCGCCTTGGCNGCCTCAAGTGTATCGGCAATCGGTTTCTCGCAAATGACCGGCATGCCGTTTTNCATAGCGGCTATGGTTGCCGGACTATGAAAAGGAGGAGGCGTCGCCACACCACAAAAATCGGCTTTGACNGTTGCNCAGGCTTGATTAAAGTCNGTAAACAACTGATCTTTTCCCAGGCCCAGTGTTTCCGCNTGCTGATCNAGCACCTCTTGTTGGATATCGGCTAATCCGATAATTTTCACCTGATCGCTGAATTCATTAACCAATCGGTTAATCCAACCNCCAGCCATCCCACTGCCACCAATCATCAANCAAGTTTTGATTGCCATAGAATTTATTCCTCTAGATAAGTGATTTACTTCATTTTAACGCAATGCATNCCGAGATGGAGACCATNCAAAATCCCGATCTAAGGGATAGATAGGTCTTCGAACTCGATTGAATGGTAAATTCTCAATGTCTTCGTTACTGACTCCAGGGGACAAAGCCATAATTGACCTGGGTGCGATATCTCGCAGTTCCGGGAATAAATAACCTAGTTTGACAACAACAATATCCCGCGAAAACAGATCAATATTGAGGNCTTCAAACTGNTCGGGAGAAATGAAGGCACGNCGGTCNGCNGTCAGAATGACCTCGATCCCATTGTGTGCTGAATCCTCTCCATCAATCTGAAAGACTGCGGTCTTGCTGTCATCGGACAAAAANGTTACCCGCCCGGTAATCGTAAGTGGCTCGGCGTGTATCGTATCCAGTTTCCCGCCAATTGACAGAGAGATTTTCGATCCTAACCCTTCTGCAACACAGGTTTTAACCGCTTTCGCATCTGCGATAGCCGCAACTACCGCATTCTTGACATTTTTGGCTAGTAACCGTTCAAGAAAGATAGGGATATCCCCTGTTGCACCTGCTGTCGGGTTATCACCGGAGTCGGAGATAAAAACCGGTTTTTGAGCAAAAGACAAGGCNTCATCAATGGATTCGTCCACCGGGTAGGTCTCGACGTCAAANTGAAATGCTTCCCTTCGATTCCAGAAGGTTTCAGCCAAACGCTCCGCCTGCTCATAGGCTATATNCCTATCATTCTCAGCTATTACCACAACGCTTGCCGAAGCATGGGGAACATCTGCCCAAGCAAAACCAACCATAATTGATGTGTCTAGGATACCCNGTACCTGATTTACCTCTTCAATCATAGCNTACAGAGAAGCCGCAGGTTCCAATTCCGTAATTACTTTCTCACCCGGCAGTAAAATTGGCACTGGAATCCAAGCTATTTTCGGTTTCAGGTTATTCTGCCAAGCATGAATTAACAAAGATGCTGCACGACAACGTGTTTCTGCAGCATCACGATGGGGCGCAGTTCGGTAAGCGGTCAAGAGATCCACCGATTCAACCATCTTCGAAGTCAGATTACCGTGAAGATCAAGGCTGACCGAGATCAGTACATCTTCTCCCACCACAGCACGGATTGAACTCATCAAGTCACCTTCACCGTCACCAACTTCCTCAACTTCCATGGCACCATGCAATGTAAGGCAGATACCGTCCAGATCTTTAGCCGACTTGATCTTTTGCAGAATTTCGTTTTTTAATACCTGATAACACGACTTTTTAATGATTCCTGACGGTGTCCCTCTNGCAAACAGTGTTGGTACGATCTCTACGTTATGTTGACGGTAGAGTTGGCGCAGATTGNCATCCNATAATAANTNTTCTCCTCTGGTAACAACCAAATCNTCCAGATCTGTCAACAGTGGCGAAAAGGTTGTTCCTTCATGACTCATCCCACCGATAGCAATACGCACAATCATTTCCNATTAATTTNGANTTNAAATGCATTCCAGCGAATGANATAATGATATATCCTNTTTNATTTGTCAACTCGGAAATCGTTTAATAGAAATTTTGGGTTGGCAACAGAACNCAACTATGGCAGGATATAAAAATTGNCTCCCACTTNTNGATCAATGAATTCCATGAAACCTAAGTTCAATACGGCACCGANAGACAGNCAGATCCAACATCATCCGGTGATNGGTNTATCCGAGTGGATGTGCTACTATACCAACTANAACAANCCNTGCTCAGGACCTGAGGTTATTGATCAATGCATTGATCTGCACCAGCATTGGGGTATCAANCATATNGTNTGGAACTGCGGTCGATCGGTGGTGGATTACTGGTCAGACCTACCCAACGCAACAATGCAGTGTGTGGACAGNCATCTGGTCGGTGGNCNGGATTGGTCGTTTGTNACCAAAATTATGNNGNAAATCTGTCCTCTACGACAGGCAATTTCCCTCTGCCGGGATCGCAACATGCCGATACTAGGTCGGTTGGGNATGAACAGGCATTACGGCTCAGCGGATTATGCTGGTGTGACTTCCCGCTTCGCCTACGATAATCTGCATCTGCATGAANAGACCAAACTGGGTAACCNTGTTCCGCATCGTCTCTGTTACGCGACTGAAGAGGTGCAGCAGGAACGAATCGATATCCTGTTAGAAATTCAGAGGATTGGTGTTGATGGACTGGTTCTTGATTTTTGTCGGCAGATCCCCATACTGATGTACCATCCAGCACTGGTCGATCCTTTCATAGCTNAACACAGTGTNGATCCCCGAAAGATCCAATCCCGCAATCCGGACGATTTTCAGCAATGGTTNCAGTATCGGGCAGATATCCTGACCGGATTCATGAAAAAGTTGAGGNAGGCTGTCCAANAACAGGAAAAGATGCTNGGATANGCTTGCCCCATTATCACTCGTGTTCCAGACAATGCTCCNTGGTTGATGATTGCTTTCGGGCTCGATATTGAAAGGTGGTGTGCTAAGGATTTAATCGACGGATTGATGTTGAGTCCATTTCCTCTTTGCCGAGATGATCCCGGGCATTATCATGCTTATCACGTTGAAGTAGCACACCGACACAACAAGATATGTATCGGCGGAATCGGATCAAAGAAACTAATTGAAAGCGGTACCCAGCAAAACACCGGTTTTTTCGATCCCCAACCAGTTTACAATTGGGCAAAAAAACAATATCAGGCAGGTGTGGACGCCATCAGTCTTTACCAAAGTGAAACTCTAGTNCGAATGGATTACCTGAAGGAAACCCTGACTGNGATTGGGGATCAAAAACTGGTTGCTCAACGNGCNAAAANCATGCCTGAACCNGATTTCCCTTCGGATTATNCAATATGCATGGATTGGCATACAAACGTGCCAGGNCANCACAGCATTGATGTTTCTCAGGTNGGTGATGGNGCTCTATGACTAACGATAAACAGTTGTNTCAGGATGGTAACGTGCCCANGCAAACCAATAGACATTGATAGCCGGATATCTCTTCAGTTTCTTCCCTTTCAGTCGCCCTTTTACCGCAGTACCTGTAATCAGGTTCCATAATGTTTNTGTTTGCTTGTCTCGCACCAGATAATCGGTATGGTCGACAAAAGTGAGTTTCTCTGTTTCCAACAAGCTAAGAAAAACCGCAGTTGCCCCTGAGTCATTATGATGAAAAACCAAGANAGGTGTCTGATCTATAGTATCATTGATAACTGTTTTTCCCTCGAAAGCGGAGAAAGGATAGGCACGGTAATGATCATCAATACGCGCACCAACAATCTGCTCTTTGTTCCGAAGTCGAAAATCATTATATTCGATCTTGCTGATACCAGTTCTCGAACTCCGGTGGTACTGTCGATACCTGTCCTGTACTTCATCTTCCCGTTGTTGCCCGGGGTGATTTGGATTATAAGCAACTGAAAGCACTTTGGTCTCAGGATAATTTGTTTTCCAAACCTGCCAAGTGATCTTGGGCATACTGATCAGTATCTTCAACTGCTTTCCTTGGCAAGTACCTTCGACCGCTTGGCCAGTAATATGTGACCACAAGCTCCGAGTTTGATGGTCATACATCAACAGAGCATCACGCCAAAGTTTACCAGAAACACCAAAGGTGTATACTTGTCCGTCAATCTCCCGGTTATACACGATAGCCGTATTGCAAAGTGGTCACCAAGTTGTGGCTATGGGAATGTCGCCAACCTGATCGTTAACAATCTCATGATCGTTCAGTAAACGAATGGAATACGCATGACTATCACCATTCAAACTGACACCAATTATCGGCGAATTGACATCCAACCTGGCTTGGTCAGCCTCTACAAATCGGGGATCGGTGATAGCTGGAATGGCATCAAAAGGCAATACCGTCATAATCGGATCGGTGGAATAGTCCGCATTGGCTATGGAAAACTGACGCCACTGTTTTTGCGCCTCTGTATCTAGAACTAAGAAATTGGCCGATAATAAAATTATTAGCGTAACAGTTAACAGCAAGTATTGTCTGCCAATTCTAATCATAAAGAAACTACCTAATATAAATTAATACCTAGCCTTCAATAATATACATTCATCATGGGAATTAGGAAACAAGAATCACCAACGTTTTTTTAGACTAGCGTGCAACTTTCAGGATCATTGACAAGGTGGTATCAACACACGTGATAGAATTGTTTGACATAAGGAATGTTCATCTAAGAATTGATTTTCTTGACTGCACTATGAAAGAACATTTTTCTTAAATTTAAGGCCAATTTTCGGACTATTTTGGCAAGAGGAACATAAGGACGGAATCGTGTAAAAAAGGTTGGAAGGAGAATCTTCAACTAAGTATTTAGTGAACAAATCTTACGCCACCTCGACTGCTGTAAACCCAAATCCTGAAGTTGCAACTGCTGAGCGTCAAGCTGCGTTGCCAGTTTGGTTGCCTGTAAATCCGATAGATGGTCTTCTGTCCTTGCTTGGGTAATCTTGACCTGAAGTTTTTTTATCTGTTGGTTAAGATTATCTTTCAAATACCTAAAGTAATCCGTTAAACAGTCAGCATGCTTATCCATGNTGCAAAAAACGTAAAGCTATTATGATCGGTTTCACCNCTACATTTACCAAATATTGCTGACCCAACGTATTAGCTTATTACCTAATAATTTAGTTGTAATGTAACATCTCAGTTGAGTAATTGATTAAAGTCTTTTATACTGTCATAATTATGTCGGATACCATAACTAATCAAGGGATTAAATAAAGGTGAATTATAAGTGATTCGTGCTGGAGTTGGGTACAGTCATAATCTCTCTACTGCTGAGGCAACCGAGCAAGCGGTTACAATGGCTATGAGCAACGCCAAGATCGCCAAATCGGATTTGGTGTTTGTTTTCGCAACAGTCAATTATGCTAGCGAATATCAGCAAATTTTTGAGGGTATTAAAGATATTTCCGGATCGGATTGTTTAGTTGGTTGCAGCGGAATGTCTGTCCTAACTTCAGCTGGTGAGTTTGAAGGCCAATCTACTATTGCTGTTCTGGTAGTGCGTTCGGATCAGCTCTCTATACACCCGCTACTTGAGACAAAAAACGACATTGCATCCATCAGTACCATTATAGACAGTCACGTTTCAGCTAAAGATAATTCACTTTTAACCATCTTTCCGGATATTCGAAGTGATTTACCAACACAACTAATTCAAAAAACCGAGGAATATCAATTTAACGTGCCAATTGTCGGGGCAGCCGCTTCCGGTAACCCAACAACTGGGCAGATACACCAATGGTGTGGCGAAAAAATGGTAGAGGCCAGCACTTCCGGCGCTCTGCTAACGGGTTCTTTCCATACTGAAGTCGGAGTTGCCCAAGGCTGTCAACCGTTTGGAAAAGCTGCCGAAATTACCCGTGCTGACGGCGACAAAATCTTAGAATTGAACGAAATTCCGGCGCTTGAAGTATTGCAGAAATCTCTGGAATTGTTAACTGAAGAAGACATACGTAGGTCAGGAGGAATGGTTTTTCTCGGTATGGCTATGGACAATTCTAATCAATCACCGGAGATTGGTGACTATTTGATTCGAAATATTNTGGGTATTGACCGAGACAGTTCGGCTATTGAATCTGCGGAACATATTACAGANGGGCAGATAGTCCGGTTTCATCTGAGAACACCCTATGCAGCTAGNCAAGAAATTCAGACTATTATCGATCGTATGAGCCAAAAGACACAACAACATCCACCAGCTTTTGGGCTTTACTTTAATTGTCTAGGTAGGGGGACAGGACTTTACGGTGAGAAGAACTATGATATAGGAATTATCAAAGCAAAGTTCCCTGATCTACCAATAATTGGTTTTTTTGGCAATGCTGAATATGCACCAATTGGCAACCGAAATTTTATGCATGCTTATACCGGAGCTTTTGTTACCTGTTCTGAAGAATAAAAAAAACGGACCTCAACACCAACTTTAAACAACTGATTTAAATAGAAAACAACGAACTCCATATGAACCTTTCTCCCATCGATATTACGATTGTTATTGGCTATATCCTCTTTGCCCTTGGTTTGGGTATCTACTATTCCAAACGGGCAGGCTCAAATATCAACGAGTTTTTTATCTCAGGCAGAAATTTACCTTGGTGGNTGGCAGGTACATCAATGGTAGCAACAACCTTTGCTGCCGATACNCCNCTAGCTGTTACNGGTCTTGTGGTGGAAGGTGGTATCGCTGGAAACTGGCTTTGGTGGAATGGTGTTTTAGGTGGAATGCTAGCGACATTTCTATTCTCTCGTCTTTGGCGACGGGCTGAAATCCTGACTGACGTTGAACTAACCGAATTGCGNTATGAAGGCAAATCAGCCAGCATCTTGCGTGGATTTCGCGCACTTTACACCGCTCTGCCGCTAAATTGTATTACCATGGGATGGGTAATTCTTGCCATGCAGAAAGTGGTAGTTCTGACTTTCAACTTGCCGGATACAACCTCCTGGAAAATTATTGCTGTTCTCATCTGCATGGTTATTGCTGGTATTTATTGCGCGATGTCCGGCTTTTGGGGAGTTGTGATGACTGATCTGATCCAGTTCAGTATGGCCATGATTGGATCTATCGCTCTAGCCATCATAGCAGTTAGGAAAATCGGCGGAATTGAATCACTGAAAACCCAACTGGCTGAGTTGCATGGAGCAGATCACCACATACTGAACTTNCTACCTGACTTCAGCTTAGGGAAAACGGCGATATTAACATTCGGTGTTTATCTCGGAGTACAGTGGTGGGCGGCTAATGGTGTAGACGGTGGCGGCTACATTGCTCAACGCATGTTTTCCACTAAAGATGAGCGAAATTCGTTATTGGCAACCCTCTGGTATAACATCGCCCACTACACATTACGACCATGGCCATGGATACTCGTGGCCTTGGTATCTATGGTGGNCTATCCAGATTTGGCNGACCCGGAAGCAGGATACCCAAAACTAATGCTGGAGTATATGCCTGCNGGTTTACTCGGATTGATGATGGCGGCATTCCTAGCAGCATTCATGTCAACCATTGACACCCACCTTAACTGGGGTGCGTCATACTTGGTAAATGACTTCTATAGACGTTTCTTGAAGCCTGAGGCTGATGCTCACCATTATGTCATAGTTTCGCGCATCTCGGTGATAATCATCATGATTTTTGCTGGTGTAGTTAGTCTATTCCTTAATTCGATTGCCGGCGCTTGGAAATTCCTCATTGCACTTAACGCGGGTATCGGTTTGGTGCAGATCCTACGCTGGTATTGGTGGCGAGTTAATGCTTGGTCGGAAATCTCGGCCATGGTAGCTTCGGCCATAACAACCACAATTGTGTATATCTTACCGCAAACTAAGGGTGATTTTGCTATACAAATGCTAATTATTGTTCCAACTTCGACGCTAGCATGGTTGATTGCAACTTGGATAACACCACCTGTTTCAGATAAAAAACTGGTCGCTTTCTACAACCGAGTCCAACCTAATGGTGGGTTTTGGGCACACATCCCCAGTTTAACCGATGCCCATCAAGTGTCGCAGGATCATACACCAGCACTGCTACACTGGATGTTAGGTTCTATCTTTGTCTATTCAACACTGTTTGGCTTTGGTAAATTGATTTTAGGATTTTACAATGTNGGAATAATCTTNCTGNTGATAGCCTTGGNAACAGGAATNTTNGTTTATCAAGGTCTTTCANGCACAATNAAACAACGCCAATAATTGGAGATTGGCCTATGAAATATTCATTAACTTNGATTGCNATCTTACTAACCGCAATTTTAACAGGATTCACNGGAACATTTCGGGATAGTTTTGATGATGGTAANGACAAAGAATGGGAACGCTGGGGACAGGGTTCATGGAAAGTCGTTGATGGACAGTATACCATTACCAGTACTAGTGGGNTCACNGGTTCAATTTGGGGAGAAGCAAAATGGAGCAACTATACNGTTGAGGTCAAAGCANATGCTATCNAGGCAGATTTTATTGGAATTGGCATTCGCCACCTAGNTCCAAATAATTGCTATGGCTGGGCGCTTAATATTGNCGACAGAGAAATGAGTTGGATGGTTCAATTTGCTGGCAACTGGAATTTTANCACAAACGATGCCATACCCGGAAATCCTTTNGAAGCACATCTATACAAAGTTGTCGTATCAGCAGACAAATTTAAAGGATACTTTGACGGCAAACTGATTCNTGAATGGCAAGATAAGCGTTTTAAAACTGGTCGCGTTTCGGTCGCCATCTGTTGTGACGGATCAGAAGCGATTTTCGACAACTTTGTTATTACAGGCAAAGGAGTGCCTAACGCAGGATTCGCTGTCTCTTCCCNAGGTAAGCTAACAACTACCTGGGCAATGATAAAAGAAAACTAAGCAGAATATATAGAATTGATTGCTAGGAATTTCATGAAATATTGGACTAAACGTCAGGTTCTAACGGCAATAACCGTATTTTTATTGGGGNCANACTATATAGNAGCTGATACACAGATTCATAGAATCCACTTTNTGATCCCTGGNGGTGCGGGCGGTGGNTGGGATGGAACCGCACGAGGGGTAGGAGAAGCACTGACGAAATCTAGCTTAGTTAAACGCGTTTCATATCAGAATATGTCTGGCGGAGGTGGCGGCAGGGCGATCGCCNATCTGGTTAAAACCGCCAAACGTCAACAAGACACATTGATGGTGAATTCAACACCTATCGTCATNAGGTCTCTACAAAAAATCTTTTCTCACTCCTTTCAGGATTTGACACCGGTAGCCGCTGTGGTAGCTGATTATGGGGTGTTTGCGGTTGTCAATGAATCAGAAATCCAGAATTGGCAACAGGCAGTTACTTTATTTCAGAACGANCCNTCTCNATTAACGNTTAGCGGTGGGTCAGGACGGGGTAGTATGGACCATCTAGTAGCAGCNCTGGCGTTCCAAGCAGTTGGGGGAGATCCNAAAAANGTACGTTATATTCCTTATGATGCTGGTGGGAAAGCTATGGCTNGTTTATTATCTGGAGAAACCAAGATTTTATCTACCGGTTTAGGTGAAGCTTTAGAACAACANANANCGGGACAAATTCGTATTCTAGCTATTACCGCCAGTGAAAGATCTNCCGTAGTCCCCAATGTNCCGACCTTCAAAGAACTTGGGTATGAAGAAGTTGTTTTTNTCAATTGGCGCGGNTTTTTTGGATCACCTGATCTNCCTCAAGAAAAGGTCAAAACCTACTCCAAAATGCTNNAAAAAATGGTTCAAACCCCTNATTGGGAAACAGTCAGAGTCCGNAACGGTTGGGAGAATCTATACATTTCGGGTGAAAAGTTCCATGATTTTCTTATGCAACAAGAAAGTACGATNGGTAANTTGATGAAAGAACTTGGATTCCTTTAGNAACTACGAAGGTAATCAATGTCNAGAAACAGATTNGGNGCCGTGNTTATTCTTGGATTTTCTATTGCTTACGGAATCATAGCGCTACATTTTCCAGTTCCTCCTGNTTTCAATGATTCTGCCTCGCCTTCCAGTCTTCCGATTTCTTTGAGCGNAGCAGGCATTATCATTTCAATGCTGATACTTCTGTTTCCTACAGAATCAGTTACANCCACTCNAAAATTAACACCAAAAGGTATACTTCGTGTTAGTCTCCTGTTGCTGTTGATGGTTTCTTACGGGCTGNCCATCGAAATTCTGGGATTTTTGGTTTCAACTGTTCTTTTTCTCGGTATTGGCTTTTGGATAATGGGTGAGCGNAAACTAAAGGTTATTCTNCTTNTTGCCACGGTTACNGCTTTTNCTTTCTGGCTTTCTCTTACCCAATTTTTAAAGATTNATCTTGATTCGGGTTCTCTCANCAAATTTGTATTTGGATTACTGAACTTAGGCTGATGTTAGAAGGNATTTTNACTGGATTCTCAACAGCGTTGTCATTGACAAACATCTGCATGGTGTTCATNGGTGTCCTATCTGGCACTTTGATTGGNATGCTNCCAGGGCTGGGACCGATCTCAGCAATNGCANTNATGATTCCGATTACGTACGGTTTTGATTCCGCCTCGGGGATGATTCTAATGGCTGGGGTTTACTATGGTGCGNTATTTGGTGGGTCCACNTCATCCATTCTNATCAATGCGCCTGGCGTNGCNGGAACTGTTGCCACTGCCTTTGATGGGTATCCNNTAGCAAAACAGGGNAAAGCAGGCAAAGCATTAGCGGTTGCGGCTTACTCCTCNTTTTTCGGCGGCACAATTGGTGCGGTTTTCCTCCTTCTAGGGGCCCCGTTGCTAGCAAGATTNTCGATCAGTTTTCAATCCGCCGATTATTTCGCGCTTATGTTGATGGGGTTGNTAGCAGTCTCCGCCTTTACCCCTAAAGGTCAGTTTTTAAAAGCTATATCAATGACGATTATAGGGTTAATGTTATCAACCGTTGGNATGGATAACNTTACTGGTATTCAGCGTTTTACCTTCGGTCAACTTGATTTGTTTGANGGCATTAGTTTTCTTCTCTTGGCAATGGCTACCTTCGCCCTGTCTGAAGCCCTGATAATAGCACTTGGTAGTCGAAACGAAAATCACCAAGCTTTTCTGGCATCANANCTACATGACCTGANAGTTTCAAAGAAAGAATTGAAGGAGATAGCGCCAACGATTGGTAGATCCTCGGTGTTGGGGTTTCTAGTCGGTGTTNTNCCNGGGGCTGGTGCCACCATAGCCTCCTTTCTAGCGTATGGAATGGAGCAGGCCTTCAGTTCNGGGAAATCNNAAGTAAAATTTGGAGATGGAAATTTGANAGGATTAGCAGCTCCTGAAACAGCAAACAATGCAGCTTCAACTGGCTCATTTGTACCACTCCTCACGCTGGGAATNCCTGGTTCGGGAACAACAGCCGTGATGTTAGGCGCANTAATTTCCTACGGTGTTCAACCTGGTCCCCAACTTTATACGGAAAGACCAGAAGTATTTTGGGCNGTTATCATCTCCATGTACCTAGGAAACATTGTCTTACTGATCTTAAATCTGCCNTTAATCCCCTATATTGCACGATTAATCTCTTTACCCCAAAGATTCCTAATTCCATTTATACTCTTNTTTTCTCTAATAGGTGTTTACTTGGTTTCTTTCAACACCTTTGATATCTACATGATGGTCGGATTTGCTNCAATTGCCATTTGTCTTCGACTTNTAGNGTTTCCCATGGCTCCGATGCTTCTAGGTTTTGTGCTCGGCAGTTTACTAGAAGATAATCTTCGGCGATCGCTNCTAATCAGCAATGGCGAACTNTCCTTTTTATGGGANCGNCCGATAACCATAACCATTCTTATCATCACAATTGTAATTCTTGCCTTNCCTCTCTTTCGATCTGTCAGAAGTAAGTTNNNGATAGAAAATGGCTTGTAACNTTTTCAATTATTGATCTTCTCAATCAANGGAATTNTGTTTATTTTTTCNNCACTTGCTGAATTCTTCTGCCTATGCTAGGATTGGGGTTAAACTTNTGGTTCAGNGAATCTGTNTGNATAAAAATAACAGTTTAGTTTACTTTCGTCTTTCGTTGATGATGTTTCTACAATTTGCCATTTGGGGAGCATGGGCTGTTTTAATTGCTGGACACATGCAGAATCTCAAGTTTACAGGCAAAGAAATCAGTTATGTTTTCGGTACCACTGCTATTGGTGCTATGNTATCCCCTCTGATAGCTGGNTGGATTGCTGACCGCTNCATNCCAGCTCAGGTTTTTACGGCATTNTCACATTTTTTTGGAGGAATCCTGTTAATTGTTGCTTGGAAACAGACCTCATTTCCTGCCATGTTTCTAGCAATTTGTGTCTATGCGGTTCTTTATATGCCGACTATTGCCTTGACCAACGCTATCTCCTTCCACCATATGGGCGATTCAGAAAGATTTGGCAATATTCGTGTTTGGGGAGCACTTGGATGGATAGCAGTCAATTGGGTAATGAGTCTATACCTACGATTTTGGGAAGTGCGTGTTCCAGAACAATCACATATTGGTGATTGTTTACTAGCCGCTGCGGTAGTTTCCATTTTGATGGGATTTTATTGTTTATCTTTACCAAACACGCCGCCTGCCAAAGAGGCCAAAAACCCATATGCTTTCCTTGATGCTATCTCCCTAACTAAGAACCGCAATTTCGCGGTGTTGTTAATTATCTCGTTCATTGTTGCTATCGAACTCCCATTTTACTATAACCTGACATTCTTATTCTTAACTGAGCAACAACATGGAATTGGTCTACCTGCAAGTACGGCAAATTGGGCAATGAGTTTAGGGCAAATCGCAGAAGTTTTAATCATGATACTTCTATTGCCAAGTATCCGAAAACTTGGTATGCGGACAACAATCTTTCTTGGTATTCTGGCTTGGCCGGTGCGTTACGCCATTTTTGCTATCGGACAACCAGTATGGTTAGTTATTGCCTCTCAGTCATTGCATGGTTTGTGTTACGCCTTCTTCTTTGTTGGAGGGATGATTGCTGTCGAAAGACTCAGTCCCGTTGACATCAGATCAAGTGCACAAAGCCTGCTTGTCTTTGCAACGAACGGAATTGGTATGCTTGTCGGACATTTTGTCAGCGGACGTGTACACGAGTTTTTCAAACTAGAAGATGGCGGTCACACTTGGGCTAAGATTTTTCTGGTTCCTATCGCCGTCACCGTTATTGCCAGCATTGCCTTCATCCTGATGTTCAGCGAAAAAAGGTACCAAGAAGATTCCGCTGCTATTCAGCAAACAACCGATGCCACAACATAGATAATCATAATGTAAGATTCTGGCACTCAAGAAACACAGGGAAAAAATGAAAAAAGTATTATTGGTTATCAACGATCAACAAAGTCCCTATGGGGATTTCTCCAACATGTTTACCCACATCATTCAAGCCTCGAAGCAATTCGAGTTAGACATTAGTGAAGATCGAAACAGTTTCACCAAACTAGATTCATTCGATGCTGTTGCACTTTATATTGCTGGTGGAACACTGACACTTGAGCAGGAAGAAGGCATTGCTTCTTTTGTTAGGAATGGAGGAGGGCTACTAGCTGTACACGGTTCCAACGCAGGGTTAGGCCAGTATGAAACCTATATTAACCTAATTGGTTCCGAATTTATCCAACACGATCCTCTGGCACCATTTGAGGTAAACGTAGTAGATGATGTTGACGATATTCTCCCTCGATTAAATAAAAGTTTTCAGGTCACTGATGAATGCTATGAAATGGAGATCCGAACAGATGCGTCACTGCGATATTTTCAGTACGGTAACTGGCGGATGGAACGCTACCCACTTGGATACACCTATAACTACGGATCAGGTAAGGTCTACTACAATGCACTCGGTCACGATCAACGAACTTTCAAGCATCCGGATTTTCAAGATCAGCTGATAAAAGGGCTTCGGTACGTCACCAACCTAAAAGATAGTTCATCAGCCGTTCGAATTGGTTTGGTTGGATATGGACCTCAGTTTGGAATGGGGAAACATCATTCAGATAGAATTGCGCAAACACATGGATTTGAGTTAACTGCTATCTGTGATAGGGACGAAAATCGGCTTCAAGCGGCAAAATCGGAACAAGGTGATCATATCGCTGTCTTCACTGATGTAAAGGAAATGGCAGAAAGCAGTTTAATCGATATGGGAATAGTGATTGTTCCACATGCCTATCACGCACCGGTTGCTAAAGTGTTGTTAGAAGCAGGCCTACATACGATCACCGAAAAGCCGTTTGTTGTTCACGTTTCGGAAGCAGATGAACTCATAGCTATTGCCAAAGAGAAGCAGGTTATGCTATCTACCTACCACAATCGGCATTGGGATCCAGATATCTTAACGGCTCGTGACGCATTGGAGTCGGGTTTAATTGGTGATGTCTTCTCGATCGAATGCAACATGGTTGGGTATGGGGCTTCTGGGCAGCAGTGGCGTGCACACAAAGAGATCTCGGGTGGGATGTTATATGACATGGGAGCCCATCAATTTGAAAAAATCCTACAGCTTGTACCACAACATGATAAAGGTGGTAATCGTATTAATAAGCGAGCTACGCTCTATGGCAACTTTACGAAACGCAAGTGGCAAGCAAACACTAATGAAGATTACTGTCGAGCTTACGCTCGATTTGACAGTGGTTTGGAAGCTCAACTGGTCCAATCAAACTTATGTACTGCCAATAAACCACTCTGGACTATCCTCGGAACTCAGGGATCGATTACAGTAGAAAATTTTGACGGTAAAACATCTGTGATATCCGTTTTAGAAGATGGTCGTCAGATGACGATAGACTACCCGAGAGTCTCGGGCGGTGGTTGGCAAACCTATTATAAAAATGTGGCTGATCACCTTCTTTCAGAACTGCCGCTAATCATCACACCTGAATGGGCNAAAGGGACAATCCAATGTATCGAAGGTTGTGAAACTGCGGCTCGCGAAAATCGGNTGGTGGAGATCGAATTTGATTTCTAGATCGCTGAAATCAGCGAAAATACATCCGTTGGGTATCTGTTGATGGCATGTTCAATTTTTTCTCTGTTTTGGATACATCAACCATGCCACTAAATCAAGTTTCTATGCTTTAATTAGTTGGGATTTCCACTTCAAACGGTACTAACTTGATAAGTCCCTATATAATGAAGTTGGTGCGTTGTGTCTCCTCAATTTACTTTCAATGACATGAAATGTTGTGCGAAAGATCCAGACCACTGACCTCGAACTATCGGCTGGCCTATAACCATCAAGATATGGTATCTGTTTTTGACCACATAAAAATCATAATATAGACGATAGGAAAATTACTATAATCTTAATCTGATGAAACTTAAAATAGGTGTTGCTGGTTTAAGACGCGGTAGAACATGGATAAATATCTTCTCGCAAGATAGTAGATCTAATGTTGTTGCGCTATGTGATATAGATCAATCGCTTCTAGAGGAATTCCCCACGGACAAAAAATTCACTGATATCAGAGATCTCCTCGCTATGGATCTTGATGCCATTATCATTTGTACACCTCCTACATGCCATGCGGAACAAACTGTTCTCGCACTTGGAAGCGGCAAGCATGTTTTGTGTGAGGTTCCTGTTGCCACCACAATTAGCGAATGCCAAGAAATTGTGGATGCTGTCAACAAATCTGGGAAAAATTATATGCTGGCCGAAAACAGTTGTTATAGCGATATGCATCTCTCTTGGAAGTCAGCAGTTGCAGACAATGATCTGGGAAAAATCATCTATGCTGAAGCTGAATATGTTCACGACTGCCGCCAACTGATGAAAGCTACCGATGGTACATTGACCTGGCGTGCCAGCTTCCCACCGATTCAGTACTGTACACATAGTCTAGGACCCCTGCTTTTCATAACTGATGATCGATGTGTCAGTGCAACGGGCCTTTCCAGTGGAAGCAACGTGGCACCGGATATTGGCGCGATAGACTTAGAAGTTGGACTTTTCAGAACAGCAAATGAAACAACCATAAAAATTCTTTGTGGATTTTCAATTGAAAGACATCCGGCATTTCACTGGTATATTATCTACGGTGCCAACGGCGTCCTTGAAAGTCAAAGGCAATACAATGATCCGGTCANCGGATATTATCAGGCAACTAAATCGGATCAGGAAATGAAATTTTACCAAAGTAATGCGGCCGCACACGGCACTGCTGAGAATCGGGTAGCCTCAGAATTCATTGAATCAATACTTAGTAACAAAATTCCTTCGATTGATGTGTATCGAGCAATGGATTATACCATCCCCGGGATATGTGCCCATCTTTCTGCCCAAAAGGGTGGAGAAATTGTTTCAGTTCCAGATCTGCGGATCGACTGAATCCTAACTTCGTAAAGAATACATCGCATCTGACAAAATTGAAGTAGGCTTAATTGGCTATGGCTTAGGAACAACCAAACTAGCTGATAAAGCGATTGAAGCCATCAAAAGCAAATTCCACACAAAATGCCATAATGCCCTNACTAAGAAATCCAACGGGAAAACCTATTCGTCTATGGCCTGTGATACTGATTTTTCTACTGACCATCCTGACCGTTGTTTGGATCTGGTTATTTAACAGTCTAGATCGCCAAAGTCAAAACCTTCGAATCATAAGTGTTCTTGGGATTTCATTTTTACTAATTGTTGCCTGGCTGTTATTCTTCTCGCGGTTACGATGGAGGATTCGGTTCCTGTCTCTAGGAATAGTTCTTTCTGCTATCCTGTTCTCAGTTGTCTTGTTTCGAATTAAAGGTTTTACAGGAGACTTGATCCCAATATTGGAATGGAGCTGGACAAAGAAAACTGGCGAGTCCTTGACACAAGCCGACACTTCTTCGGAAAGGATACATGGATCATTACGGTCTTCACCCTACAACTACCCACGATTTCTTGGACCAAATCGCAATGCAGTTCTAAGCGGGATAGAATTGGCGCGTGATTGGTCGAAACATCCACCGCAACTCATGTGGAGACAACCCATAGGTGCAGGATGGTCAGCTTTCGCCGTTTTTGGAGATTTTGCAGTTACTCAGGAACAGCGTGGTGAACAAGAAATGGTGGTATGTTACAATCTGAAATCTGGTCAAATGAAATGGAGTCATAGTGATAACACTCGGCATGAAAAGGTCCCTGGAGGGGTTGGCCCTCGTGCGACACCGACAATTGTTAGGAATCACGTATACACACTAGGTGCAACCGGAACCCTGAACTGCTTAGAACTGTTGACGGGTGAACGTGTATGGGCAAAAAATATTGTTAGTGATAACAATTCTAAGGTTAATGAATGGGGAATAAGTTGTTCGCCTTTAGTTCTTGATCACATGGTTGTGGTCAGTGCCGGNGGGCATCTGGAAAAATCCTTAGTGGCTTACCATAAAGATACAGGAGAAACTATTTGGCATGCGGGCAATGATCAGGCTGGCTATAGTTCACCGATCATAACNAATTTTGTGGACATACCTCAAATTCTAATTTTTAATCGAGGTTACATTGTTTCACATAATCCCCTTAACGGGAAAATCTTTTGGCGTCAATCTTGGCCGAAGGAAACCCAACATGTTGCTCAACCTTTGCCGTTACCTGAAAACCAACTTTTTGTTTCCACTGGATATGGAATTGGTTGTAAATTATTTCAGATCCATCGGGACAAAAACTCAGAGAAATTCCATGTTTCCTTAGTTTGGGAAAACCACCATCTAAAAGCCAAGTTTACGAACGTTGTCCATTATGAAGGCCACATCTATGGTCTTGATGATGGCATTCTTGTATGCTTGGACTCGACCAACGGTCAACGCAAATGGAAACGAGGGCGCTACGGGCATGGACAGATNATACTAGTAAACAACCTACTTCTAATTCAAGCAGAATCAGGAGAGATTGTGTTAGTTGGTGCCGACCCAACTGCACACAAAGAGTTATCGAGATTTGTAGCTCTTGATGGTAGAACTTGGAATNATCCTGCGCTTTCAGGACCGTACCTTCTTGTTCGAAATGATCAGGAAGCGGCATGTTATTTATTACCAATGGGANAATGATANGTTAGATTCGCTTCTCGCATGTGAATATATCAGAANCANGTTGCCTGATTTCCGNAGATTCAGTAATTTTTGTTGATCTATATGGCAAAATCAACTATAATGCTGACTGGGTTGGAGACGGTAAAAACTGGTATCTCAAGTGAGTCTGGAATCATAAATTCACACTTCAAAAGGAGTTTTGTAAATCAGGGGATTTAGACACGGATTTACCGAGTTACCTCCACGCTAACTCTTATAGGTTCAATGAAAAATCTTGCATAATCAACAGGGAGCGTATGGACTATTCAAAGGTATCAAAAGAACTGGAAGATTTAGTTACTGAAACCTACAAACTTTGGGATCATAATCGGGTTGGTTTCCAGTGGCGTCACTATACTTGGAATCATACCAAGCGTGTGCGCGCTATGGGTATGGAACTTGGCAGGCGCGAAGGAGGTGATGTAAAAAAGCTTGAAATTGCTGGTACTCTACACGATATCACCAAAAAATATGATGGCGAAATTTTGAATGATGCTGATGGAAATCGTGTCACTAGTGAACAAGGTTTCTGGCTCAATGAAAAACTGAAGCCAGTACGAGAGAACATTGTCACTCGTTTATACGATGATTACGATTTATATAACACCGTGCACCATGACTCTGGTGCCGTGATTACCGAAAAAATCCTTGTCGATTACGGTTTTGACGCAGATTTTATCGAGGCTGTTCGGTCAATTGTTTTTGCCCATTTAAAACCAATAAATATGACCAGCGAAGACTTTGATATTCTGTACAAAAATATCGAAAACCAGATTCTATATGATGCTGATACCATGGATCCGAATGTTGGGTACACTGGTTTCTTTCGAAATATTCATATTCACGCGCATTTCGCCATTCAACGAACCGGCAAGTTTGAACTCGAAAGTTACGTCCAAGGTCTGCCAAGGTTTGTCGACTCCAAAGATAGTTTTGTTGAAAATCTTCTAACTAACTCAGCTAAGGATGTTGCAGAGAAACGTCAGGAACGAAGTCGAAACCTTGTCTCACAGATGAATGCAGAATTGGAAAACATGAATATAAACCGAAAATATGGTTTACTCGGCGTAATCGAATATTTTGTAAGCGAGACTGCAGACCCTGACTTTGCCTATCAGCTTGATCACTTAAAAACAAAGTGGATTCCAGATCTTCGGAAATCAATCGAGGATACAGC
>PBXZ01000174.1:0-13958 GCA_002729415.1 Candidatus Poribacteria bacterium | reverse complement strand
CGGATGAACAGCCAGTCCTTCGGCTTTAAAATTATTGGCAACTTCTGCCGCAGTCAATGCACGCTCATAAATGCGGAATTCATCGATGTATCCTTGAATTGCATCGCAGTTACAGCCATCCGAACGGTCACCGATGCCTAAAATAAGGCCACCTTTTTTCAGCGNCCCGCCTTTCATCGAATACTTATTTGCNAGTTTCCCGTTNATATAATAATAAACCGTGCTTCCATCATAAGTNCCGGTNAGNTGCAACCATTTCTCAAGAGGAATATCTCCTTTNATGTCGTCTTTGNCNGCATCGGTTTCGCCTTGAGGNGTTCTNACCCAAAAGTTGTGTCGGTTATCGTCGTCATCGTAGTAAAGTGAAGCAACATTTTTATTTGCCGGCATATCATCNAAAGAGATAATTCGGTTCCAGCTATCATCCAAGGCATTAATAAACGCCCAGCATTCAAGTGTGATTTGATCCCAATTTCGATTGATTTTGTTTTGCGGATCCTCTTCAACCAGTAGATAATCAACGTCACCATCAAATAATATGCATTCGCCTACTTTACAATCNGCTGCCTTGGCTAATTCGGGATCTCCNTGAACAACGGCAACCAATTCGCCGAATACATCGACAGCNTCCTTTTTAATATCAACTGTATCCTCATCAAAAGACCAGTAAGCAACTAGACCATCCTGAACAGCGCCTACTGAATAAGCAAATTTGGTATTCCAGCCAAATAAACCCGCCAGTACGAACATACAACAAGTTGGGAACATTTTTTTTATCATGTTTCTCCTTTACCTTAAAACTATTTTTCAAAAGTATCGTTTATAAATTTGTATGCTAACACGAGGAAAAATCTCATACAAGTCTCCATATCAGAGCTATTGTATAAACTAACTGGAAAAGAAAATATCCAACCCCCAGACATCTTCTAGANTTTAGACNTCATAACGAATAGAGAAATTCTTNTCTCACTAGTGTTTCTTTCTTAGGAATGACAATTTATTGCAGCAGAACCTTCCAAATAGGCGCTGACAATGACATCAATAACCAGCTTGATTTTAACTTAGTAGATGCTACTACTGAAACTATCGGGATACATAGGACTAATGTGGTTGATCTTGATAACATCAGAAATGCCATAACCGCATTAGATCATGCAGTTGACATCACCAACAATGAAGGAAGTCAGTTGGGTTTAGTACAGGACAAGCTGTAGTTCACCACATCCAACTTGACCAGCCAAACACAGGGCATTGAAGCAGCCGTTCCAGCACCCAAAATACTAACTTTGCCACTGATGACGCCGAGTTAGTGAAACACCAGATACCAGCACAGTCAGCTACGGCTATGTTAGCCCAAGCCAGTGCAATATCACAGACACTCTTTCGTTAATCGCAGTCAATAAAGACTTATTAGCTGTTGCAACAACTGCTTCGTTAACTCCTACTAGGCGAAACAGTGTTTTCTCCTATATGTTGTTGTGTATAAAAGGGATCTGTTACCCAAATAGGTCTCCTTTTTCATTCTAGCCAAAAGTAGATCAGATGCTATTGTACTTACATAGTCTATCTTTACAAAAACTTTAACTTAAATACATCTACTTTAGGCTTTTGCATAAAGATGCTCAAGCTATATATGAACCGAGAGTTATATTTTAAGGTCAATGTTCAAAACAATTAAACTTCAGTAAAGCCTATGCTAGAAACCCGCCAATAGTAAAGGTATTCAGAAGCCTATAGTTGCCGCAGGAACCAGGAACAACACTGTGTACCTATGCTCTCCAGCGTTAATCCAACCAAGATATCAAAAAATGGGGCCCAGTTCAAATGGCTATGATCCAACCTACAAGCAACTAAAATTGCTTGAGATCGAAACACACCTGTTATATGATGCTAGTGATTTTTCAACAGCACGATTTCAAATTTCAAACTTAGATTCAAGAGACACCAGTCGCCTTAATTTTTTAGGCGAATTTTGGATCATCAGGCTTTTAAAAAATGGGTTCGAGGCTCTTAATCACAGGTGGGAACATAATTACACCTAGAAAAATTTTGGAAGNCCATTCTATTGTTATCGAAAACGACAAAATTGCCGGTATCATTCCTAGCAAAATAACAATTGATAACTGCCAATCTATTTCAGCGGATGGACTCTATGTATCGCCCGGTTTTATCGACTTGCACGTACACGGTGGTAATGGTTCAGATTTTATGGATGCCACGGTTGAAGACATTCGGGAAATTATCCGCTACCACACCCAAGGGGGAACAACCGGACTTTTGGCTACCACAGCATCTGAATCCCATCTGAATATCATGGATGCTATTCAGGCATTAGATCAAGCCCATCCCATAACGGGAGCCAAGCTCCTCGGCATACATATAGAAGGACCATACTTCAACTACGACAAAAGAGGATGTCACTTGGCCACAGCTATTCGTGATCCTCAACCTGAAGATTACCTGCCGATGCTAGAGGCAACAGATCTTATCCGCTTAATGACTCTTGCTCCGGAAATCGATGGTGCCGATCAACTGATTGCTGAATTGAGTCACCGAGGTATTGTTGCCAGTTGCGGACATACCAATGCCAGCTACCGCCAAATACAGAAAGCATGCGAACTTGGACTCCAACATAGTACCCACCTCTACTGNGCCATGTCAGGAGTTATAAAAAACGGCCCTCAACGCGAAGGTGGAGTGATTGAATCCACACTACTCATGGACCACCTAACTACAGAAGTTATTGCCGATGGCCAACATCTACCAGCAGAACTGTTAAAATTAGCGGTAAAATGTAAAGGCTTCGATCGGCTTGCTGTTGTCACTGATGCACAACGAGGTGCGGGCATGCCAGATGGTATTTATGCTTTCGGAAGCAAAAATGGAACCAAGAGCATTGTTAAAAATGGAGTTGCNACCACACCAGACAATACAGGATANGCNAGCAGTACNATTCAAATGAACCAANCAATTCGAGTAATGCGTGATNTAGCGGACGTNCCACTTGTTGAGGCAANTAAAATGGCCAGTCTTGTACCAGCGAGGATTATCGGTGTTGACGATCAACTTGGAAGCCTCGAAGTTGGTAAAATTGCAGACCTGGTCTTATTCAATCAAACTATTGACGTTCACAAAGTGATCATCAATGGTAAGCTCATAGAAAGTATTTGACTATAATTACCATAATTTTGCAAAATCTACGTTTGCAAATCTACCAAAGATGAATCAAGGCCAATTTAGAATTCCTTCTGTTTTTAATCATTACCGAAATATTGATCGAACCCCCATTTTTTCACTAGTACTCACTGCAGCTTTCCTAGTTGTCGGTGGAACTGGAGCAATCTATCATGAAATGTGGCGTGACGAGATCCAAGCATGGCTATTGGCTCGTGACAGTACTGGCCCAATAGATCTCCTAAGCCACATGAAGTACGAAGGACACCCTCCATTGTGGCATCTATTATTGATGCCTTTGACCTGGATCACGCACGCACCAGAAAGTATGCAGGTAGTACATCTGCTGATAGCCGCTACAACCGTCTTCCTCTTCGCTCGATATTCGCCTTTTACGCCGTTGCAGAAAATTCTCTTTTCATTTGGATATTTCGTGATTTACGAATACGGAATTATTTGCCGAAACTACGGAATCGGATTGTTATTGATCTGTATTTTCTGCATCTTGTTCCAAGATCGATATCAAAAAATTATTCCAATTAGCATTTCCTTGTTTCTAACCAGTCACACCAGTGTCCATGCCTTAATCATTGTCATTTGTATTGCAATTGGGCTTGGCCTCGAATACATATTCAAACGAAAACATTTGGTTGATAGTAGAGACACTATCGAAAGGAAAATCTGGGTGGGGTTCGGCATAATGGGACTCGGCATACTAACAGCCGTATTACAACTTAATCCGCCACCAGACACTGGATTTGCTGTCGGTTGGAAAACAAATTTCGATCTCAACCACCTGAAAAACGTCATCAAAATAATAACACGAGCGTATTTCCCTATTCCAGAAACCCAAATGCATTTCTGGGGATCTCGTTGGATTGAGAAAATTCCAGTCATACAAAACTGGAATCTAGGAATCTCGATTGTCATATTAACCTGGACTATAGTCTCACTACTCAGAAAACCAACCGCTTTACTAATCTATATTTCAGCCATGTTAGGACTGCTAGTTTTCTTTTACACGAAATATTTTGGAGGCATTCGACATCACGGTTTTTTATTCATTGCTTTTTTGATGGTCACTTGGATCTCCCATGATTGTGATCAGACGCTTTTTTTTAAACCGTTCAACAGCCTGTGTCACTGGTGGGAAAAGTCGATTTCCCCAATTCTCACCCTGATTTTACTGGCACATACGTTTGGAGGGATTCGTGCTGTTCGCCTGGATCAGGAACACGTTTTTTCTCATGGCAAGCAGACAGCACAATACATCATCGAACAAAACATGAATTCAATACCNATTATCGGTGATATGGATTACGCAGTTAGCACAGTGGTTGGGTATCTTGAAAATCCCAAGCAGATCTACTATATGCGCGGCAATCGCCCAGGCTCATTTGTCAGGTGGGATAGCAAACGTACAAATGGAGTTTCAGATGAACAGGTNATTCAAAAAGCCAAGGATCTTCAGAAGGATCAAGTCTTAATTATCCTCAACCGAGGCCTGCCCGACCTCTTAACAAAACAGAACGGAATCAAAAAAATCAGCCATTTTACTGGCTCAACAATCGGTGACGAAGGATTCTATCTTTACCTGTTGGAAACTTCTCCATAAATAACGGGACAACGGCTATAATCATCAATACACGCGGTCAAACCTTGACGTTTACCATCGACGGGACGTGACTTTTCGGTACGAAGATGAATAGCAAAACTGCGTCTCATGTTATTTGACAGGTTTGGACCACTACCATGAAAAGTCAAGTTATCGTGAAAACTAACCCCTCCGGGTGGAAGAATAGCCGCCACCTCTTCCCACTTTTCCCCTTCCGGCACTTGAATGGCAGACTGCTGTGCCTGATGGTCTTGACCATAAAAATCGCTGCCCTCCAAAACTCCCCATTTAGACGAACCNCGAAGAAATTTCATCGGCCCGCAATCGACAGNCACATCACTGACTGCTACCCATGCAGTGAAGAGTTGGCTGCCTTGCTCCCAACTCCCCCAATAATTTCGGTCTTGGTGCCAACCAATATTAGTTTGGGCATCTGGATCAGCGGGTGGTTTACCCAGTAACTGTACCCACCATACCTGCACCCACTCAGCACCAGTTAACTCTGCCGCCAACTCACCAATTGCTGGATAACTGACNAAATCCATAATCGCTCGATTGGCAAATTGCGGCATCTCAATCTTACATAGTTTCTTAGGATCATCCCCTGGATTCCAATACGATGAATGTGGTGGGCTACCAGTTTCGTAATGTCCTTCACGAAGTTGATCCATCCCTTGGCTCGCCTGTTGAACTAGATCCAGTGGAATGATAGGATCTGTCTGAATAAAAAACCCGTCTACTTGATACCGTTCCCAATGACTTCTCGTTTTCCTTTGCGACATGCTTAAAATTCCTGTGCGTTAAATTTCTCCCAGACCTCATCAGACAGTGACGTAGCAGCCGCAGTTAAGTTGGCTTCAAGTTGCNCAATATTNAGGGACCCAATATTATTACCGTGTACCCGTTGATCCCGCAAACAGAACTGTAATGCAAGCTGAATCAAGCTAACGTCATGTTCTTGACACCACAACCAAATTTTTCTAGCCGGGACCAAATCAGGATCGTTTTCCCATCGCCCCTTTTCAACTTCGGCATCGATATTAACTCCTGTCAACAAACCACGAAGGATTGACCAACCATTCATGACACCAACATCCGCTTGATGTGCTGCCGGGAGAACAGTCTCCACTGCAGTTTGACGAACCAAGTTAAAATCGTTAAAACAAAGGAGAAAATCAACCTCTCCAGTCGCGATTGTTTTAGCATGAAAATCGTGCGGACGCATACCGTAACCGACGTTGCGTACCAATCCACGGGCTTTACATTCCAGGAGACCTGAAAGTGATCCTCCTTTCTCTAGCGTCGGCTCAATTTCAGGTGGATCATGAATCATCATGCCATCGAAGTGGTCAATTCCCATATGTTCCAGTTGATCCTCCACATCAGCAATAGTCCGTTCCGCCGAATAATCCGGACGGCCTGAACCATAACCACCCCACTTTTCAGCAGAATGGTGGCAAACCCTTGCTGTAATGATGACTTCTTCTCGTGCAACCTCTTTCATGGCTAAACCCAGCTTTCGCTGAGAATCTCCGTAGCATCGAGCTGTATCAAAATGATTCGCTCCCAAGCTGATTGCGTGCTTAATTAGCTCAACTGCTTTTTCATCTTCAACGAAGCCAAAGTGGTTTCCAAACCCTTGTGTTCCAAATGGGACAACCGGAATCATGAGTTCCGTCCGTCCCAATCGACGACGGGGTAAGGTAGAGATACTATTTTTCGACATTAAACACCTTTTCAAAATTCAATTTTATTCATTCTCTTCTAGAACCAATCCAGAGTCAAGTAAAATTTACGAGCAACATATTTGATGCATGTTCTTCAAATCCAATGTGCTATAATCATGACATCAGTTTTGGCATCGATATCGGGGAACCTAATACTTAATTTTTTACTTATGGTACTCATAATATGAATATCCAACCAAACCAACTTACCCTCCAAGAAACTAACGATGAAATGACCAGGCGAAGATTTCTAAAAAAATCATCGACACTTGCCGCTGGCACCTGCGTTGTGACCATCATAAGTTGCAGTAGTGAGGACGACCCGGGTCTAATACAATCGCCCCTGAAAGAACAAACTTCTACAAAGAAACCTACTGAAGAAGAAACACCCATTACCGATCCTGTTGCTGAAGCCCCCAAGGGTCCATCAGTAAAAATGAGTAACCAGTTAAAAAAAGTTGGCGGCAACCAGAAGGTTGCAGACAAAGCAGTACTAAAAGCGCTTGGGGTAAAAGAGACAATCCTTCTAGTCAGAGCTGACAAAAATACTGTCTACGCCAATACTATCAATTGTACTCATCAGGGGGAACCAGTTAAATATGATGAAGATCAAAAACTACTGATCTGTCCTCTCCACGGGTCTCGCTTTAAGTTGACGGGAGAGGTCACCCAAGGACCAGCCGACCGACCGTTGGTACATTTTAAAGCAACCATTAATGGTGATATGGTTGCTTTGGAAAACCTATAGACCCGAAATTAAGGAAGAGCGAATTATGCCAAAAACTCTCGATCAGTTACCAGTAAAAATACTCGCCATCGGTGCAGGTGGTCTGCAAAGAGCATTAACCCATGAATTTGTCCATCAACTCAATCAACNTGAAATCTATCATGGAGGTATTTTTATCGGTCAACCCCGCGGCTCAGAAAAGGCGGAGGCCTTCAACCAACAGCAAGGAATTTACCATGTTGTGGTCTTTGATCTTGAAGGTATCAAGGANATTCAGCGGATTGNGAGCGTGGTGGGCGCCACNACACTCNCTTCAGAATCAGGNCGTGAAGTCTTTTATGCCCATACTGAAACGGAACTTGACCTTATCCTAGTGGGCGTAACCGANGCAGGTATCGCCCCAGGTGAGATGGCGATGGATGTGCTCGATGAAACGTTGTTNCGATATTTTAGCCGCCANGGGATAGACAGCACCATCTGTGTCATCAACACCGATAATATCCGAAACAACGGCCATATTATACAGAACATTCTGATCAACGAGTATCCGCTAAGGTCAACCGAATATAGTGATTGGTTGTCANAAAATGTCGGATTTCTTGACGAAATGGGAGATCGGATCGTCCCGCAATCCCACGATGTANCGGAAGAAATGCNGCAGGAAGCNGCTGAACGCATCGGCTGGCAGGATGAACTGATTACCTATACAGAGAAGATGCCATCAATATGCTTNGTTATCCAAGACGAACANCAGATGTTGCGCGTACCGTTCGCTGACTTAANAGNCTCAGGTGTTGTGGTCACNATAGAAAGTATCGATCCTCATCACGACTGGAAATTACTGTTAATCAACTCGGTTCATGTTCCAGGCATAACACACAAAGGGATGTTATCAGGAATTGAAATGGTTAATGATGCTGCCAACCATGGCGTTTTTGGTCCCCATCTCGAGCGACTGATGGATGGATATGCCANGATTGTNGANGCGGACATCCCCATTCCTGGCCGTAGCGCACACAATTACAGCTTGGAATTTATCAATCGAATCCGCCAGATGAGAGATAGCAACGCTAGAATCAATATCATTGAAACAATAAAGTTGCGCGAACGTGCTGCTGACATCATTAAATCGCCTAACTACCATAGCGCAACAGATTCCTTCAAAGATGAATTCGCCTATTCAGTCGCTACTGTCCTACGTTTCCTAACACCTGTAAACACCAATGATCAAACATACACTGGAAAAACTGACCTTGGCATCAACTATGAGATTAAAGATCCAAACCGAGCGATTCAAGACACGTTAAACGGNGCATTTGGTNCCAACTTATCAGACGTTGAAACTCGAATGCAACAAATATTCGCAAACACAAACCACTGGACACCGCCATCAGGAACTCAGCAGGTTGATCTNAGCAAAAATCAGGATTTCATGACGAGGATCAACAGATTTTATCATAAGCTGGTTAATGGAGAAACGTGCCTCAGTCTATTAGANCAAATCTCACCATAGTCTGCACTTTCGACATGATCGATATCCAATCTCAAAACACATCGCTATCAAATTGGAAGCAACCACGTTGCTTAAAGGAAATCAGGGAGAACCAACCATGTTAATTTCAGTGGATCAGATCAACCAATATCATAATGACGGTTTTCTCATAGTAGAAAATCTGCTGACCGACCAAGAAGTTTCAGATTTTCTTAATCACGAATCCAAACCTAAACCTNAAGATTGGCAAAAAGGGCTCCGTACACATACTGCTGATCCACAATGGCAATACTTGGCTACCCACCCAANCATTACAGGTATTACNCGCCAACTTCTTAACGACGATTCCCAAATTGTCCAAAGCATGTATCTCAACAAAAAANCGGATGGGGGTCAAGGCATAGCCATACATCAGGATACACTTTACATCAAGAATGAACCCAATACGCTGATGGCCTGTTGGGTTGCNATGGATGACACAGNTCCGGAAAACGGNGGCTTGTGCGTTGTTCCCGGCAGCCATCTTAAAGGTTTGCAAAGTGCTCATAAGAATCTCAANAGTTCAGAACACNTCAGTTGGGAAACGGATTATGAAATGCAAGACCAGAATGGACAACAATGGACAGAGCGTTTACACTCATTTGAAATGGATGACGTCNAACCAGACGAAATCCTGAAGTTAACGGTCCCTCGCGGTGGAGGTGTTTTCTTTACNGGATTGACAATTCATGGTTCCTACGCTAATCGATCCCTCGACCGCATACGTAGAGCCTTTGCCATCCACTACGTTAAAAATGGCACCTGGGTTTTTCGAACAGACATTCAAGAATTGACNCCATCCTTACGNTAAAGTATCTCTACATAGCTTCNGAAAACAAAATCCGTTGTAATNNNCTTGAATAANACCTCNAACNCAAAGTTCNNNCATNTTCTTTAAACTTTTTTGANNANNNNAAGAACATCGNGTANNTTTAAACTTAACAANAATAAATATATTNTCTTGATATTTTCGATATATTGCACTACAATATCTTTTGTTCTTCAGGAGTAGAAGATAATCTTCCACTAAATTAACAATTTCTTCTGAAACACTAATTTAGAGCAAAATAAATTCTAAACTTAAAGGAAAGTAAGATGCCATATTTNAGAATCTTGATTATGGGCTTGATGATAGCCGTTTTCAGCCTACATGCCATAGCCCAGAAAGATGCTTGCGTGCTTTATTTCACTTTTAGCGAAAATGCCGGTAAGACCGTCAAAGATGAATCCGATAATAGGAATGATGGAAAAATAAAAGGCGGTGCCAAATGGGCTAAGGGAAAATACGGAACGGCTTTGGAGTTCGGCGGCAAAGTAGGCGACTTCGTCGAGGTGGCGGATAGCGCGACCTTGAATCCAGCCAAAGAAATTTCCTATATGGCCTGGTTCATGTCCGACAAGTACGATAATACGCGCGGCATCATCTCTAAATACTGGGGACCTGGTGGTCAGCGCACCTACAATTTACGCCTGCACCATGATCTCGCGGGCGCCCTTTCAACTGAAGTTTCATCCAATGGTCAGTTTCAGCTAGGAGTTAGCGTTACTGATGTCCATAGCGAAGCAGTTCTGAAGGATGGTCAATGGCATCATGCCGCCATCAGTTTTAAAGGGGGCGATTTTCTCAGGATGTATGTAGATGGCACACTAGCCAACGACAGCAAAGCCACGGCAACCAAAACCCTGTTTGATAATGAGACTACCTTAAAAATCGGACAAGACTTCAATGAAGATGCTAAACGCTTCTTCAATGGAGTCATTGATGAGGTGGCCATCTTTAATCGCACTTTAAACGAAGCTGAAATCAAAACTGTCATGGAAGGTGACTTCATGGCGGTTGACCCTACTGGACGCTTATCCATCACTTGGGCTAAACTAAAGCGGCAGTTGCACTAGAATAAATTTCGAGATCTGGGATTAAGATGCTGACTCGTGCCCAAACCAATTGTTACCAAGAAAATGGTTTTCTAGTGCTGAAACAGTTGCTGCCAGAAACCGAAATCGAGATGCTTCGACAGGAATTGAATTGGATGATTAATTCGGCACCAATTCATCTCGGAGCCAACGAAAATCGTTACAACCGAGTGGTTGAACATCCCGAAGACTATGCGTTTACAGTTCTGGATCCAGATAGTGGACATCAAGTTATCAATCGCATCAGTAACCCGCTGGCGCGGTCGGAGGTGATATTGAGAACCTACGGCCATCCAAAATTGCTTCAAGCGGTGACCTCCCTGTACGGTTCCGATTTTGTACCGTTTGCCGAATCAATTGTCATCAAAATGCCCGAAAATGGAGCCCCGTTTGAATGGCACCAAGATGGTAACTTCAAAACGGGCGTTCAGCCGGTACGCGGTGTCAATTTCGGAATTTATCTTTACCCTTCAACACAGGATAACGGATGTCTGCACGTGATTCCAAAATCGCATCGTTGGGGTCAGGCCAACCTGAAATCGATGGTCGAAAAGCATGGACCACAACTTCCCGATTCGATTCCAGTACCGGTTAAAGCTGGTGATGTCATCGTACACGATCGCAACCTGATCCACGGGTCTTTCACCAATACCTCCCCAGACCTACGCATCACCGTCTACTTCGGCTACCATCGCCGTGATACGGTTGTGGATGTCTTTACCCCCAAACACATCCGTCAGCGGGAACAAGCGATCTGGCTGGCTGTCCAGCATCGGGCTGAATCCAATCTTGTTACTGAAGAAGAAGATGGTCTACCTATGGTTGCTGACGAACAACCATTTTCTCTTGGCCAATTCCAGTCAGAGATTAGCCACTTTTCGCTAGAAGAAAAAGCCAAAATTCTACGTGCGCCTCCGTTGGCAATTTAGAGTCAGCACCCACCGACTCGGCCCACTCAGCCTTCACCTCTTTACAGTTGATAGCTGGCTCTTTTAACTTATTAGCCCAGCGGTGCCTTTATTTGCCAACTTTCCTAACTAAAAATCCGATTCTACTATAATTAATTGCCTAAAGAAAACAGCTATGCAAACTGCGACTAACCGGATTTCTTCTGGCATTACGCTTCGAGTGATGATCATTGGCTTGATTGTGCTCTTTTTTAACTTCCGGTGGATGATTGAAGTTGAAGCCATGCGCGAATCCCCACGCGCCTACTTTATTTACATCGTACCCTTCGTCAACGTTGTTTTCATCCTGTTTTTTTTCTCACTTTTGAACTTGCTTAGCGGGAAATTTGCCCCACAGCTGAAGTTGGCTTCCAGTGAACTAATGGCCTTGTACGTCATCCTAAGCTTATCTTCGAGCTATTGTACCCATGCCTTACTTCAAATACTCCTGTCGATTATGGGCCACGCCTACTGGTTTGCCACACCGGAAAATGAGTGGGAACAGTTATTGTGGAGATATCTACCACACTGGCTAACAGTGAGTGACAGAGAAGTACTTCAGGGATTCTATGAAGGAGAATCCACCCTCTATTCCATCCAAAACCTAAAGGCATGGACGGGCCCACTGTTGAGTTGGGGCACCTTTGTTTTCGCACTTTCTTTGGTAATGTTCTGCTTTAACCTAATCTTCCGGCGGCAATGGATCGAAAAAGAGAAATTGGCCTATCCAACCATCCAATTGCCGCTAGCCATCGTCACCCAAACCTCCCACTTTCTCAAAACCCCCTTGCTTTGGATAGGATTCACCCTGGCAGGAACCCTCACCATGTTCAATAACCTCAACTTCCTTGAGCCGACAATTCCAGCTATTCAACTAAGAGGAAGCCTATCATCTTTTCTGAGCCAAAAGCCATGGAGCGATATTGGATCACTTCAAATTGTCATGCCCCCCTATGTCTTAGCCATCTGTTTCCTAATTCCGCTGGAGTTAGCTTTTTCATGCTGTTTTTTCTACTTTTTTCTGAAGTTTCAGTATTTGGTCACCAGTATGATAGGCTGGCGTCAAATCCCCTCGTTCCCATTTGCCAACGAGCAAGCGATGGGGGCTGCATTGAGTTTTTTTGTCCTTGTTTTTTGGCTAAACCGAAGGTATCTACTGGAAATTTGGGACGGATTGAGGCCTGATTTAAAATCCGAGAATAAAGAACCCATCCCTTTGAAACTGGCAATTGGAGGACTAATTGGAGGTCTGTTATTTCTCTTGTTTTTTTCAGTTCGGGCAGGGATGTCCCTGTTTCTATCAGTAACACTTTTGACCACATATCTAGCCCTAATCTTCGTCGTAACCAGAATCCGAGCCCAACTTGGATTTCCCAGACACGACTTGCAACATATATTCCCACATTATCTTCTGGTCAAATCCATTGGCACACGCCATCTAAGACCATCATCATTAGCAATTCTGTCCCTGTATCATTGGTTTAACCGCTCTTTCTCCGCAACTCCAATGCCACATCAACTGGAGGGCTTTAAAATTGCCGAGCGTGTCGGAATCCCGAATCGAAGAATGTTATTGTTGATGGTGGGTACAACGGCGGTAGCGATCATTGGAACCTTCTGGATGTTTCTGTCTCTCTATTACCAACGAGGAGCGGACACACCCTATGTCGGTTACTGGGCATCTGGTTATGGTCGAGAGGTCTTTACTCGTTTAGAATCCCTACTTCTCTACCCGAAAGAGGCTAACCCGATGGCAGCCGGATTCATTCTCAGCGGCGCAATTTTCGCGGCTGGACTGACGCTGATGCGTTTGCGTTTCATTTGGTGGCCGTTTCATCCACTAGGGTACATTTTGGCGCCAACGCAGGGCATAGGGGTCTTGTGGTTCTGTCTTCTAGTCAGTTTAATTCTAAANTCGANTATCTTCAAATACGGCGGGATGAAACTGTACCGGAGAGNTTTGCCCTTTTTCTATGGCCTATTTCTGGGAGATGTGGTGATTGGTTGTATTTGGTATTTGCTGGGCTGGAAATTCGATCTGTTTGTTTACCCTTTTAGTAAGGGATATTAANCTCAACTAATAGATATCGGCCATCNTTCCANCAAATCCANATTTTCAGCCTNAAGGGAAATTCCAAGGCTCAATTCCCNTTCCTTCCCNACAGGNACTTTGACGGTTCAACAACCAACGAAATAATCTGAAATTATTTTTCAGATGTCCACTTCAATTGTTAATCCCNAGCNGGTCTTGCCCACTAATTGTGATAAGCGTGTGATCCGGTGAATCCCAATTCAGCACTTTAACAATTGGGATAATCACGCG
>PBXZ01000173.1:0-25937 GCA_002729415.1 Candidatus Poribacteria bacterium | reverse complement strand
TATCAAAACAGGCTGACTTGGTTGAGATTAGCCTGTTATTTTTATCGCATTTTCTCCGAACAAGACAGGAAATTTATGATTCGGATTATTGATCCGTGTGATAGTCCCATCCATGTAACAAACGCTGAATCCACGACGAGGTTTATTTGTTTGATTAATCCCTAATTTATGCAGCAAAAAGTTATGAAGGACGAAAATTTCTCCCATTTGAGCTTCCAGATAAACTGATTTCTCCTCCGGGGCGTATTCTTTAACTTGTTCCTCTGTGATCGTGTGACCTCGATCAGATAGCAATCCAAGTTTATGGCTGCCTGGAATCACTTGGACACAGCCATTTTCGGTCTGGGCATCATCAATCGCTGTCCAGACTGTGACAAATTGATTCGCACGATAACTTGATAATCCCCAGCCTGAGCCTCCATCTTGGTGATAAGGGAGATTGGTACCATTCCATGGAGGCTTATTCATGAACATCGCGCGATAGATGGAAACCTGATCTCCTATTAATTTCTGGGTTAGATCTCTGAAAATTGGATGTCGCATGTATTTGAGAAACACAGGATCTTTTTCCCATCCTTGAATCTTACGATAGTTATCAGATGGCCCCTGAAACCCACCGCCATTTGGAACAGAGTCGTATGCTTTACTACTTCCATCTAATTGAAACGACATTCCTGAATACTGTATTCGGCCTTGGGTAATATCTTCNATCCTCNTACGGATTTCTTGGAACTCTTTTTTGGAGATCANTTGGTCNATTTTNAAAAAACCGGACTGGTCAAGTTGATTCAATTGTNCTTCGGTAATTTCCATAATTTANTTNGNCGAAATTAACTTGATCCTANCCCNAGTGTTGTTGCTTTTTAGNAGAATNAAGGAGAGAAAAGCTTCTGTTCCACTTCTTAATCAGTTTGGTTGANTTCATNTGTTGACAAGGCGCTAATATGTTCAAGGNNNNTCTGACATCGCGTGCATGAATCGATTAGCATGANCATATGCCGATGCCCGTCATGAGTTCCGATATCGAATTGNNACCTGCTTTCTTGNNTTTTCTNTGCCGTCTNTTGATTTAGTNGAGATTATTGGTTTTTTACCNGCACCAGATTACAGGTGATTCACCTTTAATACTCCNATGNTCAAACATCCATTATTTGGCTATGTCTCTNTTAACGTAACGGAGATAGNTCGCCATGAAAACTAGCGGGAATTGTTTCTCCCNTCAGTGNATTATCTTTCCTCNTCATCATACCATAATTGGACTTTTTGACTCCAGTAAAAACCAATGTATAGCTACGGGCAGTTAGGTTCAAAATTAGCATTATACAGTGAAGGGAGAAACGGAAAAACTTCAATTTATAATCTTCATAGAGGAATGGGTAACTATGTTAAAAATCATTGCTTTAACTGGTAATTGCTGTTCCCCTCCGTATTGAAAAGGATCAGATTCTCATCAAGTTTTTGGGTTTTAATAAGTTGATTAGCCAAATAAGTTTTAACTGGCAAAGAAGTCCGTACTCGGCAGGAACCGCCAACAGTCGTTCTGATTTCAGCTTCCGAAAGTTTGCCGTCTTGCCATGAAATATCTACTTCATACCCACCTCTGGCTCGTAGTCCCTTGATATGTCCTACTGACCAAGCTTGAGGCAAGGCAGGCAAGAGGTGGAGTTCACCATTGTGACTTTGCAGCAACATTTCTGCTATGCCTGATGTTCCTCCAAAGTTCCCATCAATTTGAAAGGGTGGATGCGTGTCAAAAAGATTTTTGAGCGTACATTTAGTTAATAAGTCCACCAGGTTATTGTATGCCTTTTCACTTTCTTCTAACCGAGACCAAAAACTAATTAGCCATGCCCTACTCCAACCAGTGTGCCCACCTCCATGAGCCAATCGATGTTCAAGAGATTTTCGTATTGCTGCTGCAAGTTCAGGAGTTCCGCGTAATGTAATTTGCCGGCCAGGATGTAGTCCGTACAAATGAGACATATGGCGATGTCCGGGCTCTGGTTCATCGTAATCTTCAATCCATTCTTGCAAACGTCCTGTCTTTTTGCTGATTTGTAGTGGTGCTAATTTATCCAACGCAGACTCGAGTTTCTGAAGAAAGTTGTACTCATTTTTATTTTTAATGGTGTTAATTGCATCAATGCAATTGGTGAAAAGATCCCATATTATTTGCAAATCCATTGTTGCTGCGTAAGTAAACATAGATTGCGTTCCATCTTGTTTGATAAAGCTATTCTCTGGTGAATGAGAAGGATTTGTTACAAGTTTGCCCGCTACAGGTGTGCCTTCTGGCGCTTCCACCAAAAAATCAAGCATAAATCTAGCTGCCCCTTTCATCAAAGGGTAGGCGACTTCTTTAAGGAATAAGAGATCTTGGCCATACAAAAAATGCTCCCATAAATGCTGACATAACCATGCTGCTCCAACAGGCCAGATCCCCCAAACACCATCTGCAGGAACTGTAAAACCCCATACATCGGAGAGATGATGGATCGTCCAACCTTTTGATCCGTAATGTGTTTTTGCCGTTTCACTTCCGGGTTCAACAAGGCCTGCCATCAAGTCAAATAATGGAAGATGACATTCTGCGAGATTACACACCTCAGTTGGCCAGTAATTCATTTGAATATTAATATTGGTATGAAAGTCACTATTCCAAGGTGCATCCATGTGTTGGTTCCAAATTCCCTGCAGATTGGCTGGTAGGGATCCTGGCCGTGAACTCCCCATCAATAAATATCGGCCATATTGAAAGTAGAGTGCAAAAAGGTCAGGGTCTTGATTACCGTTTTTTAGTCTGTCAAGACGATGGTCTGTCGGCATCTCAATTGTTTTGCCAAGATTAATTCCAACACGATGAAAAAAACTTTGGTGATCTGATATGTGGTCTTTGTATAACATTTCATAAGGTTTGACTTTAGCCTGGTTTAATGTGTTTTCGCATAACGTTCGAGGATCAGCAGATGTATCGTTTTGATTTATATAGCTGGTAGAAGCTGCGATGATTAAGGTGACTTCATCCGCATTTTCAACAACTAAGTTTTCATCTTCTGTCCGTATCGACCCACTGTTTGTGCTGGCTTGCATATGGGCTTCAAATTTTAATCCATCTTCACCTATTTTCCCTGCTAGTATAATATGATCCTTACTTATTAATTGGCAGTGTGCATCTTGCTCCCTTGAGAATGTTGCCATAAAGCTTATTTGTTTCGGCATATCGCAGGATAGTTGTATGACAATGACGTTATCCGGTCCCGAGGAGAAAATTTCGCGTATATAGGACACAGAATTATGATTGTAACACGTACGAACAACACCGACATTGAGATCAAGCTCTCGATGATACTGCTGGCATTGATCTAGAGTATGATCAAACTTCAGCCTCAAATCACCGACCGATTGATACGATTTTATTCGTGGTGGGATGCCCATCATCTTTTCCGCAGCTAAATCAGTTGCTTCCTGATTTNTTCCCTCAAAAAGTAATTGGCGAACTTTNGGTAAAGCATTTAATGCTTCTGGGTTGTTACGATTAAATTTNTGNCCATCCCATAGAGTNTCTTCNTTGAGTTGAATTCGTTCGTGCTCAANANGGCCGAAAACCATCGCGCCAAGTNTGCCGTTACCAATNGGTAATGCTTCAACCCATTCATCTGCAGGTTGACAGTACCANAATTTGAGGTCANTTTTATCTAATACCTTCAATTATTTCCTCCTNNTTTTTGATGCGGCGGTTGAGTATAGCACANCACATTTTNCACAAANAATAAAATCTTGNNCTCTNGCTCAAAACTAGATAGAGCANCTAAGTTATCTAGCTTAAAAATGATGAATTGAGGAGAGGNGAGATTATGTGATTTGGATGAGAATAAGNGTGATGTTATCAGAACCACCATAGGCCAGCGCCGTGTCGGTAAGGNTTTTTCCCGCAGATTCAAGGTCNGGAGCAGAAATGATCAGCTCAGCNATTTCTTGATCTGAAGCAATCATATCATGTAATCCATCTGTACACACAAGNAAAATATCATNGGTGAGGATCTCAAGTTGATCAGTATCTGCTACAACCGTTTGGTTTAATCCAACAGCTCGATTGATAATATGACGATTCTGGTGNACTCTCGCNTCTTCAACTGTAATGATGCCNTTGTNGACCATCTCTTGAACGTGTGAATGATCAGTGGTGATTTGAGTGATATTACCTTGACGAATCAGATAAATCCGGCTGTCGCCAATATGTACGTAGGAAATCAAATTGTCTTGGCAAATGCCAGCGATCAGTGTGGTGCCCATACCATGATGAGTTGGACTTATTTTTGATTTGGTGTATATTCGTGTGTTTGCATCTACAACTAGCTGATCTATTGTGTCAACTATTGTTGTTTTTTCGGAAACGCAGAGGTCAGTTATGGAAAATGACTCAGTCCATTCGCGGAATACATCAACGGCCAATTGGCTCGCAACATCGCCTGCGTTATGACCACCCATTCCGTCTGCAATAACGAACAGACCGATCTTATCATCAATTAAGTAGCAATCCTCATTGTAACGACGGCGTTTGCCAATGTCTGTCCGTGCAACAAACTTCATTATACTTTATCGTTTCCGCACTGTTTTAAATTAAAAAAACGTGTAGTTTCCCACTGTAGTTTCATACAACTATAACTTAACAACAACTAGAAATAAATGATTATAGGAGAATTGAAAATTGTTAACGATTCTTCCCATTATGATAAAATTGGAACCCGTTCAATTGTAAGGAGTAGTGAACTTGATGGAAACAATTTGGATCAACACACGGGACTAGTTATTCCGATTATTAATTTACCAGAGTAGTGTTTCTACTTAAATAAATAACCCGATTTTTGCTCGTTGAGTAGGGTCTGGAATAGCTTGCTCAATTTGTTGTTGAATGAGGTGAGTGGAATAGCGTTGGGAAAAATGTGTNAGAATAATTTTATCCCCATTAAAGTTTTTAACTAAACNAATCAAAGAATCAAGGTGGAAATGCTTTGTCTTTTCAGCCCGTTGNCGATCTCCAGGCAATAAAAAAGTACATTCACATACCAGAATTTGGCAGCGGTTCAGGAGTGGATGGGAGTCCATTGAAACTGATTGAGTNTCGCCTAAATAGGCAATGAGCGGCAGCTCGAGTTGGTTTGTGATCGGAACTCCAGTTCTACGTAATTCGGCAATCTCAGATCCGGGTCGCCCTAGGTATTCCGGTTTAAGCTTATTTCGGATTTCACAAACCAAGTATCCAATGGCAGGGATGGTATGGTTGACTGCGATAGCATAGATGACTAAATTTCTTCGAAANGGAATTCGATCCCCAATTTTTACCGATATAAGATGATGNTTCCAAGTTTGCTGACTATCAAGCTTNGCAATACTATCAAGGATATTTTGAAGTTGTTNCATTCCTNCTTCAGGTACAAAAATTTTACCGGGAGGCATGTTAGAAAGCCAACGTTGACTAACATAGATTGGCAATCCAAAGTAATGGTCAAGATGGAAATGTGTGATAAAGACATGATTTGTGCCAATGAAGCTTATCGGACATCGCCCTAGATCAAAGATTAGGTCAAGCTCTTTGATACGCAAATATGTTGCNAACCCACCAATTGATTCTCCTTCAATAGTTAAGTTGCCNCAGTTCAGTAAAATCATTTNCACCTTAATTGTANTTTGGAGATGGTATAATTCAGCACCAAGCTTTTTCTATNTTNTTGGTTGCCATTTAGGCTGTCATAACAAAATCATCTACTAACNAAATTGTAACATAAAGGAGGACATATGACTGTAGGAATCGGTATAATCGGTGGCTCTGGATTTTACCAGATGGAAGGCCTAAGTGNGGTTGAGAATATTGAGATNGATACTCCGTTTGGAAAACCTAGCAGTAGTTTGACTGTTGGCACAGTTGAAGGACAGCGTGTAGCTTTTCTGCCAAGGCATGGTGATGGGCATCTATTGTTGCCGTCTGAAATAAACGTTAGAGCAAATATCTATGCACTCAAAAGTATCGGTGTTAAATGGCTGATTTCTGTTAGTGCGGTTGGAAGCTTGAAAGAAGAGATTGAGCCTCGGCATTTCGTGATACCGAATCAGCTTTACGACCACACGAAAAATAGAACTTCAACTTTTTTTGGAGAAGGTATGGTTGCTCACGTTAGCTTTGCTCAGCCGTTTTGTCCAATTCTTAGCGATTTACTTTATGAAAATGCTGTGAAAGTTGAGGCTTGTACTCATCTGGGGGGAACATACATTTGCATGGAAGGTCCAGCTTTCTCGACTTTGGCAGAATCGAGGCTTTATCGACAATTCGGATTCGATGTGATTGGTATGACGGCAGGACCTGAAGCAAAGCTAGCACGTGAAGCAGAGATCAGCTATGCGATTTTGGCCTGCTCAACTGATTATGATTGTTGGCATCCAGATCACGACACTGTTACTACCGAAATGATTATCGAAAATCTAGTGGCTAATGTTGAAAAGGCCAAACAGATCGTTAAGCTCACAATTCCTTCAATTCCGACAGGGAATGAGGATAGTCCAGCCTATCGGGCCCTTGAAAAGTCTATCGCTACTAACCCTGAGATTATTCCCGATAGAATTAAGGAAAAATTAGACTTAATTATAGGTAGATATTTGTGATATTGCTAAATAAATAGAGTTGAAAGGGGTTCTCATTTATGTTATGATATTTTCAGTGTGATTGTGTCTGTTTTTCTATATAAATTATATAGAGGAGTTATATATGAAGCTGGGGTTATGCACGATTGCTTTTAGAGATCGGCCGTTAGAAGAAGTGATCTCGATTGCTGATGATTATGGTTTTGACGGGATTGAAATTTGGGGTCAAGAACCACATATGCCGGCGACATACGATTCGGAATATATAGAGCGTGTCAGGAAGCTCATTGAAGGGAGAGACCTAGAGGTTTCAGCGTATGGATCGTACGTTAATCCTCTTCTGGATAGGCACCAACAGCATTTTGAAGAAGCATACAAAATTGCGGATGGTTTGGGTACGGATATTGTACGTGTATGGTCAAAGGGTGGAAGTTCAAAATCGATAACATCTGACACTAAACGAACAATATTTTTTCGCTTTACCAGTTTAGCTCACTGGGCGCAGTTCCGGGATCTGACTCTCGGATTGGAAATGCATAACAATAATTTTACCGATAGCATAGATAGTATACTTGAACTTTTTGAATATGTTCGAGTACCAGCAATTAAGACTTACTTCCAACCCTCTTTTCGGTCGGACGCGGACGACCCATATGAAGCAGTTGAAAAGCTTGGAGACCATATTGTTAATGTGCATGCGCAAAATGCTAATGCAGATGGTCAAGGCTGTGCGATTGCTGATGGTGTTGTTGATTATGAAAAAATTGTTCAGAAACTGGCGGATGTTGGATATGATGGTTACATTGAAATTGAGTTTTTGCATGGTGAAGACAAACTTGAAGCTCTTCAGCGTGACCGTGACTATCTTGCTAGCTTAATCGATACAATTGAGGCATCATAGTTCAATTACTAATCGTTAAATCTAATTGAACATTTCGGGCATTGGGTTTTAGATGAAGACTTGCGAATCGGGAGGGTTTGATCTTTCAAAGTATCCTATCCTTGGTCAAATTGGCAATACGCCTTTGGTCAAATTATGTCTTTTTGATGACCAGTTTCCAGATGTGGAATTTTTTGCCAAAATGGAAATGTTCAACCCTGGTGGTTCGATTAAGGATAGACCTGCACTNAGAATGATTACCNAAGCGATTCAAAATGGNGAATTGACATTAGACACGGCCATCCTCGATTCCACTTCNGGTAATGCTGGGATTGCTTANGCCATGATAGGTGCAGTCTTGGGTTATCNGGTTGANTTGGTTATGCCNGATAATGCCAGCGAAGAACGTAAAAAACGGATCGTAATGCATGGCGCNAACATTGTTTTTACNGATGCTATTCAAGGCTATGATGAAGCCATGCGGGAAGCTCATAGACGCTACGTTGCCTTGCCAGACAAGTATTTTATGATTGACCAATATGAAAATGACGATAATTGGCTTGCTCACTATCACACCACAGCAATTGAGATCTTAGAGCAAACTCAGGGGGAATTGACGCATTTTGTGGCGGGTGTTGGGACAGGTGGTACAATTACTGGCGTGGGCCGGCGTTTGAAAGAATTCAGCAGAGATATCCAAATATGTTGTGTGGCTCCTGATGAATTTCCAGGTATTGAAGGGTTAAAACCCCTTGGCAGTCCTGAATACATTGTTCCCAAGATATATGATGATAGTATTGTGGATCAGAAAATCCCAATTTCTATTGATCAGGCTTACGACATGTGTAACACCTTGGCTAAGCATGGGTGGTTCGTTGGTCAATCTTCTGGTGCATATATGCAAGCCGCGTATGAGGTTGCCAAACGTATTCAGAAAGGAAAGATCGTTACTGTTTTCTGTGATATAGGGGAACGGTACTTTAGTACGCGTCTTTGGGATTAAATGTTGTTAACTTAAGAGAAAGGACTTTATGGCAGAAGTCGTACCGTTTTGCGGATTACGATACAATCCGAAGAAAGTTNGTGATATTTCGGAAGTCATTGCNCCNCCCTATGATGTANTTAATGTTGATGATAGAATTCAACTCCAAGAACNGAATCAGNATAACACTGTTCATCTCATCCTGAACCAGCCCANTGACCAAGACACANAANTAANCAATCAATATACTCGGGCTGCAGAACAGATGNNGCTTTGGATTAATNATAGNATCCTCGTACAAGATCCTTCCCCCTGTTATTATGTCTATGATCAATCTTTTAGCACTCCGGATGGGAAAGCCTATACACGGAGGGCATTAATTGCTATTGGGAAGTTGGAANAATTTAATAATCGNGTGGTTCTTCCACANGAGAAGACGCTGGCNGCCCCAAAGTTNGATCGACTTAATTTGATGCGTCGAACCCATGCAAATTTAAGCCCAATTTTTCTCTTGTATTCTGATTTGGAAGGGATTGTTGAGAGTGAAATNAAAAATTATACGTCTGCGAACTCNCCTTTAATTGATATTCCTGAAAAATTTGGATCCACACATCGTATGTGGAGGATCGGAAATAATAAAATTAATANTCGGATCAAGGCAGCTTTCNCTTCCAAAACGNTGTTGATTGCCGATGGCCATCACCGATATGAAACGTCGCTGGCTTTTCGTGACGAAATTCGAGAACAAGTTGAAATGAAATTGGGAGCATGGGTTGGNTCTGAGGGACACAACTATGTTATGATGAATCTGGTACGTATGGAATCAGATGGGTTAGCGGTGTTGCCNATTAATCGACTTNTATATAANCTTGATCCAGATCTTGTNTCAGAAGCACTNGGAAGATTGACCGATTGTTTCGAAGTTACCNAGTACAGTAGCCTTANCCAACTTAGAGAGAACTTAGAAAAATTCTCTGATAAACAACCGGCTTTCGGTATTTATGCGGGCAATCAAGATTATCGGTTGCTTATCGCGCCAATATTAGATCCAAATGTATCTCGTCTTGATCAGCTTGATGTTAAGATATTNCATGATCAGATTATCANTAAATTTTTTGGTGTTGATGTTNCAATTCCTGAAGATCAGGAAAAGATCAGCTATAAGGCCGATACTTCCCAAGCGATTGAAATGGTTANGTCAGGTGACTATCAAATCGCNTTTTTAATGAATCCAACGTCTGTTAATCATGTTAACGAAGTTGCTTTGGANGGTAAAACAATGCCACAAAAATCGACCTTTTTTTATCCGAAGTTGGCTACAGGAATAACTTTTAATTTGTTAAATAGNCCAATNCTCATCTAGGCAAGTNTTAGGAAGTCTAATTTGGAATCTGAATCGGTAATCGAGTTGTTCTCAATTGGCACTGAGTTGACTCTGGGACAAATTCAAGATACAAATGCATACTGGATTGCCCAACAAACTTTTCAACTTGGTGGGACAATACGTAGGATTTCCATGCTTCGTGATGAGTTTGATGAAATGAAGGAAGCGATACAGGNTTCAATTGAACGNCGTCAAACNGGGTTAATTATNACNACTGGTGGACTTGGNCCNACACCAGATGATATGACAGTNGAAATGATTNCCGAAATGATGGGAAAAGATGTAATNGTTGATCAGGCTACTNTCCAGANTTATATGGAGAGACGTCAACTTCGCGATCGTTCTGAAGTTAGTGAAGCTCTAATCAAAATGGCAACAGTACCNGAAACAGCTACTGTATTCCAAAATCCCGTTGGATGGGCTCCTTGTATCTCTGTTGTCGTGAAACAATCCACTCTTATGATGATGCCAGGACCACCACGTGAAATGCAGGCAGTTTTTGAAGCCTATATTGCGCCAATAATATCGGAGAGGTTCAGCGCTGCGGGAGCATCTGTTCGCGTATATGTTGACTCGCACGAATCTGGTGTTTCTCCATTNATGCAGAAGGTAATGGAGAAATTCCCTAACGTTTATGTTAAAGCATATGTAGCTTTGCGTGAAGAANATCGAGGGATGCCTNTTGATATCGTGACAACAGGTTCAAGCCAAGATGATATAGAACTATTACTTCAAGAATCCGTCAANTATTTCCNAGAAATCGTCACCGCACAGGGAAATTCATTTTTAATTGAAACAAAACAATAAATCAAACATAATAGNAGCGAGGAGAACAAATTGAGCAGAAAAAAGAGACCATTTAAAAAGAAAACGGGCGGTTTCCAACCACATAATCGCAGACGCAGAAAAAAGAAAAAGCCTACTACAACCACAACCAATGCACCTGAACAGGTAAAAGACGAAAACGAGCAGGGGCNAAAGACAAAANAGNATAAAATTGAGGTAGAGGGGACGGTTACAGAACCTTTNCCGAATGCCACNTTTCGGGTTGAACTTGAGAACAANCATGAAGTNTTAGCACATATCTGTGGTCGTATGCGTAAGCATTTTATCCGTATTTTGCCAGGTGACAGTGTTACGGTTGAGCTATCGCCTTACGATTTAACTCGTGGGCGTATCATTTATCGAAAAAAATAGTGACTGATTCTGATCCGAAAATGTCCANCGTTGACATAGTTCCCACTAAAAATCGTGATCAGATTAAANTTGANGAACTACAATTCGNTCTTNAATCGAAACGTCAGCAAGTTGCAGAAATGACGCTTGANCTTGAAGACTTGAAGCTTGAGGTGCGTCATTTTCAAAAANNATATNANCTNNGNGTGGCAGGTGCGTATGTCGAGCTTGATAAGGTAAATCTCTCAANGAAAGAGTATCGCCTTCGTTTACGTTTGGTTCGAGAAGGTGTATGCCAAACAGAAATCGAGGAACGTGTTGCATCCTGTTTTAAATCGGAGCGGCGACGCTTAGANGNTTATGAAAGTGATGCAACGGAGCTTGAGGGNGAAATCGAAAAGGACAGCAATAAAAACANACTTTCTACCCATCAAACGAAACAAGTCCGAAANCTATATCTTGAGCTTGCNAAAATCTATCATCCAGATAAATCAGCTGAGGGTGAAGATGACTATGAGCGGCAAAAACAGATGATGACGGTTATCAATCGGGCGTATGAAGATCAAGATCTTGATACGCTTAAACGTATAAGTGTGGAATCAGTCGACGAAACCGAGTTGCAAAACCAAACTTTCGCTGAGAGGAAAAAGCATCTAACACAACAACTTAATCGCGCAACGGGCTCAATTTCAGACTTGCTCGTGGAAATCAAGCGTATCAAATCAGGTGAAACCTACCAACTTAAACAAGAAGTTAATAAGGCCCGCGAAGAAGATATTGATCTAATCGCCAATCTTGTTAAAGGTATCCAAAGAAAAGTTAACGCAAATCAGCGTAAACTTGCTGAGATCATCAGCATTTTTCAGAAATTATCAGCCCGGTTTCAACCGATGGATTAAACCTGTCGGCATATCCCACCAGCTTGGTACNATAATCCATAATCAATTGAATAGTTTTATGTGCAAAAAGACTTCTTGTATGAGTTATGGAACTCATCAGAATTATGCTTGGTTTGCTTACATAATTCTTCTTTAACAGAGAGGTAGGATTTGGAAACAGTAGTGCTCTGACCTTAATATTGGCCGCGGGCCTTTTAAAACAGTTTGAGCTAAGGGACGAGAAAATGTTCTGTGTTGCTAGTAGGTGGGAATTGTTTTTGAACGACGGATCTAACTGCCTGAGATCCGTCTCAGGTTTTTACTCAAGTGTAAAAACTGCGATAATTCCCGAATCATCGCCGACTGAAATCTTGGTGTCATCAAGGGACCATGCTACCTTGGTAAGACTTTTATCAAAGCCAATTCTAACTTTCGGCTGCTTCCGTTTACGACCAGTAATGGGTTCCCAAATTGCCAGTAAGCCATCAAGGCCTGCTGAAGCTAAAAAATTCCCATGATGCTGAAAGGCAATATCTGCCAGAAAGTCATTATGTTCATCCAGCATAATCGGCTTCCGTCCTTCCGGACCTTCTCCGGAACAATCCCAGATAACTATTTGTGAACCACCACCCGTTGCCAAATATCGGCTACTTTTATCCCAGGAGAGTTCACGAATCTTGGTTGGGTATCCGGACATTTGGAGATCCTGACCGGTTTCCAAAAACCAGAAATGCACCGTCGAGTCCTGGTCGCCAGTAGCAATGAACCGAGTATCAGGACTCCAGTCAATCTTAAGTGCAGATCCTTGCCAATCAAAAATGCGGAGCTCGTTTGTAATATCAGGAGACCATAGTTTTATCCCACCATAAGAAATTGAGGCAAGTATGTTTTCTTTCGGATTCCACTGGATATCAGAAATTGTGTTTGGTTGATCCAAGGTTTCCCTAATCAAGTTACCGTTTACCGACCAGAATTTTATTTTTTTTCCAGCGCTAGTTGCCAGGATCCGATCTTTTGTAGGGTCTGTGCTCCAAGAAACATGCTCAACCCAAGATGCACCACATTCTAGTTCCATAAGCAAATTTCCTGATTCTGATGACCACAACTTCGCTTTTCCGTCTTGACCAGCAGTTGCAAGTATATCTTCATCAGGGTGCCATGCTATAGCCATGGTGCCGAAACCATGTCCTTTCAAAATGTGATCAATATCACCGGTTTCAGCGTTAAAAATGGTAATAGGTCCACTGACCGCAGCCGCTGCAATTTTCTTTTTTCGAGGAGACCAGCAGAGATCAATTACATGATCACTAATCAAATGGCGCCAATTCTCACGAAGTCCTACAGTTCTCTTTTTTCTACTTATGCGAGGCACGATTCGAACCCTTTAACCAACTCCTGTTGATCCAAATGGCGCCCAATGAAAATCATTTCATTCCTGCGTATTTCGTCTTTCCAAGGTTTATCTGGTTCACTATCAAAAAGCATGTGGATACCTTGAAAAACATGTCGATTTGGTACTCCAGAAATACTAAGAATTCCTTTCATGCGAAAAATATCAGGCCCTCTTGTTTGAAGGAGGTGTCCAATCCATTCATTAAATCGATCTGGATCCAGATCGCCCTCAATTTTTATGCCAACGGACGTAACATCATCATGTTCGTGGTGATGTCCATATTCGTAATCACAAACAGACTCGATTTCCCCTCTGCTATCACGCAATTCTAGTTCAAAATCATGCGGATGATGCTCAGTAAAAAGCATATAATATCCTGTCTCTTTTATCTCTATGTAATAGCGTTGAGGATTGATATCACCAGAAAAAAACAATTGGTTCAATACTTTTCCTATGATTATGGATGACTGGTCGTCAACTGTTCTCTCTTTGTCTGAAAATACTAATACGGCTTCTTCAAGAGTCTCATCGGCTATTTCTTTTTTATCAACCTTAGTGGCACCACCCAGAATACAGATATTTATTGTTTTTTGTTGGTTTCCATCATTAGTTAATTCGTATACACCTTGTTCAAGTTGATACAATCCTACCCATTTAAATGGATACTCAGGCTCTAAGAAATGAGGATCAATGTCTAGAGCGTGTTCGAGATCAAAGCCTCCAATATTCAGAATCTTGTTAACCTCAATATGTGTGTTCTGTGTATAATGGATCTTTGCCATGGCGTTTATTGAACGAACGCGTTTTTCGAGCTTGCCGAGTTCCTTCGGATCTACGAGATCCGTTTTATTCAGTAAAATTACGTCACCGAAAGCGATTTGCTCTTTTGCTTCATCGCTTTCGTCAATATGTTGCCAGATATGTTTAGCATCAACGACGGTAACAATTCCATCTAATTCAAGTTGGCTTTGCATTTCAGCATCCATAAAGAATGTCTGTGCCACTGGTCCAGGGTCAGCTAACCCTGTTGTTTCAATCAAGATATAATCAAACTTATCACGGCGTTTCATTAGGTTTCCTAGGATTCGGATTAGGTCACCGCGAACAGTACAACAGATACAACCGTTGTTCATTTCGAAGATCTCTTCGTCTGTGCCAATTACAAGCTCGTGATCAATCCCTATTTCACCAAATTCATTCTCGATAACCGCAATNCGTTTACCATGATGTTCACTGAGAATACGGTTGAGCAAGGTAGTCTTCCCAGATCCTAAAAAACCGGTCAATACTGTAACTGGAACTCGATTGTTCATTTCAATGTCCATCTATGTGCTTTGATTTTAGTCGCTGACTTGGCAAGACTTAAAACGTTCTGATAATTCGTTGACATCAACGCCACCATGAGTGCCNATCATTACGATCCGAGTATAGGGTGTTTTGTCACCCCACGATTCGCTAACAGATACACGTGTTCGTTTACCTACAAGCTGAATAACGCCACGTCGATCCGGAGATTCGTTAAGAAACACAATTCCCTTTACTCGATAGATAGTAGAAGGTAAAGATTCAACAGCCTGACGTAGTGCTTTATANGAATGTGGTTTATTGGAACTATAACTCCATGTGCTAAAAACCAGTGTATGATCGTGNTCGTGCCCATGATCTTCGTGATGTCCATCATGGNCNTGTTGATGGTGGTCATGGCCAGATTCTGCATGTACGTGTATGTCGGAGCTTGTTTTCCCAAGAACACGCTCCGGTTCAAACTGGCCTATACCCAATATCAATTCGAGCGGAACTTTTCCATGAGTTGTTTCTATGAGTCGAGCGTTCGGTACAATCGCATGAATCCATGATTTTAAATCGTCCAAAGTAACTTGATCTGCCAGATCAACTTTGTTGAGAATTACGATATCCGCCATGCTAATTTGGTCTTCGGCAAGTTCCTCATATTCATCATCCAAACTCCGTATATTCTCAGCATCGACAACAGTTAATATACTATCCACATCAATTAACGATTTCAATTCGCTTTCAACAAAAGTTAGTGAGACGGAGATGGGGTCTGCCACACCACTTGTTTCAAGTATTAGGTACTCAGGGCGATTTGGTCCTTGGACTAGTTGTAAAGTTGATTCAACTAGATCATCCCGAATCGAACAGCAAACGCATCCGTTTGAAAGACTAACCGAGTTTCCAGAAACCCCGGCAACTAGTTCCGCATCAATATTAATTTCACCAAAATCATTAACTAGAACTCCAACACGGAGACCATGGTTNCCGTGCAGTATGTGGTTGAGTAGCGACGTTTTTCCCGCACCAAGAAATCCACTGAGAATAGTGATTGGGATAGGAGTATTTGGGTCTGAGACTTCAAACATATTCTATTTGGTCCTCAACTTGATAAGTATTAACAACATGGACAGCCAGACCGGTGACGCCTACGAGTCGCGTTTTGGCTGATTCCGTTGCTCGNTTGACTGTTTTTTTTCTTAAAAATCATTGGTATACCAATAGTTTTTTTCGTGTTCATACTTTGACAGAGTGGACATTCGACAGCTTTGTCTAATTCTGCCAACGAAACCTTTTCCTCGAATACAACATCACAGTCGGAACATTCAAAATCATATCTTGGCATGAGAAACTCCTTATATGTTGCTGCTATAATCTAGTTGGATTTGGAGNATCACCGTAAACTTGTTTGGGATCAAAAACTTTTTCCATGTCCTCGAAGTTTAGCGTGATTGGCGATTGTCCTTCCGCTTCTTTACTGAAAGGAATACTTCGGTAAAAGCAGGATCGATAACCAACGTGGCAACTTGCGCCTCCCATCACGTCCACCCGAAGCCAGATGCAATCTTGATCATCGTCAACTCGAATCTCGTGGACTTTCTGAACTAATCCACTTGTAGCGCCCTTATGCCATAAGCATTGACGACTCCGACTCCAATAAACAGCTTCACCAGTCTCGATTGTTTTGGCTAGTGCGTCTTGGTTCATGTAAGCATGCATCAGCAACTCGCCAGTCTTATAATCAGTTGTTACAACGGGAATCAAACCTTCCACATCAAATTTGGGTGCAAGCTGGTNCCCCTCTTCCACCTTCTCTACACTTGTACGTTCAGCAAAAATATCTTGTGGCTCCATTTTNCTTACTTTATTAATTCATCCATAGTATAAATTTTTTAGAGGTATTGAGTTATCAGTAGAATGCTGTAAATCAATCGAATTTTCTTGTGAACCGATATCTTATAGCACTAAACTTTAGTTTGTCAAGCCAAACAAGAAAACGTGTNCATTGCTGATAGGAAGGGATGTTGATTATTGATACTCTAGCATTGTTTGCTGTAGAATTTTCAACTCAGACCACTTGACAGGAAATATCAGGCTACTATAGTATGGAACCATGTTGGATATTCTTGAAAGATGGGATAGAGNAAACTAAGTTAAATGAGCAAACCGATGGTGATCGTAGAGTTGGGACACCCTAAAGCTAAAATTGTAGTTGGGGGATCGGCTCAAGCAATTGAAGCTGCAAATATACTTCAAGCAACAATTAAAAGTATATCTGGTGCTGAACTGCCGATAACACCAGATAACCAAGGTATATCTGGTGCACATATTTATGTTGGTCGAGGCAATAGTGTTGAGTCCTTTGGGATTGAGATCCCAAAGGGAATCACTTCTCAAATGAATGAAGAAGGATTTACTATTCAGAATGTTAATGAAAGTTTGGTGATAGCAGGGAATGAAGATTGGCACTATCGAGGAACTATATACGCAGTTTTCGATTTTTTGGAAATGATAGGTTGTCGATGGTTTTTTCCGGGGCAATATGGACAATTTATCCCCAAAATGGACACTATCAGCATCCCACCGATCAATAAAATCGAACGTCCAAGTTTCCGGATGCGTAATATCTGGTATAGTGGTTGGATGCCGGTCACTAATGAAGATAGTGTAGAATTAACTAGATGGCTTGATTGTAATAAAGCTAACCGGTTGTTGATAAGTTTACCTGGTGATGGGACGATCACTAGGCTCGCGCCGCCTGACCAATACTTTGATACTCATCCACATATTTATGCGGTGAATTCTGAGGGTGAAAGAAGCCCTGATATGCTATGTTTGTCACACCCCGACACAATCGAAATTGCGGCCGAAACAATTCGTACAGCATTTAATCAGAATCCCACTATGTTTACCTTTGGATTCGCTCCACCAGATGGTATGCCAATGTGTCATTGTACTCAGTGTCAGCAACGACTGCATGGTATTAATGCCAAGCACCTTGGTCGTGCTAGTCTTAGTGATGGATGGTTCTTCTTCGTAAATGAAGTTGCGAAAAAAATGCAGATGGAATTTCCAGATCGATGGCTATTGACAAACGGCTATGCCAACCGGATGTATCCGCCCGAGGGAATTGTTGATTTTGCAGAAAATATAGGAATTCAGTTTGCCTTCTTACAATCTTGTACATTACACAGGATTGGGGATCCAAAATGTTGGCAACGTCAAGACTGTGAGAAACTTCTGAAACGGTGGGCTGATCTTTGTCCGGTATTTATTTACGATTATGATCCCGGAGTAGATTTGCAAAATCTTCCCTGTTCAACTTTGCATAATTTGAAGCATGATATGCCGCTTTTCAAAAACCTGAATGTATGGGGGTTTTGGACAGAAGGACAGAATACTTGGATGCGAACCCATTTGAATTACTATGTACGGACTAAGCTGATGTGGAACTCAAGCTTAGATGTTGATGCCATAGTTCACGATTATTGCCAGAAATTCTATGGTGAAGCTGCAGACTGGATTGAAAAATATATTTGGGATTTGGAGGATGCGGTGGAGAATACGGATCTTCATGTCCAATGGGGAAATAAGCATCATATCCCATGGGAAATAATCTTTACCGATTCGTTAATTGATACCCTGCAGGAGCATCTCGACCATGCTCAGCAAAGAATTAGTGAACCTACAAACCAACTTCATGTTGACGTATTACAAGAATATCATCATTATCTAATTGCTTTTCTTTCTGCTCAGCAATTAACTAATTTAGGCAAATATGATCAAGCAGTCAACAAAATTGATGAGGCGTTGGTCGCAAAAAGCAACCTGTCTAGAGTAAGATCAAATCTGCTTCCTTATGCTCCCAGTTGGGTGGTTGAAACTTCGGACAGCACGTTGGAAGGATTATCCGATACCTGCCAATATTTATTAGACCGAATTAATGGGACTATCGGTAATTTAGTCGCTTTTTTACCTTGTAGCTGGAAGTTCAAAACAGACCCGTTTGAAGATGGATTAATCGAACAATGGTACCGATTAGATCAAGATANCGGNTGGGATTCTGTTACCACAACGCTTTATTGGGAAAATCAGGGTTATCAGAACAAANCTGGATATGGCTATACTGGTTATGCTTGGTACCAAACCAAGTTTGAAGTAAAAAATGATGTGGAAAACTGCCCGGTGTCACTAACNTTTGGCGGCGTTTGTGGACAAGAAATTTGGGTGTGGATAAACCAGTTGCTAGTCTTCCATGGAGAAAACGAGTCGTCATCAAAACCATTTGATATTAGTCTTCCCGAAAATATTCAGGCCGGAACTAACCAAATTACTGTTCGTATTCACGGTCATGGATTTTACAGAGGTGCACAAGGTGGCATTTATCGCAGAGCTTTTCTGTGGACACCAAACAATTAATCTAGAATATAGGTGCTGATTTTANAGANTCAACTAGCCCTGAGATTTTTACGTCTTCTATGTTGANAGTTCAAGAGGGNGAAATTGCTGTGTGGTTGAAGGATGNGNTTCCTTCGGTTGATCAATATGTGATTGGGAGAAAATCATGGATGCTGAATGCTTAAATTATTGTTTAACAAAAAAGGAAANTCANCAATTTGAACAGGATGGTTTTTTTATCGTTNAAAATGCTTTGCCTNCNGAGTTAGTTGAGAACTTAATTTCCGCNGTTGACCGGCTTCTTCGGCAGCATCGTGAGAAAAATGGTATTGCCGAGCATGAGACAGTGAATATGCTCGATTTTGTTGGTAAAGACGAACTTTTCCTTGAATTGCTTGATTGGCCTAAAACTTTTCCCAAAGTGTGGGGAATTCTTGGATGGAATATTCAACTTTATCATTCACACATGGTCATTACACCACCTCGATCTGNAAATGAGAAACTGCCAAAAAGGCGCCTTNGNTGGCATCAGGATAGTGGTCGTCTGAACATCGAGTTNCAAGGCGACCCCCGTCCTCGNGTGTCCTTAAAAGTNGCTTTCTTTTTGAGTGATACCTCNGANCNNGNGTGTGGNAATTTTTCTATAGTGCCTGGGAGTCATCAATCTAATGAATTGAAAATNCCNCAGGANAATGTGTCAGATCCCGAANGTGCTCTGGCNGTCCGNGTTCCCCCTGGGACAGCGGTTTTTTTTGATCGCCGTCTATGGCATTCTGCCAGCCCAAACTATTCAAATATTACTCGAAAAGTGCTTTTTTATGGTTATAGCTATCGATGGCTNAGGCCACGGGACGACATGACCGTAGAACATTTAATCGATCAGTGCGATCCAATTCGACAGCAGTTACTGGGTGCAAGTACAGGTGGGATGGGTTATACATCGCCTCAGGANAGAGANGTGCCNCTNAAACCTTGGTTAAGNGAACATCTTGGAGTAGAAGCAGTAGCTCCATGAGTAACCAATATGTCTATTATGTTAGTTAGTTCTGTTTTNTTTAGATATAANAATGNTCGGTGGTGCTAAATCTGTACTACCGACAGATTTGTATGTATAACNGTTCAAATCACATGATGCACCATTTTTCCAAACGAACGAAATCAAGATCCATAGAAANTATTTTTTTCGATGGAAAATCCCCAATCANATAANCAGNTAAANAATACACAAAGCCAATTAATAAGAGTACTTTTATGACGGAAGATCCTGTAGAAAATAGCGAGCCATTCATATTCGACAACAACTGGGGACATTGGGGAAATCTGCCTCCTCATGATCGTAAATTAACTACTACCAATGCCGATGGCGAACTTGTTGTGCCACTAACCGAGGAACAAAAGTTCACTTTTGATACCAATGGCTGGCTAATGATTCCCGGCTTGTTAGCAGAAGATGAACTAGAAGAAATGCGAGAGTTTTGCTACCGGTTGGTCAACGATCTAGAGTCCTTGCCGTATGATATGCGAACTCCAATTGCGGGGCCGTTGGAACGTTTAGTTGATCATCCAGTTGTAGTTGGATTTTGTAATGAATTCCTCGCTTANCCTGCCTTAGCAAATGAAGATCACTATGGGTTTCGGTTTGAGACTAGCTTTCTNCTATATCGTTCAAAGGGCATGGGAAGATTTAGTCCACATAATGGCAATGGTCTATGGCGTTTGCCNGGAAACTCNCACATTTACCGTGCAATTCCAGGCAAAGGATACTCAGGGTTAACACGGGCNGTTTGGGAATTAAATCCAGTCCAAGAAGGAGATGGAGGAACTCTGTTTGTTAATGGAAGCCATAAAGCCGCATACAAGTTACCGGAATCTATCAAAGATCGGAGTTCGTCTTTGTGGAACACTTACTCCTGNCCAGCGGGGTCAGTTATCTTCTTTTCAGAAGCTACTACTCATAGTGCGCAAGAATGGCAGAACAGCGAAATTGACAGGATNCCCATTTTTAACCAGTATAACTCGATTGGAAGCCGATTTCACTGGTGGGAGCCACCAATGGGGCTGTTGGAAACGATGCCACTCAAGCGTCGATCACTTTTCCGCCACGCGTATTCAGAAGGAGCGAATACTGGTATGGAAACCAAAAACCTGTTTGAACGACCAATTGGTTAACCCTCTCTTGATTATACACGACAGATGCTATGATTTGTTTCCGGTCTTTCCTGTTTTGAACTGATTTTAGATAGACTTATAATTGTGGGCCTAAAACATACATTTTTCCCTCAAAACTCAGTGCAAGATGATCCATCGGATTATCCCCTAGGCGAATGACTCGTGCACTAATGTGCATAGGCATTTGATCTCCCCCAAATATGCTGTAGTTCGGCCAATTGTTTGACTTGTCTGCCACAACCATCATAGAACGTAGAGGGTGTTTTGACCTTCTTCATTGGTTACTTCTAATGCTGAAGGGCGTCTCGAGAATCTTCCCCATGGGATAGTGGTGTCGACCAACTAGGAAAGTATTTTTCCGTCATCTCGTTTTTCGGTTCAATTACAACTAACACTGGTCCTTCCTGACGATTCTTTAACCGAATTTCGGTGATGATTTTTTTAGGCTCTATTTTTGTTTTATTGTGTCTGTTTTCTCTTTCATATATCATTTATTAATTCTTTTACGATTTTTCTAAATAGGAACATTTTGATCTTAAGATATTAAAATGAATAGATCANCGTAAGTCATTTAANTAGAACAAAAACGTATTTTGAGAATTGNGTAAAGTCAACTATCGNTCATCACTATGGAAATGCNAAACCATGNCAAGTTATAATTCATTTTATCATTACATATCAAAGCCNACAAATGTTAGACCAAGACTGCATTAAGTTCNTNCAATNGTGCCTCCCGNAATTGGGTTATCAATGGGAAGGATTNCNCCGGGTAAGNANACAGGTATGTAANCGGATACAGAAACGNCTNGTGNCTCTAGANCTNCCCGATTGTTCCTATTACTATTCCTATTTAGAGNANAATGNGGANGAATGGAAAATCTTAGACTCNTTTTGNTATATTACNATCTCNCGCTTTTATCGAGATCGAAAAGTGTTTGNAATATTACAGCACCAAATTTTACCTCTGTTAGCTCAGAATGCCTTTAAAGAGAGCCNANTGNAGATTCGGTCTTGGAGCGTGGGATGTTGTTCTGGCGAGGAACCNTATACTTTGCAGATTCTATGGCATCTAGACTTATTACCCAAACTGTCAAAGCAACTTCAATTAAAAATAGTTGCTACTGAGCAACGTTCTNATTTAATCAGTAGAGCTAAAAGGGGACAGTATCCGCAGAGTAGCTTGAAAGACCTGCCAAAGATATTTCAAGAGGAAGCATTTATTCAATCGGAAAGTAAATATATCCTAAAAAATTACTTTAAAACAGATGTCAGGTTCTTAAAGCAAGACATCCGACAGCAGCTNCCAGATGGGAGTTTTGATCTGATACTATGTCGAAATCTTGTTTTTACCTATTTTCAACAAGATTTACAGCTAAAACTGCTAGAACAATTTATCAAAAAACTAAGACCAAATGGTTTTTTTGTTCTTGGTGCTAATGAATCATTAAAACAGAGTGACAATTTTCTTGANCCATATCTNAATCTAGTAGAAAAATCAATCTACCAGAGGAAAAAAACTGAATNTTAGAATGATATTTTTCGCCGTCACCAATCAATATCAGCCTATTTTACTTGATTTTTCAGTATTCCCNATATACGGTTTGCCTCCCTTTGAATATCAGAGTCTTGGGCTTGACTACTTAATTTTTCAAGAAGTGATATTGCCATCGGTTTCTTTCCTTGTAGGTCGTAAGTGACCGCAAGGTATAATTGGACGGGCTCATAAAATTCACTTTGGGGATATTTATCAATGACGATTTTGAAATGCTTTTCCGCTTTTTGGGGATCATCTTTATTATTTTGCCTGCTCTGACCGTAATAAAAGAAACCAAAATTGTAATGTAGTTTGGGTAAAGCAGACTCGTCTTTTAGATCAAGAGCCGAAGCTTTATCGAGCAGAGCCTCACCTCCTTCAATATTACTTGGATTTATAGAGGCTAGAGCCATTTCCGTGTAAACTTTTGTGAAGAATTTGGATTGGCTATTGGGATCCAGTACCGATATTGTGTTGACTAGAGTTTGTCCTTCCGTGAAATTACCCCGTTTGATGTAAATCATCGCCAAGCTGATATTTGCCTTGAGATTTTCCGGATTCTTTTGGATTTCCGCTCTTAAATTTTCTACTTCGTTTTCCTCTTTAAGCGTTTTATGCATCGATGCCGCGAATTGATCAGGTCTGTTGATGGCTAGACTGGGCTCAATAGTACGGATGAAGTCTCCTTCTGAGCTCAAGATCGCAATAGCAGGATAGGACATGCTGGTACTACTATAATTTCCATAAGGATCCTTCTGGATATAACTACTATATTTTCTTCGTAGCTCTTCATTTTCAGGGTGTTTCTTATCTTCAGGGTTTACCTTTAAAACCACAAACTTTTTCGATATTTCGATGACCTTTTTATCTGTAAACGTTTCTGCATCCAGCAGCTTACACGTACTTCACCAATCTGTATAAAAATCGATCATGATTGGCTTATTAGTCCTTTTGGCTTCTTGCATTCCTTCCCCAACGGAATTAGCCCAATCTAATGTTTTTGCACTAAAAGCACATAGATTTATGGAGGCAAATAGTAATAGAGAAAATACGGCAGGTATTCGGGNGTTTCGCTTAGTATTTTCGTTAATCATGATTTTTTTCCTTGTATTTAAAATGAATTGCATTTTATTGTTATATCAACCCTTACTAACCNGAGAGACCGGCAATAGATATTTATGTGAAAACATCTTACATCGACTATGATACTACCTCAGTCCTACGATAAACAAGTTTTGATCAGGATGACATTATTCCATCCGTTCAAACAACTCTCCATATATGATATGTTTCAATTTAACAAAAATTAACAAGTCCTATCGGAACCATCAGAGTTTGAAAAAGAAACTAATTGCAACAGACAGAAACCAACAGATTACAAAATTGTCTGCGGCTACCAAATTTGGTATGCTAGAAATTTGCAAGATTTAGGCTAAACTGAACCAATCAGCAATATGAGCTTCCCTATTTGTGGAAATGCTCAGTAGATCTGGCTTTTCAACGGCTTGATAAATATCGGAAATCCAGGTGGTTGGGAATTGACTTCCAGTGTTGAAAATCAGCAGCGATCTTGGAGCAATCAGAGCTCCCGCAGTACGGAAATCCCCTACGCGACGAATACTCGGAATTGGCAGTTTTTCCACAAAAGNATCGTCAGNTTCAGTATTGAGCTGTTCTATATCAATAACAACACGATTTGCNTTTGNGAATCCCGCAGCCAACATNGCAAATATTCCTCCACCGTTTATGCCAACAAGGTTGNGGTTTGCTTGAGGTAAACGCTCTNCTATTTTANCNAGTGCTAGTAGAATATCCTGTANCCATAGTGCTTGATCCGTTCGATTGTAAGTNGTGAAAAATTGGTCATCTACTTGCCGGNTGGAGGGCCGTAGTTGTAGNGCAAACACAGANTNTNCTATNTTGATCAGTTGACTTGTCAAAGTTTCAAGATCANCTTGNTGATAAACAATTAAAGTTGCTTCCTTAGCATTACCTGAGTTACTCAATTCCTGCATGAGGTCTTCAGAAGAGTTTTGTGATGGTTGAAGTGCGAGTGCGTGGTACAGTCCTTTCCCCATTTCTTCTTGGTATGACTTGAGCTCGGATGCATTCGTTGGTTTTCTCGATTCAATACCAAATTTGGCACTTTGAATGAGTGACTCCGTTAATTGATCCATGTTAAGTGCGTGATAGGGGATTGACCGATGATGAAATACCAGCAGATCTTCATCCGATTCGATTTCAGAAAGCTCCTCTTTCAATTCAACTGGATCTGATTTATCCAAAAACCATTTTCCAAACCACTCATATACAGCTTCTCGACTGGCTTGATTGTAGTTATGATCGGCATCAATCTGTACTTGATGCACCTTTTCTGCTGCCTCAAAGTGTTGGTATATTGATAGGATAGCGGGGTACTCGACATCCGGTGTGTTTTCGGTCCAGTCACCAGTTGCCGATACTAATAACAGAGGTCTAGGTGCCATCATCGCTCCAATTTCCATATTACTGAAGTCAATTCGCAAATTCGGAGAATTTTCGCATAAACAACCACCTTGCATATGGTCGGATATCATGTTAACTGGAGCCGCAACTTGAATTCGTTGATCAATCGCCATTAACATGAAAGTTTGTGTGCCACCTCCTGATGCCCCAGTGCAACCGATCCGGTCCGAATCCACATCAGGCAACCCTTGGAGAAAGTCGATCGTACGAATACCATTTTGTAATTGTAATCCCATCAAGCTAATGCCCCAGATTTCCCCTTGTGTTCCTACATTAAATTGTCTATGTTCGATTTGCTTGCCACTATCATTGTAACCTACCATATCATATGAAAAGACGACGTACCCTTGCTTTGCAAAGTTTATACAGCGACTAGGAATAGATCCCAGCTCTGTGTTTTCCAGACGTCCGCGTGCCCAGTGTCCATGCGGACTTGCTATAGCAGGGAAGGGAGAATTTTTTCCTATAGGACGATAAAGATTCCCTGTGCAGAAGAATCCTGGATAAGATTCGAAGTAAACTTTTTCAATCGTGTAATCTTCCCGCTCAATTTTATCAAAGATTTTGGTTCTAAGTGGAGTGTCCTCTAATTTTGGATACTGTCCAGTGCTAACCAAGATATGATTATGAATGTATTCTGAAACTTCATGCCAGTCTTGTTTATCATACTTAGGAAAATGTCTTATTGTATTGAGGTCCTGCAAAGGTG
>PBXZ01000172.1:0-35461 GCA_002729415.1 Candidatus Poribacteria bacterium | reverse complement strand
CTGATTTTAATGCACTACCTAAAACCAAATCTAACTCTTGCTGGGTAAAATGCTTCTCTACCACCTCTACTTTTCTAATCAGTTCTAGCTTGCCCCTAAAGACATTTTGATTAGTATATCCTTGCTTTATTGCCCAATTAAATAAAGTTGATATTCTTTCTGTATGCTTTAGAATGGTCTTGTAACTTAAAGTCTTAACTTTCTTTAGTTCCAGTAACTCTTTAACTGTCAAAGTTGGATAACTTTTAGAACGATTGACTGGTAACTTCTTTAATACCTCAACGAAATCCCTCCCATCTTCATGTGTTAACGAATCTATCGGAACATTACCCAGAACCTCAATGGCTAGTTTATGAGTGTCATTATAGCTATTAACAGTCTTTTCAGGATAATTAGCTTCAGTTTTAGAATTGAGAAACTTAGTTGATAGATCAGACAGAGAAATACTGTTTGTGAGTTCTGTCTCTTCCTTAATTGAACTAACTTCTGAAGTCTTATTTTCAATCAATTTGGAGATGGGTTGTACAAGATTAGCGAGTTCTGACCTGAGAATATCTTTGATCTGATCTATTGAGACTTGAAATTCATCTCCATTTTTTCTCATTCTCTCATACAAACACTGAGCATGATTGTATAAATGGTGAGATATGGATTTAGCTTGACCCAGAATCCCGCAATTGAGAGATAACTGAAATTGTCTACTTCCTAATTGTGGTTGTAAATCTTTGGGAATGATTGAACGAAATAGGTAGGAATAACCTTGCTTACGATGAACAAGATAGGTGCTTGACATGATGAAAGTGTGTCCTTGAGTGTGTCCAAAATGAACAAAATCAAGTATGTAACCATGCCAAACCCTGTCATAACAAGGATTTAAGAGAGAATGGCGGGAGAGAGTGGGAGTCGAACCCACCTATCCACTCGCGTAGACAAGCTGGTTTTGAAGACCAGTAGAGCCACCGGACCCTATTCTCCCCCACATTGCTAACGGTTTTTGCGCAGTCGTCGGTGATTTCCGTTACGAACTGTTAGTCCAACACCATCACAAAATTCTAGAAACGGAACTGCGTATTTTCGACTAGTTTGCGCCAGTTCACGAAATTCCGCGACAGTGATTATATCATGCTTTTCCAGATAGCCTATCAGTAAGTTCTCAATCTGCTCAATAGCATCTTTATGTACAAAAATCTCTTCCTGAATTTTCACTAACCTTCCCAAATTCACCAGAGCATAAAACGTTTCATTGATCGCTCTGGCTGGGTAATCAGATAACTGTTCTATTACTTCCGCCATGTTTGGCGTATTAAGTTTTGCCTCAGAAAAAATCTTTTCTATTCTCAATTTAATTACCTCTTCCTGTGTAGAAAAGGCAATTTCATGACTTGATAGCCGTATTAGGTTTCCATCTTTTACTATCTGACTTTTGCTAAGCAGATAGTTGACAATTTTTTCAAAATCAAATTCGTTCAGTCCAAGTTGCAACCGAAGTTGAGAAAAATTTTGCCCCAATGCTAGCGGTTTTCGCTCATGAAAATCCTCGAGTGCCTCCAACAACTGAAATCCTATTTTCTGTGTGCGTTCGAAACTGGAAACAGACGGCAAATTCCCTTCCCACTGAAGGATCTCCTCCACTTTTTCTAAGTGATCAAGCAAATCGATTAAAGCTTGATTGGTAAGCGACAAGTAGTATCTTATTAAATCCTTCGGCACACAAAGATTTTCATTATTCTCAAGTATAAGATTAACAAGTTCTTGTGGATCCGTCGTTATTGCCCATGAATTTAATATTTCTGCCGTTTGCTCCGTAAATCTTTTATGGCGAGGTGCAAAGGGATCGATTATCCATCCACCACCAACGGTATACTGAGCTGAAAAATCCCGAAGAATAAAACGATCCCCTCGAAAAGCCAAAATCGGTTCCTCAAGCCGCAATTGAATCAATGCTTCATCGTTTGGAAAAATTGCTTCCTCGGTAAGCATAACCGTCCGACAAATGGACTCGCGCGTGCCAATATATAATCTGAGCCGTGTCCAATGTTCCAAAATCCTCGGGAAAGATCCCAAAACTTTAATTGACACATCAACATTGTCTGTTAGATCTGATAAAGACATGGGACAAAGAACATCTCCACGACTAATATTCTCTGTCACATTAGAAAGATTTATAGCCGTACGTTGCCCCGGTAGAGCTTGAGCTGTTGGTTCATTGTGAACTTGGATTCCACGAACACGTACTTCATTTCGTCCGGGAAGAATCTTCATTCTTTGATCCTGTTGAATTAAGCCCCCGGTCAAGGTACCAGTCACAATCGCTCCGAATCCAGGCATAGAAAAGATTCGATCTGTGTAAAGGCGCGGAATTCCATTTTTAAATCCTTCTTTGGTCGCATTTTCGACTTGGTCTACAATAGTTTGTTTTAATCGATCAATTCCTTGACCTGTTATATTAGAAACAGCTACAGTTGGTGAACCTTCAAGCGTCGTGCCTGTCAAAACTTCCCGAGACATTTCAGTTGAGTCCTCAAGCTGATTAGAATCAACTAAGTCTGATTTTGTGATTACCAAAACTCCTATCGAGATACCCAATAAATCAATAATTTCAAGATGCTCAAACGTTTGCTCCTGTACACCTTCTTTAGCATCAACAACGAGCAGTACGATGTCCATACCATATGCGCCAGATAGCATATTCCGGATAAACTTTTCATGCCCCGGCACATCAACGATTCCCGCACGTAACCCATTTGGCAAATCGAAGTAAGCGAATCCTAATTCTATCGAAAGCCCACGCTCTTTCTCTTCCTTGAGCCGATCCGTTTCAATTCCCGTCAGCGCCCGAATCAGAGAGCTCTTCCCATGGTCTACATGACCTGCAGTACCGATGATGACGTGTCGCATATCCCCACCTTTTATATTTCAAAGTATATCACATTTCGCGTAGGGAAACTCGATATTATCACGCCTATAATGCATAGGATTTGGTTTGCCTTTGATTTCATTTTTGGTATATGTTACGATACAAAATTGCTAGATTCGCAACATTTATTCGCTTGATCAAAATTACCATCGGAAAAACTACCAGATCTTGACCGTATGCGCCTACAATGGAAGTATGCACTAATCATTAACATATCAGTGTCTGTTGTTCTAGCAGCGTTCTACGTTATCGATGATTACAGAGCACGGCGTTACTTGGAAATATTACACGTGCAAGACTTCGAGCGCGGGGCTACCTTCAGAAACGTGTCAGGTACAATTCGCAATCGTGTGGAACAGGAAATTAGATGGATGCAAGATTTTGATCGCGCAACGATCGAAGCATCGTTACACAAGTTACTACAGGAAAATAACCCTGACATGGCAGACGTTTTGGATATTAACATCACTTTCGGAATTAATGCTTCTATTCAGGCCAGTTTGAAGCAAGGAAAGGATGCTGGTCTCTATATCAATTTCACTGAAGCTGATCTTCAGGAAATTTTGCAAAAACGTGTACAAGTCTATAACACTGTTGAGCTGGATGATGGCAAGTACGCCTCCGAGATGATACTACCTTATGACGTAGATTTAATTGGTGAAGAATCAAATGAAAACAAAGTTTCAGGTTTGATCCAAGTTCTCTTTGCCACACCTGATATTAACAAATATATCCAAAAACTCCGGTTAATACGCCTTATTGCCATGTTCGTCGTTATTGTGTTGTTGGGTGTTGTAATTTGGGTTACGACGAATTGGCTTATTATGCAACCTCTCGAAAATATGATGATGATTATAGAACACGCAGAAGCTGATGATTTTCCGAGAACTGAGATACCAACAGCATCAGGGACAATTGGAAAAATAACAAATGACCTCGTACTTACACTGACTAAATTGAAATTGGCACATGCCAAGCGATTCGAAGTACTAAGTCAATTTGCGGGAGGGGTTGCCCATGAAATTAGAAATCCACTAAACTCTATTGGCATGACTGCTCAGTATCTTAAAAACATTTTTTTCCAAAAAGAACTCAACCAACAAGATCTAAATGAAGTAACCGAACTACTTGACATCATGAATTACGAAACTGAGCAGTTAAAGAAAATTTCAGAACAATTTTTGACACTAAATCGTCCAAGGCAACTAAAACTTGAAGCTGTTTCGCTGAACAGGTTATTGGATTTTGTGCTTGTTGAATTTAAAGTTATTACAGACAATTCAAGAATTAAGATCCTACGCAATTACGACTCAGAATTACCTCAAACACAGCTTGATAACGAGCAGATCCGACAATTTTTTTTCAATCTAATTCAAAATGCGATACAGGCAATCCAACCCAAGAATGGTAGCATCTACATCACGACTAACATTGAACAAAATGTTGGTCAGAACTGGATAATAGCAAGCATTCGAGACACAGGAGTTGGAATTCCTCATCAGATACAAGAACGAATCTTCGAAGCTTATTTTACCACCAAGGAACGAGAGGGTGGTATTGGCTTAGGGCTAGCAATAGCATATCAAATTATTATGGCGCATGGTGGAAAAATTGAAGTCAAGAGCCAAGTTGGTATGGGAACAGAATTCAAAGTTTTTTTCAAATGCTGAAAAACCATAATGAAAGTATAAGAAATAAAGTTTATGCCATCGATCTTACTTGTTGACGACGAACAGAGTCAGCGTACAATACTAAGGCGCGTCCTAGAACGCGAAGGACATGAAATTGAAACTGCCGATAATGGAAAGACTGCACTAGAACTCCTGAGAGAAAAGGAATTTAACTTGGTGATTAGTGACATGCGTATGCCACAAATGACCGGACGGGATTTGTTGAAGGTAATTAAGGAACAATGGACGGATCTGCCAGTACTAATCGTTACTGCTTTTGCTGAGCTCGATGATGCAATTGATCTTGTGGCACGAGAAGGTGCGTTCTATTATCTTGAAAAGCCGATAAATCTTGATACGCTTAAAAGCGAAGTAGAACGCGCCTTAAGTGTGGAAGAGCCTAACATTAATAATACCGATGTTCAAAAAGTCCATTTTGATCGAATTGTTGGAGACAGCCCACTAATGCAAGAACTTTTTAAGAAAATAATGCTGGTGATTAATCGCGGCGCTAATCAAGTTCTTGTTACTGGGGAAACTGGTACAGGAAAAGATCTTGTAGCCAAAGCAATTCATGAACATGGCAGCAGACAAGAAAAAATGTTCCTACCAATTAACTGTAGCACTGTACCTGAAGACTTAATTGAGAGCGAACTGTTTGGTCATGAAAAAGGTTCATTTACAGGAGCAGATCAGATGAAAAGAGGGCTGTTTGAAATCGCTAGCGGAGGCACCATTTTTTTAGATGAAATTGGTGACATTTCTCTTCAGATGCAAAGTAAGCTTTTACGTGTTCTACAGGAAAGAGAAATAAAACGTGTTGGCGGGATTAAACCAATTCAAGTCGATGTTTGCATCATAGCAGCAACAAACAAAAACCTGAGAGCTGAAATGGAAGAGGGCAATTTCCGCGAAGATCTTTACTTTCGGTTGAACGTAATTGCACTTCATCTACCACCCTTAAGAGATCGTATGGAGGACTTAAAATCTCTGATCGAATTCTTCTTCTCCCGATTTCAAGATGAGTATATATCGGTTGAAAAGAAAACCCTCTCGGCAAAAGCGATGTCTGCCTTGCAACGTTACGATTGGCCTGGAAACATAAGACAACTTGCGAATTGTCTGTTACGGGCATTTATCCTATCAGAAAACCCAACTATCCAATTGACAGACTTACCGGCTGAAATTCACGATAGATCGTTACCTCCATCAAATATTAACTCGGATATACCCGAGGGCGGGGTTTCGTTGGAAGACATTATCAAAGAATATATCAAATCGGCGCTAACCCAGACTCAAGGGAACCAAACAAAGGCAGCTAAACTACTCGGAATGTCACGGCGAAAATTACAGAACCGGATGAAAAATTATAATTTGGACAGTCGGGATTTTAAGGAAAACAGTCAAAAAACCTAGCTAATACTGGTTAATATTTGGATCGATTTCCCTTGACCAGCGATCAATTCCCCCTACCAAACTAGAAACACGCTTGAACCCAATTTGCTGCAATAGATAGGTAGCATCCAAACTCCGTATACCATGATGACAATACACAACAATTTCATCATACGGATTCAACTCAGCAACACGGTGTGGTATCTGACCTATCGGAATCAATTTCGTCCCTTCAATGTGCGCCATCTTATACTCGTGTTGTTCCCGCACATCAAGCAGAACAAAATCCTGCTCCTCATCCATCATTTGCTTCAGTGTTTGGGGTAGAATTCCATGCTCGCTTGGATTGAAGGGCACTATAGCCTCTTCAGCACTCGGCGCCGCTTTAGGAAGCCTATACATATCTGCGTTGCCTTGAACCTTACCTAAGAGCCTACGTAGAATCCTCTGGAATGACTTCAACATCTACTATCTTTCCCTATTCTCGATAAGGTCGCTATAGTAATCAAATCTAGCAGAAATGTCAAGTCAGGAAACAGTATGCAGTTCAAAATCTAATGGTAACTCCTGCGGTTGGAACAAGTGGGAGAAGTAGTTCATCACTCACTTCACATCCTTCTACTTCATTCGTAATTTTGTTATGAACTTTGCTGAATGTATACTCATGCACATTTTTACGCCAGTAAAGATTCAATACTTGAAAATACCAGTTTAGATCCCAGCTCCTAAATGTACTCGATTTTGTAATCCTGAGATCAAGACTATGATATGCTGGCAATCGTTGACCGTTATAATCACCAAATTTCCGATTACACTCTACACCATCAGTAACAAGCTTATTATCATAATGGATTAGTTTTGTTGTGGGATTACCTGTATGAAACCGCCAACTGCCATGTAAATGCCACCTTGACGAAAATTGATAACTACCATTGAGAGCTATGGAATGTCGCTGATCGGATTTTCTATAGAACTCCTGATCTCCCAATCTCTCTTTGGCAATAGCATAAGCGTAACCTAAACTCCAAGTCAGCTGATCAGATATTGCCTGACTGGTAAAAATGTCGAATCCGTTTACATATCCCGACTCCGGGTTACTGAAGATTTGCGTTTTTCGACCGAAATCTCGAATCTGTCCAGAAAGGTTTTTCAGTCTCTTGTAATATGCTTCAGCCTGAATAATGAATTGCCTTCCAGAAGTAAATTCTGTCCCAAAAACGTAATGTGTTGCGGCCTGTGCTCTATCAACATCCTGAGTATTATCTTCAACAGGAATTGTCATCAAATCAATCGGTTGATGGTAAACTCCCCATGCCCCCCGCAAGACTAGATTCTCCATCAGATTTATCGCCAGCGCGACCCGAGGGCTTATCTCATATGGTCGTACACTAGGAGAACGATAATCTTGCATCAGGTAGCGTGCTCCAACGTTGATAGCAATTATTGGATGAAGTTGCCACTCATCTTGCAAATAAGCTTTTATGAGATTTCCATTATCATTGATTTCCGTCTTGATATGCTGATTTTGCTCAATTTCAGCACCTTGTGCACGAACTACATAGTTATATTCTGCCGTAGATGCATAGTTATATTCTACCTCAGACCAGCGCCATTCTAACCCACATCGAACTGTATGTGAATCCAACATCTGTGCGACAAATTCGCCCTTCGTACCGAAAAAACTAAAATCTCGCTGATCTATCCCACCAACTCCTTTCAGCCGATTACGGCTTGCCTTCCCATTGAAAAGGAATAAATTTGACCAAATGGATTGACTAAAGGAATGGAGCCACTTGGTCCACAACATACCATTTCCGTAATCTGAATCGAGATTATTTTCCGAATCATTACCCCAGATTAGATTCCTATCCCACGCGTAAAAGCTATTGACGGTCAGTTTATCCCGATCTGTCAAGTCATACACCAATTTCCCAAATAGATCAGTGTAACGAGGATTAAGATCTTCATCAGTATCCATTAAAGCAAGAATAAGNTCAATATAGCCTCGCCGGGCAGAGAGAATCCATGAACCTTTATCAGATAAGGGACCTTCGATTGAAGCATGTGCATTAATGAGGTCAAGCCCAAGATTAACAGATACTTGTTCCCGATTTCCTTCCCTAGCGGTAATGTCAAAAACACCTGACATCTTGTCTCCAAACTCCGCAGGAAATCCACCCATTAGTAAATCAGCGCGACTGATCAATCCAAGATCAATAATCGAAACTGCTCCACCAAAATCCTGTAGATGGTATGGATCAAAAAGTTCCATGCCATCTAGACGAACCAGAATTCCATCTTTTTCACTGCCACGAACGCTGAATCGAGCACTGAAATCATTGGAGACAACACCAGGAAAAATTTGGGCGGCACGCATAATATCATTGTCAATCAGAGGGTATAAACCTACTTCTCGCTTAGACAGGGAGAGTGCGGATCGCGTTCCTTCTTGGATCGTAAATTGGCCAGGTGTGACAGTAATTTCCTCAAACTCAATTGTCCCATCCGAAAAAGCATAAATTGCCGATAGCAACCAGAGAACCAAGGAGATTGGCTTTTCAGGGTATGACAGCAACGTAGACTTGTGGNTGTCCTGAAACATCGGAGGTATAAACCACCATTTTTTCATCAGGGCTGAACGAGGGATGAGGATGTGACCATTGAGGTCCATAAACAGTGTCCACTTTCATTTCCATCCAGCTGAGTGAACTATCTCTATCTTTCTGTGCAGCAGCCCAATCCTTCGCTAAAGCGTAACGGTCTTTCTCCCACTGACTTCCACCACACGAACTTTTCGGATAGCAGATGTGAACATGGTTACCTGTTTCAACATCAACCAACCGCAAACCAATATCTGGATGAACCGTATCACAAAGTACTTTTGTTCCTGCACGATTGCTACAAATATGCCAAGCATTAAAGGGTGAGATTGTTGTCATCTCCAAAGTCTTCAACGATATNCTCCGCAACGCATAATACCAATGACTGACAATTAGCTCATCAAGATCTCCTAAAAACGTTTCATGTACTAGAAACTCATTGTTGTCATGCATATACAGACACTGGTTTTTTGAACCGTCACTTTGAATTGTCCACATTCGCGGAGCAGGATCACCAGAGTANGCTATCAAANTAGGATGTTTCGGATGAAACTGAGGATGGATGATTGTTTGATCGGGAGCAGTGTGAATCACCTGTCCACCTGATCCATCGGTAGCGGTAACAGTAATGTGTGATTTNTCATCACGTTTCATTGCGGTCACAATCAATTCGCCTGTACTGTTGATACTACACTCTCCAAGGCTACCACCCTCGAATGTAGCTAATACACGTTCCTCAAGCGAATTGATATCGACTGCTTTGATTGAGCTATCCTGTGTATAGAAAAGTTGTGATTCAAAGACGATACCTGAGTAACCATGGATGCCATCGCTATCTGTTAATTGAACAATTTCGCCGTTTGGAAACCCCAGAATAAAAAAATTAGGTTCTCCTGATCTATAAGAGGTGAAAATCAATTGGCCCTGATCTCGAGTAAAAGACGAAGTCAGAAAATATAAATTATGATTAATTGACGGATGGTCGGTCAGTTGAAAAATGTGCGCACCAGTCTGCTTATCAGAGAATTCGCGACACTCNGATAGATGTCTCGANCCTGTTCCATACATGATTAAGATTGGTTCCCCTTAATTTTTAACGTCCTCTTCTTCCTCGACCTCCACCACCTCTTCCTGTTCTTCCGCTTCGACCTCCACCACGCTCTCTCATCCGCTGCATAAACTGCTCACGCATTTTCTGTTGTTCTTCTGGAGATGCATTTCTAAACCGTTCAACTGCGCCACGCCAATCCTCTGAGCCACCACCACTCCAATTCCCACGAGCACCTCCTGCAGCACCACGATTACGACTACCACGTTTTTCGTCACCATCTTCACGGGCTTTCCCTTTAGACTTAGATTCCCCGTCCTTTCCTCCACGTTTTCTATTTTTTCCACCACCACTAAGAAATTGCATCGATTCACTTTTAACCATTTTGATATCGCCAGACAGATCCAAACTTACTTGGTCTGATTTAATGCTTTCAACAGTAGCCTCACCTACCTTCTCACCAATTGAAACGTAATAAGTTTGGTTTGAACGTTGTTCTAGTATCAAAGCTTTAGCTATCATACTATTGGAAGAAATCCACGTACCGATCAACGTATAACGAGGTTTATTATTTGGTGGTCGCCACCCTAGTGGCCGAAACAAATTATTATCAACAATGACTTTGTAGTATTCCTCTCCACTTTCCGTCGAGATACTTCTGAAATTGACCTTTCTATTTCCATCCAATCCATTTTCACGCACCTGTTCTCGTCTGGAATCCTTTTCTTGCACAGGCTCTGCCGTTTTCTTTCTTTTTTCCTCTTCTCTTTGATCGTTTTGATCTAAATTAACTGTTGCTTTTTGGACTTTTAGGCTCTTATTTTTTTCGTTTTTTTTATTAAACTTAATTTTCCCCTCCGCATCTGCGGATCCATCTCCTTCGGCGGAAATTGCTCGGAATTGGGATGTAAAAACCAATAACACCACCAAAGAAAAGACGAGTCTGACAAGTTTGAGTCTAGCTTTCATAATTTCAAAATGTCCTTAAGTATCAAATAAAATTCTCGTTATCCTAATAGACGACAATCTATCAAAATGGATTACATTTTTCAGGAATTCACTCTAAAGATTGTGAATTAAAGCTAAAAAAGAAAACGGTACATTGGTAGGTTGGTGGTTACACCGATCAAACTCCACACACTTCCAATAATGAATTCTCCTAAAATGAGTCCTAAGAAAAAGGGAATCATCTTTCGGTGGGTTCCCATTCCTCCATGTTTTAAAATAATCCACTTAATGATAAAACTTACCAAGATTGAAAACCAGAAAACATTCATCGACCAACTACTAGATATAGCAAAACCTGCAGGGTGAAAAGGCCACCAAAAAATGCTCATACGCATAATCATCAAAAAAAACGTAACCAAAAGCCCAATGAGCATGGCAATCACTGCAGGATAATTAGGAGGGCGAGGTGAAATTAACCAACTCTGAAGACGGTTGAAAGGACGCCAGGCAAACCAATCTCTTGCACCTTCAACATAGGAAATATGATAATAAGACCAAAAAGAGGAGAAGGTTCCAACAATGATGGCAATTAGCATGGCAACCAGCAACCGCCGATTATTTATGTTGGTGCGTTCAGCGAGCTTAAACCCCTCAAGTTGATGTGGCATTGGGTGCCCACGATAGGCACGGTTGCAAAAGAAGAGATAAGCCAGCATAGTTAGGTTCTGCGCACCAAGTAGCCGTGTTCCAAACATCTTCGGCATCATTTCATCAGGACCAATAAAGTGTAAATCGTGAACAGGCGATCCAAGTTCAGCTCTCATTCGGGTAACCGCTGTTGAAATCGCATAGTAAATAATAAAAAACAGCAATATAACCCAAAGTGACATCCCCAACGCTTTACAAAAAGAGGCAATGCAAATTATGCACCCAACCATCATTATTATCATGGCCCGATATGAAAGTGGTTCACTTGAATCATCTATTTCTGAATTTTTGTTGAGAATTTTAGTAATGACCTCACCAAGATGTTGCCTCGACCCTACTATTGCGATAACAAACAGGCCAATATAGGCACCAAACGATTGTTCATCCACAAACGGAAAGCTAGGGATACTTTTCATTCCAAGTGCGCTGGCAATCACTCGCTCAAACTTCCAGAACAGGTAGAAAAACCAACATGAAAAAGAAAGATCCAGTGGAATGAAAAACGCCAGTCCAACAGCAAAAGGGAAGATAGCAATTGGAGTCCAACCGATGGCGTTCAAAGGGGGGCGCGAGAAAAATGGGAGCAGATCATATAACTTCCCACCCAAGCTAGGCACACTCGGAAACAGGAAATTGAGTCCATTCAGGATATCAATTGCAGCTGCCACGATAAATCCAACCCACATAATTCGNTTTCTCAAAATACCTGATGTTCCTCCACCAATAGTTAGCTCAAGGGGTAATTGAATAATCGGGTAACTTAGTTTCTCATTTTCAGTCCATTGCTTNCGAACAAGACTATTGATGCAAACCATCAAAAACAACATTAGGCATAAAAAGCTTCCCCAAGCAAGTATCGGTTTCGACCAGCCTTGAATAACTTCCCACTGATAAAAATCTGACTCACCACGATAATAATCGGTTAGGAACCTCCGATCGGAAACTGCAATCCAGCTAGGAACGAAACGATGAAACAAATCAGCCCAATCATTCTCAGGGCTTGCGTACCAAAAGGCATGTGGAATCATTGGAATTAGCACACGCAACATATCATGACCAGCTACCGAAGAAGCAATCGCCAACATAATGTAAATGGTCAGCAACTCTCCCTGCTTAACAGCAAACCTTGNGCTAATCTGCGTCAATAAATAATTTAGAACCGCTATGACAAAGACGCAGAATATAACATTAAAATAGAGGGAAACGGTGGTAGGATAACCCTGGCCTGCTGAATCCATAATCCAGTAGGTATTGGGGGGGATCAGTAGCAAACCAACTAAAATAGCTCGCCAAGATGCTCCGACATGAGGTGCATGTTTGGGAAGGACTGCTTTCAAAACTCTATTCTACGAGAATTTTGCAAAGAGAATTTTGCAAAAAAAAATCGACGCTTTCTCTCTACACAAATATGCGCCGACCTAAAACTAACTGCGTATCTAAGGAATGTTACGAAGATATTTCCAATCAAATTAGACGAGAAGACCAACTCAATGGCTAGCTTCCCTACTTCTGCCCATCAACAAGAAGACCAACCCTCTGACTAGCTTTCTCATTCAAGACATCAGACATATGACTTGTATTTAACGGACGTGATTGAAATAGCGGAGAAGGCGAAGGACCTTGAATGCCCCTCGATTTTATAGGGTTGCCTTGCAATGCGGNATAGCTACCTTCAAGGCGCGACATAGCTTCGCCCCCTGAGATCGATCCAACCCCAGTCATTTTCAAAACTGCTGGAGAACTATCCGAGAGTTGCCCAATAGGTGAAGCCAAAAACGCCACCTCCCCTTACTTATATAGAAAAGCTTGCATNCAATGATAGCAAATCTGAAATGGAATGTCAACCGTTTTTTCAGTTTTNCCTATCGTTTAAATGATATCAGGGCTTTGCCGATACGCCCACTTCCATTGTCTCAACAGCNAAATTAGTCTCCTTTCTCTATCAANTTATTGACCGTGATTGTTGAATAAAGCTATAATTGTTCATTATCAAAAACACCAATATTCCGATACCGATTGTATCGATTTTCCAATAGGTTCGCAAGATTCACCTCGAGTAATTGGTGAAAATGCCGCGTCATGGTTTTTTTGACATTTTTGATTGCTTGAGTTGGATTACGGTGTGCTCCACCCACTGGTTCCGGGATGATTTCATCGATAATACCAAATTCAATTAGATCCGCGGCAAGTGGCCTAAGTGCTTCAGCCGCTTCGGGCGCATGTTCCCCATCATCTTTCCAAACAATACCACTACACGCTTCAGGAGGAGCTACGCAGTAAATCGAGTTTTCCATCATGAGAACACGATCCCCAATACCAATAGCTAATGCTCCACCACTCCCACCTTCACCAATCAGGATAACAAGTATAGGAACCTGTAGCTGTGACATCTTAGCCAAATTTTCAGCGATCGCAATTGACTGACCACGCTCTTCAGATCCACCGTCGAAGTGCGCGCCAGGAGTATCAACAAAACATATCACAGGACGGTTAAACTTCTCAGCGAATTCCATGAGTCGTAGCGCTTTTCGGTATCCTTCAGGATGCGTATAGCCAAAGTTCATCTCTTGACGCTCTGAGAGATTCCTCCCTTTTTGCTGAGCCAAATAAACAACCGGCTGCTTTTCAAACCAAGCGAGTCCTCCAACAAGGGCTCGATCATCACTATATAACTTATCGCCATATAATTCAATTGGATTCTCAAAAATCGATTCAATATAAGAAAATGATTGAGGACGCAGTTCATGGCGCGCAAACCATACCTTATCCCACCGGCTTAGTGTTTGTACTGCTTTTCTATTAAGAGCTCTTGTGTTTCTCTCCAGTACTTTTAAACCTTCAGAAATATCCAAGTCCGGATGTTTCTGCGCAAAGCTTTTCAACTGATTAAGATGCTCTTCAAGTTCAATTAAAGGTTTCTCAAACGTTAATTTTGATTGCACACTACATCCTATACTAAAAGCTATTAATTAAGGTTTCTGTAAAATTTCCCCGGCAGTTGCTCAATTATTCCGTTTATCTCAAGCATTGTCAGAATACCTGAAACCTTATGAACCGGCAAATTAGCATTCCGAACAATTTGATCTATGTGAATTTTGTCTGCACCAATGACCGAGATTACAATTTTGTCTTCTTTTGCATCTGATGCGGTTTCAGTCACAGACACTATTTTTTTAATGTTTCCTTCAACCTTCCGGTTGGCATTCGCAGAATATCGACTATTGCCCCGAATTAATTCATCAGCGTCAGAAAGTATTTGTCCGTCAGTAATATTGGGTCGGATATTACCAACTTGAGACAACTGACTAAGTAGATCATCAATAGAATGAATCAGAATAGCTCCACTACTGATTAGCTGATAGGTGCCTTTTGACATATCAGCTCCGATCTGCCCTGACACAGCAAACACTTCTTTACCTTGCTCGGCAGCTAACCTGGCAGTAATAAGCGAACCACTACACTCAGTCGCTTCAACAACAATAGTGCCAAGTGTTAACCCGCTAATCAAACGATTCCGGCGTGGGACATTCGACCCAAAAGGAGGCATGGTCATTGAGTATTCAGAAATGAGAGTGCCTGAAGTTACAATCTTTTCAAACAGTTGCTGGTTACTTGCTGGATATAAGATACTCAATCCACATCCCATTATAACTACTGTGCGACCTCCTGCATCAAGCGCACCTCGGTGAGCGTATGTATCGACATCACCAAACCCTCCATTAACAATTTTCAACCCATTCTGGGTCAAAGCATAAGCAATATCATAACTAAGCCTTCTCCCACAACGTGTTGGCCTACGGGGACCAACAACAGCTAAACTATTACCAATATTCTGGGGTAATTCCCCTTTTACATATAATATTAAAGGGGGATCGCAGATTTTCCGGAGAGGTTGAGGATAAACCGCATCGTCAATGGTGACAACCTGACAATTGAACTTCTCAATCAGTTCAAGTTCTTGCTCAACCGAAACGGTTGACCTGCCATTAATGAATCTTTGACATACATCATCGGCTAGGTCCACAGCTTCCAAATCTCGCTTCTGTAAAGCCAACACCTGTTCTGCCGAACCAAAAGCATTAATAAGCGTACGAGTCGTCTGTAATCCAATGCCGGGAATAATGTTGAGATGAATTAAGCTTTTTGCTTCATTTGATAGCATAGTTCCCAAATTTGAATTTTTATTCCTTTGTTGACGGCACCTCTGGCTCAAGTGTTATTGAATGATAAACCTCAATTTCACGAATTTTCCTAGATGTACCTTGGGGAGCGCCCGTTTCACCGCGCGCTCTGCGTTTTTGCCCACCAACTCGACGTGAATCCCAACGCCTAGGTATTTTCAAACGAATTGCTGTCGTCATGATCGGCCTGCCAAGCATGTTAATACTATATGTAGTTTTGAGGTTGTCTCTTACGTTTCGGAGTGACTCCCAATTTCCTTCATCATCTTTGTATAATGCTTCAAAAAACTCAAGCTGTCCTTCATCAGATTTAATCACGATCTTTTCAACTTTCTGTGTTTGGATCCAACTAAGTGTTGCATGAGTATACTTATCTGCCTCCTCAACTGCCTTCTTATCCTTTCTTTCCGAAATAAGAGGGGAAGTTTCACCTTCGGTATACATATTATCATCATGCATTTTTTCGTCTTTGCTACTCGCCTGAATGGCTAAATTGTCGCTCCAAATTACTTTTGGTCCCATTAAAATGCAACCAGTGCAAATGACAGCGAAAAGAAGAACGAAGATGGATAGTGTAAAACGAGTCATTATTATTTCCTCCTTAATTATGAAATGGAAAGATCAGTTGTCTTCCCATTTCCAGTTTGTTCCAGATGGCGTATCCTGTAGCTCAATTCCAATCTCATGTAACCGATCTCGAACTTTGTCCGCCATCACCCAATCCTTACGTGATCTAGAATCATTACGAATATCTATAACCAATTCCATTAACTGATTAACTAATCGTGCGTTCCCATTAGTTATTGACTCCAATTCAGTATAAATCCCTAATACCATACAGACTTTAATCAACGATTGATATGCTACTCCAAGAGCAACTTGATCTGCGTGAATTAACTTTTCTTGAGCGAGAAAACGATTTACGTGACCAACCATTTTGTATATTTCACCCATAGCCAAAGCCGTGTTAAAATCCTCATCCATTGCTAACCCAAAATTAGTCAACATTGCCGACGTGGCATGATCAATTTCGGAGTCGCCGATGTCTATTCCGGAACCAGCAAACTCTGAGTAAGATCTGATCCTTGACAAACAATTATTCAAGCGGCGTATAGCACTATCTGAATCTGATAGACTTGTTCCATTATAATCGAGTGGGCTTCGATAATGGGCTGAAACCAAGAAATGACGAATTGTTTCTGCTGAATAGTCTTTAAGTGCGTCACGAACAAAAATGAAATTCTGTTCGGACTTTCCCATACGGTTACCACCAATTCGTAAGAAAGCCGTGTGAATCCAATAACGAGCGAAAGTTTTGCCTGTTAACACTTCACTTTGGGCAATCTCATTTTCATGATGTGGGAACTGAAGATCTTGGCCGCCCGCGTGAATGTCGATTGATTCACCAAGATGTTTGATCGCCATCGCAGAACATTCAATGTGCCACCCTGGTCGACCACATCCCCATGGGCACGGCCAACTTGGTTCATCTGGCTTAACACTCTTCCATAAATCGAAATCCCGTGGATTTTCTTTCCGTTTGTCAATATCCACACGTGCACCTGAAAGTAAATCCTCAGGTTTACGATTTGACAATTTCCCATAATCTAGGAATTTATGGATACGATAATATATATCACCATCAACTTCATAAGCAATTCCTTTATCGATCATTCGCTCAATAAGCTGAATCATCTCTGGAATATGGTCGGTTGCCTTTGGATGTACGTCAGCCGGACGAATTCCCAATTTTTGTGAGTCCTCAAAATAAGCATCAATATACTTGCTTGAAAGCTGAGAAGCACTTACTCCTTCTTCGTTGGCACGATTTATAATCTTATCATCAATATCAGTAAAATTTTGGACAAATTTTACTTGGTACCCCTTGTACTCCAGATAACGACGAACTACGTCAGCTATCAGAAAAGTACGCGCATTTCCTATATGGAAGTAGTCGTAAACCGTTGGGCCACAATTGTACATTGATACTTTCCCATCCTCAATGGGAACGAATTCATCGATTTGGTTTGTTAATGAATTATAAATTCTTAGCCCCATGTGTATTCCTTAATATCTATAGGATATCTTACAATTTTGTTCTTAAGGCACAAATGGCCTGAGCCGCGATCCCTTTCTCTGCACCAACAAACCCTAAACCTTCAGACGTAGTAGCTTTGATGTTAACTTGATTGAGGGAAACCTCCAATATACTAGCCAACCGATTTCGCATTTCAGGAATATGCGGTGCTAGTTTTGGACGCTGGCAGATAATCGTACTATCAATATTCTCTATGTCAAAATCAGAAGAAATTAGCCCCACTACTTTCTTCAATAAAATAAGGCTATTGATTGATTTATAAGTAGGATCTGAATCAGGAAAATGCTGCCCAATATCACCGAGAGCCGCAGCTCCCAAGATTGCATCGCATACCGCATGTGTTAAAACATCAGCATCTGAGTGACCAAGAAGCCCCTTCTCAAAAGGGATATCAACGCCACCCATAATAAACCTTCGATTAGCAACTAAGCGGTGGACATCGTATCCTATGCCAACGCGAATCATATGCTTTCTACAGTATTGGGCAAATGAGCAAACGCTCTGGCCACAACCATATCTTCCGGTGTAGTAATCTTTAAGTTATTGTAACTACCCATCACCAACTTCACCTTAAAACCAAGTTGTTCAACTAGCGCTGCATCGTCTGTAACTTCAACCTGATTTACCTTAGCCTGATGGTGGGCCTTAACCAGCAGATCTTTCCTGAAACACTGTGGAGTCTGTACAGCCCATAATTGATCTCGGTTAGGAGTTTCAACAGAAAATTGATTCTCATCTATAACTTTTATTGTATCTTTGGTTGGCACGGCGACTGCCGCCGCACCAAATTTGTTTGCTGATGAGACACATTCATGTATCATTTTGTCTGTTACAAACGGACGCACTCCATCATGTACGATGACGAGTTGAGTGTCTTCAGGCACGAAATTCAATCCGTTGTAAACTGACTCCTGCCGTGTAGATCCTCCGACAACCAGATTTAAAACCTTACTGAAATTATACGGAGTAATTGCCACGGCTTGGCAATTACTCAAATCGCCCTCGCTAACAATCACAAGAATATCAGAGATAATCGGATTTAGATCGAATACTCGAATTGTCTGGCTCAACACTGGCAGATCCAGCAAAGAGAGATATGTCTTCTTAGTATGGGGATCTCCCATACGATTTCCGCTTCCAGCCGCGGGAATAAGGGTGCAAATCTTCTGGTTCATCAGACTCAGTCTCATCTCCCTTTAGGCGTGCAAATATCATTCTGCCCGCATTCGTCTGTAGAGTTTGCGTCACAATGATATCTACAATCTCACCCACATATTGACGTCCATTTTTAACAACAATCATTGTACCATCATCAAGATAGCCGATGCCTTGATGATGCTCTTTCCCTTCACGTGTAATCTTAACCGTCAACTCCTCACCAGCAACAACATTAGGACGAACAGAACCCGCCAATTGGTTAATATTTAGGACTGTAATTCCCTGAAGTTCCGCAACTTTGTTAAGATTGAAGTCGTTGGTAAGGATCTTCGCATCAAGTTTCAACGCTAGCTGGACTAGCTTAGCATCTACCTCCTGCACATCATGGAAATCTTCTTCAATCATTTCGGTTTCAACCACTGGATCATTTTGCATAGCTCGAATAACTTCAAAACCACGCCGTCCCTTGTCGCGCCGAAAGGAATCAGTTGAATCGGCAATATGCTGAAGCTCATTCAAGACAAACTTAGGTATTAGCATTACACCTTCGATAAAACCCGCCTGCGAAATTTCACGTATCCTGCCATCTATGATAACACTCGTATCCAAAATCTTGTAATTCTGTGTTGAATTGGTTGGTTGTTTTGACGAACTAACTGATAAAAACCCGCTTTCTTCAGCCCTTCGATAGTTAGTTATCATGCCAAGATATCCGAGCAACAATGTAACAACAGTAAAAAGTATCGGGAATGGCTTCGAACTTAAATCTTCAGGTTTGACTAACCTTGATGTAATATAGATTAGTAATCCAGCAATAGTAATACCTAGCGCCAATCCAACGAGACAATCAAATATGCCCGCAATCGGTGATTGTTTAATATAGGTTTCAATACCAATCAAAATCGCAACAGCGAAAAACGCAATAATTCCCCCGGAAGTTCCCGAAACGATAGTGCCAGAAACTATACCAATTATTATAAATAAAGCGCGTATTATCCAAAGCATGGAATTCTTTTTTCAAACTAAAATACGGTCATCATAATTTTTTGGGCACCAGAAATATAATTACGTGTGTTTCAGGCTAAGCAGCTGTTTTCGTAGTATACAACCATTAAATCAGTGATCTTCATCATCAGGGCAGGACAAACACTAGATGGCATGTTGAAGAAAATACNAGNTAAATTTNTATNCGAATNAACCCAAAAACTATAATTNTCATGGCACGAAACATGTACTAAAAAACAACACCGAGTGCTTCATANAGATCTNTAACGCCGATAAGTTCAATTCCATCTANCGNCTTCATCCCTTTTCGGTTAAACTCNGGGAATANCGCACGGGTAAAACCCAGTTTTTGCGATTCCTGAAGCCGCTGTTCTATATGTGAAACAGGCCGCACCTCCCCACCAAGACCCACCTCACCTAGAACCACAGTTGNCGAATCGATGGGCTTGTCACGATGACTCGATGCAATTGCCAAAGCAATACCNAGATCAATTCCCCGTTCATTCAACCGCATCCCTCCTGTCACGTTAACAAACACATCGGAATCACCTATGCTAAAACCAACACGCTTTTGCAANACNGCAACGAGAAGAGCCACTTGATGGCGATCNACACCGGTCGTTGTATTTCGCGGTATACCNAAATTCGAAGGAGAAACAAGCGCTTGAAGTTCAAGTAACAGNGGACGGGTACCTTCCACGCTTGACACGATTACCGATCCAGACGAATTTTCCTGCCGGTTTTCGATAAAAAGTTCAGAAGGATTCCTAATTTCCCTGAGNCCGTTGGCAACCATTTCAAAGACCCCGATTTCATTGGTTGATCCAAACCGATTCTTAACAGCACGTAATACACGATAAATCTGTTGCTGCTCCCCCTCAAAATAGAGTACGGTATCGACCATATGTTCAAGAATTTTCGGGCCTGCGATCGTCCCNTCTTTTGTAACATGCCCCACCAAAANAATCGGNATATTCTTACTTTTGGCGAGTAAAAGCAAATGCCCGGTACACTCGCGCAACTGGGTTACGCTCCCTGGAGCAGACTGAATTTGCGCCAAGTATATAGTCTGAATTGAGTCAACCACCACCACCTGCGGATTTAGGTCNGAGATGTGAGACTCTATCTGTTCATAATTGTTTTCGCACAAAACATACAATGAATCNGGGTTTATGTCAAGCCTATTTGCACGCAGCTTTGTTTGGGNAGCAGATTCNTCTCCNGACACATAAAGNACTGGACTGTNAGTTTGGCTAAGCTGNCTTCCCATCTGGAGCAGGAGAGTCGACTTTCCAATACCCGGATCGCCNCCGATCAGGACNACGGATCCAGGCACAAGNCCTCCTCCTAANACACGGTCGAGTTCACTAATATTTGTCCTTAAACGGTCTTCATCACTTGCAGTTATCGNCGCAATCAGCTGCGGTTTACTAGAAGAAANCGCTATTCCTCGTCGTTGTGAGCCAGAAGAATGNCTCNCCGGAGNAACCTCTTCAATAAGGCTGTTAAATTTTTGACAATCAGGACAGCGACCATACCACTTACGGGATACATATCCACACTCCTGGCAAACGTACTGATGACGTTGTTTTACCATATTAAATCACCANTTTTTGCCAGCCAGACGAAATCCAGCAGTATAGTGAATTTNAGNGGCCAAGTTCTCANCACCTATGACCAAATGTGCATTGGGTAGCACACGCCAAAAAATCTCACTATCGAGATCCNGACTNGAACNTGTGATTNGNCCAACTTCGAAAGACAATCCAAGTGATTTTTGGACCAGCATCAAATCAATNCCAATCCCTGGCTTTGANCGCATAAACCCCAAACGTCCCCGCAAGTATGANGNCAAATTGTANCCGTACTGAAACTCGAGCTTNGTNTCTCCCTCACGNGTCCCCAATCCTAAACGCAAACGACTTCTGGNGGTTGGCAACCACAACCCTGCGATTTCATTGTAAAGGTACTGTGTTGAATCAAGGTAGCGAAGTTCATAGTCCCACGTAACACGTGGAAGTTTTATTTTGTTGGATTGATTTGTTAGTTCCTGTGACAANCCCTGTAACGATGTAAGTGTTTTATTGGCATTTCGNAGAANTCCGNGTGCGTCACCAANAACATCCGGTTTGTTCAACAACTGTGCGATACTNCCATCNCCNTCCTTTACCTTTTGNACAACCTGAACCAAATTGTTGCTTAGTTGNTCAAAATTTTCAGTTGAGNTTGTGACTCTTTCCAGAAGANGATCAAGCTTTGGAGTTTCAACTTCAATNACATTTTGACTTTTGGTGATTAATTCAGAAAGTTNCCCCATTANATCAGTAGCATCCCGATTAATCTGTTTACCTGNCTGACGAAACTGACTGGCTGCAATTTGTAATTCTGAAACNGCCGATTGGATCGGTTCTGTGTTTTGACCTACCAAATGGGCGACATCATGGGTAACTCGTGCCGCGTTTTCAGTAACATTTGAAANATCCTTACTAATCTGGTCAAGNTGATAATTCAATTTTGCGAACGTTTTTTGCGTTTCTTGACTAACATCGTCAACCAANNCATCCAAGCCTGCGANCGTATGCCAACTNGTNTTCTCAAGCTGATCNAGTACTCCNTTCGNTTTTGNTATCAATTCTTGCAATTGAATAATGCTTTCAGAAACCACTNTTTTATTTGATTCTACAATCTGATTTATGTTCTGCGCTATTTGTGTTAAGTCATTGGTAAGNCCCTCAGCTTTGCTCAGTATACTTTCCAAACCAACGGGATTCACACCGGTCAGNGGCATATCCATCTCAGTTAAATATGAGTTTGATACCTCACTGTTTATCAACAAAATATATGCTTCGCCAACAAAGCCGATTGTCCCAATTCTTACTTGTAGGTTCTTACGCAGGCGACTATACCCCTTTTCAACACTAAATTTAATTTTCACTTTACTAGCATCACTCAACAATTCAATACTTGTAACTTTACCAACGGAAACACCTGATATTTGGACATCTGATCCAACACGGAGATCATTAATAAAATCAAAGTGAACCTCCAATATATCCCCACTAGCACTCCAAGGAGAATTGGAAGTGCTTAACAGCAAAAAGACAAATAAAATAAAGCTGACGAGTACGACAACTCCAACCTTAAAATGTAAATTCCACCAATCCAATATTTAGACTCCTTTAATGTTATATTGATTGGTTTCTGAATTCCTGAGAAACAAATTCCTGCACATGAGGATCTGTGCTATTCATAATTTCATCAGGTGTTCCGTCAATGATAGTTCTGCCTTGATGAATCATTGCGATACGTGTCGCAACAGAAAAGGCACTATCAATATCATGAGTCACAACGACTGAAGTTGCCTCCAGCGTCTCATGTAAATTATTTATGAGATTGTTAATCTCAACGCAAGTAATCGGGTCCAACCCCGTAGTCGGTTCGTCATAAAGAATCAAATCCGGATCAGAGACAATTGCCCGGGCAAGACCCACCCTTTTTCGCATCCCACCACTCAATTCGGCAGGCTTGAGTGATTCTGTTCCGCTCAAGTCGACCAAACTCAGCTTTTCGGTGACAATCCTTTCGATTTCCAACCTTGACATTTTGGTATGTTGCGAGAGCATGAAACCAACATTTTCAGAAACTGTCATAAAATCAAAGAGGGCCGCCGATTGGAACAAAAAACCGATTTTATTACGAATCCTATTCATATCTTGCCGGTTTAGATTGTTAAGTCCCTGACCATTATAAAAAATTTCGCCACGCTCCGGACACAACAATCCGGCAATCATCTTGAGCAGGAGACTTTTGCCACACCCACTACGTCCCATAATCACCAGTGTTTCTCCGGCAGGAACCTGCAGGCTCAAACCTCGAAGAACTTCTTTTTGATCAAAGCTTTTCCAAATGTCCTTGATAAGAATCATTTCATTCCCAAAATTGTGTATAGAATATGGTTAAGGAAAAAGTCAATGATTAAAATCGCTAAAATCGAACTAACTGCTGATCCCGTTGTCATTTTCCCTACCCCTTCTGCTCCATCTTTCGGCGATACGGAAAGGCCTTTATGACAACCAATTGCCGCAATAGCCATCCCAAACGCAGTCGCTTTAATCAAACTGACAAAAACACTACTCATGAACATGTAATCTGATGCTTGCTTGAGGAAGAAACGGCCATTCATATCAAAAAGCCCGACTACAGCCAAACATCCTCCAGTAATCCCACACACAGTAGCAAAATTCGTCAAAACCGGCAACATGATGGTACAAGCGATAAACCGTGGTACAACTAAATACTTAATCGGATTAGTTGCCATCACTTCTAGAGCATCAATTTGCTCAGTTACCTTCATAGTAGCTAATTCGGCTGTTATAGAAGCTCCAATCCGGCCGGCGAGGATAACGGCTGTAATAATAGGGCCGAGTTCCTTAACTGCTGAAACACTGACAAAACCNCCAACAGTACCTTCAGCGGAGAGTTGCTTAAGCTGATGATAACCTTGAGTGGCAAGTACCATGCCNGTAAAAAGNCCNGAAATCAGGACAATTGGCAAAGAATTNACTCCNATTAACNACAATTGGCGNACGATAAGATTAAGCTGTAACGGACGGCGAAACGATAGAATTATGGCAGAAAAAATAAGAATCGATACNGATCCAATTGAGTTAATNAGATTGACGACCTGAACACCAACTTGATTAACATATCGTATCAANAACACTGGATTAGNCTGAATTATTGCCGGTTTTTTCATCATTNGATACTTCTAAAGCTATCCGAAAAGCGCATTTGTTCCTTATGAAATTCCAGNTCAACGACACCAGTCGGACCATTTCGTTGCTTTTTGATAATTAACTCAGCAATNCCTTCNTCTTCACTAAATTCATTGTAATANTCATCTCGGTACAGAAAGGCGACTANATCTGCATCTTGCTCAATGGACCCAGATTCCCTCAANTCTGACAATANCGGACGTTTATCNGGACGACGTTCTACCTCNCGGCTCAATTGAGAACAAGCGATGACCGTGAGCTCTAATTCACCNGCCAGTTGCTTTAAATGCCGAGAGATCTCAGCAATCTCCTGTTCACGNCCACTATAGCGATTTGATCCAGAGACCAATTGAATATAATCAATAATGACCACCGCTAATTCGCTATGCTGCCCCTTCAAACGCCGGAGTTCCGATCGAATGGCCTGCATTTTCAATCCGCGTTCATCATTGATAAAAATCGGTGCATCAAGAAAACGCTCAGAGGCTTCAGCCAGAAGTGTCCAATGTTCGTCGTTGACATTTCCTGTACGAAGTCGACCAAAGTCAACGCGAGCTTCCGCAGCAAGCATCCGTAGCCCGAGTTGACTGCGTGGCATCTCAAGGCTAAAGATAGCTACAGGAAGGTTCTTGTTGGCAATTGCGATGTTCTGAGCGATATTGAGGACAAAAGTTGTCTTACCCATCCCTGGTCGGGCAGCAAAGATCAAGTAATCCCCACTATGTAACCCCGCTGTCAGATGATCAAAATCCTGAAACCCAGTAGCAATACCCGATAAACCACCATCACCCTCGAAATCCGCTATTTCATCGAGGGAAGTTTTTATGATCGATGAAATACCTGAAAAGCCACGTTTTTGATTAGATAAGCTGAGACCAAAGACCATTTCTTGCGCATCGTTAATCTGCTCGGTCAATTCAGTTTGTTGATCACGTGCTAGTTCACGAAGTTGCTGGCCGGCTTGAACCATTCGGCGACGAAGATACTTTTCGTGTATGATTTCAGCATAATATCTTGTGTTTTCCGTTTCAACAATTTCAGCTTGCAAATCGTAAAGATAGACAGCACCTCCCGCTCGGTTAATATTATCACCATTTTGTAGTTCATTTGCCACAAGGAGGGAATCAGTAGCGTTATTCCGTTCATAACAAGACAGAATAGCGTCATAAATAAGTTGATGATCAGTGGTAAAGAAAACTTCAGAAGATGCCCCCAAAAGATCAACCACATCAGGGATAATGGCAGGATCCGTCATCATCGAACCAAGTGCGGCCCGCTCTGCTTGGCGATCATGGAGAGTATCGGTGGAATCAGAACGCACAACTTGACCCTCTGGAATCTAAAAGGGGAGTGATAAACCTTGAATTCCTACTACACTTTTGAAAATATTTAGCGGATGTTACTCGTCTTCTTCTCGGACAACAACAACTTTTAGATCTGATGTAATATCAGGATGGAGTTGGATGGGCACGGTAAAAACGCCAAGATCCTTTATTGGTTCTTGCAATTGAACATCACGACGGTCTATTTCAACTGACAGTTCTGTCACCAAGGCGGCACTAATATCGGTCGAAGTAACAGAACCAAACAAGCGATCATTCTCACCAGCACGTCGTTTGAAAGTACAGGTAACTTCCGTAATTTGTCCAGCAAGTTCCTCTGCAGCACCCCGCGTCTTATCAGCCAGGCTAGCCAAAACTTTCTTTTCGTGCTCCAATATTCGACGATTTCGCTCAGTTGAACGAATAGCGATTTGCATTGGGACCAAGTAATTTCGTGCATAGCCGTCGGCAACATTCACGATGTCGCCTTCCGTTCCAAGTTTGTCAAATGTCTTTTTCAGAATAACTTCCATTTAAAAAACCCCACTCCTCACTATCTTGTAAAAGGCAATAATGCAATGCTTCTTGCACGCTTAATCGCTTTTGTTACCTGACGCTGTTGCTTAGTATTAAGGCGTGTCAATCGTCGCGGCAAAATTTTTCCTCGNTCGTCCATAAAACCTCTAAGTAAATCNACATCNTTGTAATCAATNCGNGACTTAAGTGTGACTNTACGTCTTCTTCTAAACCTCATTAGCTAAAAAATCTCCCTCTCTCAGGCTAGAGCTGACAAGCNAAGATGATACNTCCACCTGGTCATTACATCTAGTATTAAATAAAACCNCATACCTAAAACGGTATATCATCATCAGTACTATCATCTGGTTGACTTGAAGACGATTGTTCGNTTCCCGGTTTAGCAAGACCNAAGTCACCAGCATCCTCATCTTGNCGTCCCCCAACAAATGAGAACCGATCAACTTTGACNCGATGTTTCGACCGTTTTTGACCATCCTCAGTTTCCCATTGATCAAATTTAAGTCTGCCTTCCACCAATATGGGTTTNCCTCTACTAAAATATTCGCTGATTACTTCGGCCTGACGNCCTAACGCTTCTAGATCAACAAAGCAAACTTCCTCTCGTTTCTCACCGGTTTGCTTATCTGTCCAAGACTCGCTAGTCGCCANGGCAAAATTAACAACAGGCGTACCACTCTGCAGAAATTTCAACTCAGGATCTCGTGTCAGGTTCCCCATCAGAATTACCTTATTGTAGCTTGCCATAATCGGTCTCCTATCAAATTTAAAATTCCACGTGNGCTAAAAATCACTCTTCACTTTCTTTGTCATTTTCGTCTTCAGAAACGACATCGGGCAAAGGCTCGGGTTCTTTTCTAGAATCCTGAGCACNTGATTTAGAGGACTGCTTAGCNNTTTCTTGCTGTTTTGCGATTAATTTATCCAGATCANCTTCAAATGCCACAACGAGGTGNCTGATAATCGGTTCTGTAATTCGNAAATGATGATTAATTCGATTTAGTAATTCTGAATCACCATTAAACACCATCAAAACNTAATAACCGTCTCCGTGTCCTTGAANGGGGTAAGCCAATCTTTTCTTTCCCCANAAATCAGNNAACAGGATTTGCCCATCATTAGTTTCAATCAGTTCCTTGANTGCTTCTGACGCTTCTGCCATTTCACTCTCATCGAAACTGGGAGTAACGATGAAAAGCGCTTCATACTGAGGCAAATTTTATTCCTCCCTTTGGACTAGTGGCTTCACNCTATTNTAGTGAAGCAGAGAAAAGTNATTATACCATAGTNATTTACTTATTATCAACTGATAAAGAATTCAATAGCAGCTTAATTTAATGCTTCTATTCGCCAATGACAACACCGTATGCCCCAACAACCGCNCCCTTATGNCCAGACTGATAATGCATATGCCGTTCCGCTATCACCGGTTGGGTACTGATTACTTCTACTGTACCAACTATATTCTTTAGAGTATTATCGTCAAAATCCCAACAGTGAAAAGGTTTTACTGTNCCTCGTCTTTGATTTGTGACTTNACCTTTCCGATTTCGTACNACCAAACTAATCAAGGCGTCTGCCTCACTGATATTTAGAATTCGGAACCAATCGTAGGCACCNGCATAGATCTCTGGAAAGAANAATCGACGCCCAACGAACCCTCCTTCAACCGATGCTCCCGGTAAGTCAATAATCTCCGTACCACGATGCATATGCCGTTCCGCTGCGATCGGTTGATCACTCTTAATTTCGACTGACGATTTTATTTTGACCTCGTCCATGGGAGGTGTCCAGCACTGGAACGGGTTAAGNGTTGATTCTTTTGACCAAACTGGCTGACCGTTATTATCCTGACGCGCGATCATCGACACTTTGGCTTCCTGATGACTAAGATTNACTACGACNACCCAATCATGCCAGACNGGACCAACTTCCGGGAGAAAGAGNGTCTTAGCCCCATCCGTAATCACTTGACCAAATTGACCGACTGTGGTCTTGCCACCTTGATAATGCATATGTCGCTCACCAACAATGGCTTGGGTGCTCANTACCTCGAGNGTACCGNTNGCTTGTGGCATCAAACCTTCATTNACGCTCCATGAAGTCTGAGGCNTAATAGTATGTTGATGTTGCCAAATAACCTTGCCTGANCGATCCCTAACAATCATACTTAGAACCGCATCTNCCTCACTGACGTTGAGAAAACGAAACCAGTCNTGCGCCCCTGAAGAGATCTCNGGAAAAAAGAGACGCGTACCAACTGTCTCATATTCCTCTGCCGCACCGATTAGGTCAACCACGTTCGATTTATTGTGCATGTGTCGTTCAGCCACAATCGGTTGATCGGCGCTGAATTGCATCGAAGAATTNACTTTGATCGCTTCAACATTTGGCACCCATGCTTCAAAAGAAGCAATCGTTTTCTCTTCCGACCATACCGGTTGACCATTACTGGCATGGCGGGCAATNGCCAAGACTTTAGTTGGCTCAGAACCAACATTAATGACTTGAACCCAATCTTNCCATTGTGGTCCAACTTCCGGAAAATAAAGCGTTTTTGCTCCTGCTGCTGTTGCCATAAANACTAGTCCTTAGATNCTAATTCTCNCTCCAATAACAATACCATANATTANCAACNACTGGGNACTAATCATCTCAACCATCCTANNATTGACCANTAANNCCTAGTCGTAAAAGTGCCTCNCTATTCCTGACGCCANGTCATAATTCATACTCCGGGAAGTCAAAACATTTCCACNACCATNACCATCNAATTACCAGTTGCGAAAACTACAGTGCAATCACCTGCCCAAGTTGACTGATTGCCGTTTTTCCNCCTTGGTAATGCATATGTCGTTCACCTGCAACCGGTTGGGTGCTAATGACTTCAAGTGTACCGGTAGCNCTCTTGATNCTTTTATCCGGAACTGTCCAGAACCCCTTNGGGGNTGCGCGTCCCTGAATCTGGTGGACTACTCGCGCTGAGTTTCGATCTCTGGCAACCACAGTGATCAGNGCATCGGCCTCACCTGTGTTAAAAAACCTAAAGAAATCGTGGGCACCAGAATAGATTTCTGGAAAGAACAATCGAGTCCCAACAGATCCCAGGTTAGGAGAAGCACCAGCAAAACTCAGGATCTGAGAACCATTGTGACAGTGCCTCTCACCGAGTACACCGTGGTCACTTGAAACTTCAAGTGAAACATCTCCCTTTTTGTCAGCAACACCGTCGACAGGGACAATCCAACACTGATAAGGTTCCAATGTTTTCGTCCCACTCCAGATCATGTGACCATTAATATCTCGAGCCAACGCGTTCAGGTTAGCTTGGGCATGGCTGTTTACATTGGTAACAATTACCCAATCTCCCCATCCCCCAGCAGCAATTTGAGGAAAATAGATTGTACTTGGGGCTGGTTCGCGACCCTCAGTTACCTGCGCAAGTTGGCCGATTGCCGTTTTCCCACCTTGATAGTGTGAATGCCGCTCACCAATGATAGGCTGACTGCTAACAACCTCTAAAGTGCCAGTAAGTTTTCCCATTTGCCGATCATCAACAGTCCAAAAACCTTTTGGTTTGGCCTGCCCTGACAATTGCTGGATCACTTTTCCAGTACTTCGGTCCCTACCAATCAGGTTGATGATCGCATCTGCTTCACCAACGTTAAAAAACCTGATCCAGTCTTCAATATAGGAAGCAATTTCCGGAAAAAAAAGTTTTGTCCCAGCACTATCTAGCTCAACAGCGGCACCGGGAAAATCGAGAACCTGCGACTGATGGTGACAGTGCCGCTCACCTAGAATCGGTTGATCTGCTGATACTTCGAGTGAAACCTCCACACCCTTCTTATCTGCTTGTCCTTCCGCAGGGACAAGCCAACATTGAAAAGACACGATTCTCTTAGAAGCACTCCATATCGCATTCCCATTCTGATCCCGTGCTAAGGCAGTGACGTTGGCTTCTTCTGTGCCAACATTTACAACTTCAATCCAATCAGCCCAAACGGCGGTAGCAACCTGAGGGAAATAGATTGTGCTCGGAGCTGGCATGCTTTCCCTACCTTAACCTGTAAGTCTGCATTTGCGGCCGATTATATCGCTTAGGCTCACTGCTGTCAAGGTCTCCCGTTGACACAACCCAATAAATTATGGTACTTTTGCTTAGAGGGTTTCCGAAAAAACCAGATGGCAAAACTAATACAATTAGATGGCAGTAACAGAAAACCATGTGGTGTATCTCAGCCACGTCGTCCCCCCCTACAGAGCAACACTTCAGAAAATTTACAATCCATCGTGGATCAATATTGGTCATGGCACTTTGACTCTTCAGTTACAGATGCTGCCANGCTACTCCTAGCAACTAATCTGGGATGGAATNAAACAAACCAATTAAGTGTTCCACTAGGTGCTTTGACTTCGCCATTGGGAACGGCCTTGTCACACAGCAANCCAGACATTCGGGATGCGGCCCTTACCGTTTTCGACAGCCAAGTTAAAATCCCTGCAGGTACAGTTCTCNTAGGNGAAGATCTCAATTCAGTTTTTGTCGATGCCTTCAAAATCGGCCGTTACCCAGTAACTAACGCACAATACAAAAGATTCATTGATGCAACGGGCCATCGGGATCCTTATTCTTGGNANGNNNANCAGTTCCNACCCAATACTGGTGACCATCCAGTCNTTTGGGTCAGCAGTGAGGATGCNGAGGTCTATGCANATTGGGTAGGTGGACGTCTTCCCAGCTTNGAAGAGTGGGAACGAGCCGCACGTGGCGACGATGATAGGCTATTCACTTGGGGAGACAAAATCGATAAACCTCGTTGCAATACGGCCGAAGCAGGTGCTAGGACAACGACGCCTGTCGGCACCTTCCCAGAAGGCATCAGTCAATTTGGTTGTTACGATCTACTTGGAAACGTATGGGAATGGACTAGCACATGGTATGATGAAAACCAACATTTTCGAGTCGTGCGGGGGGGAGCTTGGTATTATAATCACGACCACGCAACCTGTATTGGATACGATCTATTCAGTAAAGAATATACTGANTTCGTAATTGGCTTCCGCGTTTGCTTTTAATCGCTAGTTGCTCATCATAAAAACATTATGGAATACANTTTCNAATTCATAACAAGTCTAAATAGTACGCCTAACTTTCGACTGTAAAACCAACACTAAANCAAACCCACCTATTTTCTGCTTTACATGGTNCTTAGCTTCAACCTATACTCTGAGGTAGAATGAGANTAATTTATATTTTGGGCTGCCTCTTTTTTCCAATCGTCTGGGCAACGACAGTAAATTGGATATTCAACTTGTACTGGCGCCGTTCCAAAAAACCACACCAGCCCTCCTCCCAAATTGAATACCACATCTAAAAATGCAACTCATTATTGACGGTAGTGTATCTGCCAACGTGTTGGGACTATTTGTTGTGGGAGGTACCGTCGGTTTCTTCTCCGGGTTTTTCGGAATTGGAGGCGGAGCCCTCATCANCCCAATCCTTCAGATCTTTTTCGGCATACCTTTTGAGATTTGTGTAGGCAGTATACTTGCTCAAGCAATTGGAACTTCTTTCTCAGCTGCACTCCGACACTGGGAACTTGGCAATGTGGATCTGAAGCTAGCGATAACATTCNGNGGAGGTAGCATAATCGGTGTTGAAATTGGCGCNCGCATTCTTGANCACCTTAAATTAATGGGGCAAATAGAGATTGGCAAGCAACAGATCCCNGTAATTGAATTCTATCCNAAGTGGCTGTTTTTTATACTATTGATGGTTGTCGCTATAGGAATCTTGATTGAGTCTACCAGAAAACANGAGAGCGGTAATCCACCAAATGGCTTCCTTAGGAATTTCCATGTACCTCCTTACATCACATTTCCAACTAGTGGAATCAAACAAATCTCAATTTTTGCGGCTACATACCCCGCACTATTAATCGGGATTATACCAGGGTTGCTTGGTATTGGCGGTGGAGTAATTATATTACCCCTCTTAATCTATGGTTATGGTATTCGTACCCGAATGGCAATTGGCTCCAGTTTATTTATTGTCTTTTTTTCTGTTCTTTTCGGCACTATTGCCCATGGAATAAGAGGAAATAACAACCTAGCATTAATTGCTATTTTGCTCGTCGGCTCAACCATATCAGCACAATTTGGCGCGATAGCGACTCAAAAGATAAATGCCAGTTCAATACGTTTCTACTTTGCATTTGTCGTTTTGGCTGTTGACGGTATTATATTGGTCGATCTACTTAAACAAATTTTCTAACTAAAACCAGATATTAAGAAAAAAACACACTATAGAGCATATTACAGTAAAACGTGACAATGTGTTTAAAATTGAAGCGGAATACCACAAACAAAAGGCATCAACCTAAGCGAGATTTATTTTGACATTTAACTGTGCAATTGTTTATGATAAACCGGTGTTTAAGCATAATTAAAAGTGGACTGTTAGAGATATATTGAGGTGAACTGATTGAAATATAGAAGGATCATCATAATTACGACGGTTATCTTAGTAGGATTTACCTTAGCAGAAGCGCAGATCGCATGGAACCCAGAGAAATTCATGCCACTAGAGGAAATTAAAACCGGCATGCAAGGCAAATGCTATACCGTCTTTTCCGGTACAACTGTTGAACCATTTGATTTTGAAGTTATTAGCATTGAATACGATTTCTATCCCGATTGGGATGTTATCTGGGTTAAATGTAGCGGAGAAAACATTGAGACAACTGGTGTTGCTAGCGGGATGAGCGGTAGTCCTGCATACATTGATGGCCGCCTGATAGGTGCCCTTGCTGTCGGATATAGAAATCAACGAGAAGACTCTAATATTATCGGTATTACGTCAATTGAACTGATGATTCAAGTAACCCAACGAGGGATGACACCGAATTTGAGCTACCAAGGGCACCAACTGCTTAACTTAGAAAGCAATTGGGTATCTCAAACTGCCGAGATACTGCCTTTTGGTAACAGCCCAATCATCAATCGAAAAACGACGAATTTTTTAGATATCCCTCTCAGTAATGACAAGCCATCAAAGCTTAAAATACCTGTTGCAATGTCGGGAATTAATCTAAGAATGCTTAATTTACTGAAACCTGTCTTTGAGAAGTATAAAATGTTACCTTTGCAAGGCGCAGGTGGAAGTGGTTCTGTAAAAAGCGCACCAATTGAAGAAGGCCAAATCATCGGTACTGAGATAGTCCGAGGAGATTTCAGTGTTTTCGGTTTCGGCACAATTACCTACATTGATGAGAATAAACAGCTTTTGGCATATGGACATTCCAGCTTGGGTGAAGGACATGTAAATCTGCCGATGTCCGGGGGATATGTACATTACATCCACCCAAACACCACAATGCCCTTTAAGGTTGCCTCACCTACTCAACCGATCGGAACGATCGTACAGGATCGCCAAGGTGCAATTGCCGGCATTGTCGGCGATTCACCTAGCTACATTCCAATCACAGCTAAAGTCATGACAACCAATGGAAAAATCTATCAAAAAAAGTATGAAGTGATCCGACACCGTGATTTCTCCGCAATGTACTCTCAGCTTGGAATTTGGTATATCATTGATGCCCTTGAAAGTGAATTTGGCGATCATCAAGCTAAAGTTAACACAACGATTAACCTTGCAGATCAACTTGGTCTGGAAATACAGGAGATTTCATATCGCAACATTTTTTCAAGCGGCCTTTCACCTGGTTTTTCTACTATACAATCGCTAAGGCCACTGGTTAATCTAATTGGCAACCCATATCAAAAAGTAAAAATCGAAAGCGTTACAATTGATGTCGAATTTGAAGATAAGCGTAGCAACGCAGCAATCGAAGGTATCCGTATCCAGAAAGATGAATTTCGTCCGGGTGAAAAAATTGATGTGGCCATTGTTATCCGGCCATATCTAGAAAATCCAATCNTTCAAAAAGCTCAAATCACCATCCCAAAGGATACACCTGAAGNNCNAGTAACNCTNCTTATCTCCAGTGGTGCATCCTATGAAAACTGGCAGCGTCAACGNGCCCCACTGAATTATCAGCCTAAAAACATCAACCAACTTGTTAAACTATTACAACGTGGTGAGAGCAATTCGGATCTTATAGTTGAACTTTTTATCCCAAAATTCGGCATGACCGTTCAAGGCGAAGAATTTCCCGAGCCAACGGTGTCGATGTTATCTGTTATGAATAGCCAAACACAATCCGGAGAAGGGGGATATACTCGAGGTCGGACCCTCCGTACGGAAAAAACAGCAACTGATTATGTTTTGGCGGGAAGCCGCTTCTTACGGATCATGGTTAATCGAAGCGCACAATAGATATGGTGAAATCCGTACGGCACTTAAATATATTAGTAGAGGAGAGAATTATATGATCACATGTCATTGTTTTTTTCGTATCTTCATAGTGGTTTTATTCACTTTATCGACGACAAGTCCAATATTTGCAGTCAAAACAGCGACATGGACGCAGCAAAGTCATAAGGATCTGGCCAGCGGCACCTTAGAATCTGTCGCAATCGCCAGTAAAGGTGAAGTGATGTTGACACATAAGTTAAAGAAAATCGTTGATGAAACAGAAGAACTTTACATCTGGTGCCTAGCCGAGGATTCACTTGGCAATATCTATGCGGGAACCGGAAACAAAGGCAAAATCTATAAAGTTACTCCCGATGGCCAATTTTCCCTTTTCTACAATTCCCCTGAAGTCTCAATTTTAAGTTTAGCTATCGATACTCAAAATAACATCTATGCTGGCACAGCTCCAAGTGGCTTGGTCTACAAAATCCCAGCAGGTGGAAATACACCAACAACAATTCTCAATGCAGATGAAAACTATGTTTGGTCATTAACTTTCGACAAGTCTGGCAACCTATACGCCGCAACAGGTACAAATGGCAAACTTTACAAAATTACACCGGATGGGAAAGTAGACATATTCTTTGATTCTGATGAAACTAATCTGACCAGTTTACTCTTTCACAACGACAACATCTATGCTGGCAGCGATGGAAAGGGCACAATCTTTCGAATTGACATGAACGGGACAGTTTCGGTTATCCACCAAACCGGACAAA